>JAZQJX010000086.1:0-32532 GCA_045541875.1 Clostridia bacterium | reverse complement strand
TCGCCGGAGCCTTTAACATAGCATGCTGTACCAAGACAAACGGCAATATTGTATTCTCCTTTGGGATAAATAGAGAACTGAGTGTAGAAAGTAACAACGCCGTAAATTTCTGACATTGGAACATTAAGACCTTCAGAAATCTTCTGCTGAACTTCATAGGGCAAGTAGCCATAGATTGACTGAGCCTCGTGAAGTACGGGAATCAAAGCGCCTTGTGTACCCCGATATTTTGCGATGACTTCCTGAAGTTTTGCACTCTGTTCTGCAGTGTCCTTAAAAGCCGGAGCCTTAATTTCACCCATTTTGATAACCTCCTTGTAAAATGTAATTATAATTATTTAAATTTATAAAATTTCAACCAATACATTATAACATATAAATAAAAATATCGCTATATTTTTGACAAAAAAATAACAATTTCGTCTTTATGCACAATTTTATGACTTATTTTTGTTGCAATATGGATAAAACATCTATGACATTATCCGAATTAATGTCAATATAATTCTCCCTTTCCGATATATCCCAAAGATAGTGGGCATCCGAGTTGTGGATGACTATTGTGTCGGGTGACAGTTTTATTCCTTCGGGAGACTTTTTCACCTCAACAGCAGAAAATCTTAATTCAGGAGGAATTGAACCGAGGCTTGAGATGATGCTGTATGATGTTTTGTCAATATGTGCAGGAAAAAGCGTCCCTCCGAGTTCAGAAACATATTTGTACAGTGTCATTACATCTATTGATGTTGCAGTTACAAGAAACCGTTCATCAAATCCCTTAAAACAATCTTTTGAATCCATGAGTATCTGCTGTCCGAAAATTTCAACTTTATTCTTAATCGAAGGTAACGCTCCTGATACTATTTCTTCAAGTTTATAAAGGTTTTCAGAATTTCTGAACAGTGCAACCATATGTATTTCTTCGCTTGTTTCAATTTCCATTCCGCCAACAACCGTAAGATTTGTCCCCATCGCTGCATCCTGACAGGCTTTTACGTTTCCTGCACAATTGTGATCTGTTACCGCAATTATGTCAAGACCTTTAAGCAGTGACATGTTGACAATATTATTCGGAGTCATATCTTCATCTCCGCACGGGGACAGGCACGAATGTATGTGAAAGTCATAATATACTCTCATATGATATCCCCTATCATATTGCAAAGTTCGTATACGCCATTGTCACTACGAAGAAGACATATCTCCTCTTCTTTCGCCTTATCTATGACGGCATCTGAAATGTTCATTGAATTTGCAACTATTATGCATGACGCTTCCGTCAGTGAAGCAATGGCAAGAATGTTAACATTGGTTTGAACTGTAATCCATATATTCCCTTTTTCCACAGAAGACATTGCAAGACTGAGAAGATCACAGGCAAAACAACCTGACACGTCAGATTCAGTATTCCCTGCATCTGAAACTCTTTCAAGATGTAATTTATCAATGATTTCATTCACTTTCATCTTATTTCCTCCTCACGTGCTCCCAGCATTTCGTTGGCAATTTCGGCTATTCGCTCTTTAAACTTAACTATACAATCTGTTTCCTTTGAATAACCCTTTACAATATCTTCAGCAAGAGCAAGACAATTAGGTGCCCCACAGGAACCGCAGTCAAGTCCGGGAAGGTTTGCGTAAATCTCATCAATTCTTGCAAGTTTTTCCATAGCAACGTTCATATCTTCATCAAGAATTCGCGGTTTCCTTACAAAAACAGGGGTTTCCCACAAGGCATTGACTTTTCCGATTTCTTCACTGACCTTCTTATCTGATGCCGTTTTTGCCATCTTCTTTATGCGTGTCTGTGCAACAAAATTATTTTCAACAGTCAAAGGGCCTCCGACACAACCGCCAATACAAGCAAGTGCTTCTATGTATTCAACATCTGCAAGTTTTTCATTTTCTATTTCTTCAAGAACATGTATAACATTATGTATCCCGTCAACGGCAATATAGTTTTCCATTTCAAGAGCAGAAACTTCTCCACCGCTGTTCGCCCAACATACACCCTCAAATCCGGCTTTGGAAATATCATCCTTTTGCGTGTTATCTTTAAGATGTGGTATTACCCTAAGATACATATCTTTAAAGGAAAAAACACCATCTATGCAACTTTCTTTGAGTCCAAGAGGATATTTTGTACAAGTTGCCTTTGCAGCACAGGGGGTTATGAAAAATATTCCGATTTCTTTTCCTTTGTAGGGAGTTTTTTCCTCAGCAATAAACCTTGCAAGTTTTGCCGCAAGATTCATTGGTGAAATGAGCGGAATAATGTTATTAATAAGACTCGGATATTTTGTCGAAATAAGTTTTACAACTGCAGGGCATGCCGAATTGATAATCGGAGTTTCAAGTTCACCGGATTTTATAAGTTCCTTTGTTTTTTCGGTCACAATCTGTGCGGCATATGCAACCTCAAATACATCATCAAACCCTGTTTTGACAAGAGCGTGGAGTATTGAATTTATATCCGTTGCTTTGTCGAACTGACCATAAAAGGCAGGAGCAGGTAATGCAATTTTATATTTATAATTGTGAATCATATCAAAATTATCTGTAACAGCTTTTTTCGCATGATAAGGACAGACTCTGATACACTCACCACAGTCTATACATAAATCTTTTATTATTTTTGCCTTTTTCTTGCGAACACGTATGGCTTGAGTCGGACACATTTTTATACAGTTGGTACAACCCTTGCACTTGTCGCTATCTAATGTAACTGAATGAATAATATTACTCATACACTTCATCTCCGTTCCAAGTACCCCAAAGGGGAAGTAAAGACTATTGTGTTATATTAACAATCATTTCTATTGTGGTTCCCACTCCAACTTCTGTTGTTATGTTCATATAGTCAGTGTATTTATTCATATTCGGAAGCCCCATTCCCGCTCCAAATCCAAGTTCTCTGACATTTTCAGATGCAGTTGAATAACCTTCTGTCATTGCAAGATCAATGTTTGGAATTCCGGGACCACGATCTTTCAAAAACATATGTATTTTATCTTTTGTGATTTCAATATCAATAACTCCCCCATCGGCATGAATCACCATATTGATTTCACCTTCATACATTGCCACGGTTGCTTTTCTTATAATCTGAGGATCAACGCCAAGATTCTGAAGTACTTTTTTCAGTTTTCTTGATGCCTCGCCTGCAATTGAAAAATCTTCTCCGTCTATTGCATATTGAACTTTAAACGAACTCATATGCACACCCCCCGTTTCAGCGAAGACCTTCTGAATAAAGTTTTCCGCAAGCAACGTAAAGCGGATCATTTGTTGAAAGCACGGCTATTCCTGCATCATCTGAAAGAGTAAGTATTTCATCACCGGGAGTTTTACCTCTCACAAAAACAATTGCTTTCATATCCATCATTTCAGCAGTTCTTATGACCTGAGGATTAACAAGACCTGTTAAAAGCATAGCCTGATCCTTTACAAAAGCAAGAACATCACTCATAAGATCTGAACCGCATGCAGCACAGACTTCTATTTCGTCGTCGCAGCTGCAATTTAGTTTTTTTGCATTAAGCAATTCAATTACCTTTTTTAATTTCATAAAAATTTCCTCCTAAAGAAATATCATTTGAAATACGATACATATTCAGGCTTTTTAAAGTCCGGATAATAGTATTCATAAAGATCGGAAAAATAGTCATCTGTCATACTTGCAATGTAATCTACCACTATGTCCTCAGGTGTGTTTGATTCAAAATAGTCAATATCCGAATAATATGACCTGACATTATTTATATAATTAATATGATGTCTGAAAATATAAGAATCTTTTCGCCCAAGACGTATGTCTGAAAGAAGTTTTTTGAAAACGTTGAAATACATGGGTCTTATCGTTTCCTGTTGTACTTTTTTCACGGTGTCACTGAGGTAAATATATCTGTAGTTTTCATCCATCGCTTTTTTAAGATCTTCATAATATTCATCATCAATTTTAATATAGGGCTTATCAAAACTGTTTTCTATAACATTCACTATGAGATTATTTATGATTACAGCGTTAAACTTCCCAAGAATTCCACCGTCAAACATATCTTCTGTTTCAATTACCTTTGCTCTCTTGGCATCTTGTCTGTCTTTTCCAAGATATGCAATAAGGTCGCTGATTCGTACAACACACCCTTCGAGCGTTGCCGGAATAAGTCCTGCACAGTTTTTTGAATCCTTATAACACTCTTCGATTTCACGATCAAGAACATCAAAGTTTTTATCTGTCTGAGGAACGTATTTTCCAAGAGGCAATTCACCATTATGGCAAAGAATTCCGTCAAGGGTTTCAAATGATATGTTATAGTCAAAAATCCTATCAAGCACTCTTACAGAATGGATATTATGCATAAATCCCTTTGATGAATATTCAAGGGAAAGTTCGTTCAGGCAAGACTCCCCTGCATGACCAAATGGCGGATGACCAAGATCATGTCCAAGTGCTATGGCTTCTGCGAGATCAACGTTAAGTCCTAAAAGAGAAGAAATATTTCTTGAAATTCTTGAAACCAATTGAACGTGAAGACTGCGTCTTGAGATATCATCATTTTTATAAAATGAAAACACCTGAGTTTTGTCGCTGTATCTGTTATAATACGGGCAGTGAAGAATCTTTTCACAATCTCTTACATATGCAGGCCTCCAAAGATTTGCAATATCATGGTCATTTCTGCGTCTTTGGGAGCAATTCATATTTTCTGCAAGACGTGGATTTTTTTTAATTATTCTGTTTTGTAAATCTTTGCTGAGAGAACTATATTCCATAAAACTAATTACCTTTCTGAAAATCAGATGACAAACATCATACTGCTTTTTATTTCAGGCAGTATGACTCCCCGGATTTTCATCAAATACTGAAAAATACACCTTTCATATATACATAAAACCGTTGCCGGTCGGCAACGGTTTTATTGGTTTTTAAAAGTACGAATACTACTGATAATATTTTATCACTATCTGGTTTAAAAGTCAAGATTTTTGACTCTGTCATATAGCATATTTTGAACTGTAATGTTCGTACATTTCATTAAATTCTTCTTCGTCTCCATGTTTTACTCTGTTAAGGTATTCATGGGTTTCAAAGGAATTGTGAGCAATCTCAATAATGCATACCGCAATATTTGAACAGTGGTCTGCAACTCTTTCATAGTTTGTAAGAAGGTCTGAAAGAATAAATCCAAGTTCCATTGTGCAATCGCCCTGACGAAGTCTGTTGATATGTCCGTCTTTAATTTTGATTTTGAGTCTGTCAATTACCTGTTCAAGAGGCTCAACTTTAACTGCAATACCAAGATCATCAGAAACAAGCGAATCAATTGCGAGGGTGAGAACTTCAACAACTGCAAAGGTTGCAACCTTAATATCTTTTTGTGCCTCAGGAGAAAAAACAATGTCCTTTTCATGCATTTCAAGTGCAACTTCTGCAATGTTTAATGCATGGTCAGAAATTCTTTCTATATCCCCTATGCAATGGAGAAGTTCAGTCACCGCTTTACTGTCTTTTGTCGACATATGGTTTGCGGCAATTTTTATGAGATAGGTGCTGGTTTTATCTTCATATTTATCCACAAGGGATTCAAGTTTTTCAATCTCTTCGAATGACTCCTTATCAAAATTATCGAGAAGATTAACAGCCATCTGGAATGATTTCTGAGAAATTTTTGCCATTTCACAAACAAGTTCACGACATTTTTCAACAGCAAAAGACGGAACATCAAGGAAACGTTCATCAAGGGTTGAGAATATGTCTGTTTCGTCATCTGTCTGTTTCCCTTTGATTGTTTTGATTGTAATTTTTTCAATGACAGTACAAAACGGCATGAGAATAACTGTGGAAAATACGTTAAAGAGTGTGTGAACAACAGCGATATCAAGCGCTGTGCAACGTTGCGCCATAAAGTCAAAGCCAACAAAATGATGAATGGCATAAAATGCGCAGGATACAACAATTACTCCTATCATCTTAATATACAAACATGCTGCTGCAACTCGTCTCGACTCTGTATTTCCGCTTATGGAAGAAAGTATTGGTGTGATTGTTGTTCCTATATTCTGACCAAGAATTACTGGGATTGCTGTGGAATATGGAATAACACAGGTGAGGGCAAGAGCCTGAAGTACACCGACAGATGCAGATGAAGACTGAATGATTGCCGTGAAAATTGTTCCGACAACAATACCCATTACAGGATTGTCACCAAACATTGTCAGAATGCTGGTGAAAGACTCATTATCTTTGAGTGCTTCCACAGCGCCGCTCATCGCATCCATACCAAACATTAAAACTGCAAATCCTATTAATATACAACCGGTATTCTTTTTCTTATCATTTTTTGCAATCATTGTCATTATAACACCAATTGCAGCAAGTATTGGTGTAAAAGAATCAGGTTTTAAAAGTTTAAGTACAAAAGCAGTACCACTGATATCTGCTGTACTGAGAATCCATGCTGTTACTGTTGTACCAATATTTGCCCCCAGTATTATGCTGATGGTTTGTCCCAGTTTCATAATACCTGAGTTAACAAAACCTACAAGCATAACTGTAGTTGCAGATGATGACTGTATTACTGCTGTAACTACAAAGCCTAATATAAATCCTTTAACTCGTGTTGACGTTAGTCTTGCAAGTACCGACTCAAGTTTTCCGCCTGCAAGTTTTTTAAGGCTGTCCCCCATAAGATCCATACCATAAAGGAAAAGGGCAAGGCCGCCTATAAGGCTTAAAATACTAAAAATGTCCATTTTATCCTCCTGAATACTATAATGTTATACTTTTGTCTATGTCAAAAAGATACAAAATTTTACTTCTGACCTTTTTATTGTATATTTTTTCAAGTGCCGTTGCATAATAGTCCAACTGTGTCTTATATTTTTGTACTATGGAATCACAATTACTGTCAGCAACTGAATCTGTCTTATAGTCAATAAGAACTATTTCACCATTTTCATCTTCAAAAAATGCATCAATTGTCCCTTGAACAACTATTCTGTCATCAAAATCCGTCCCAAAAATTTTTCCGGCATTTTCAAGATATTTGAATGAAAACTCTTTTTTCAGACTATGATGATGCCTTTGTGTTTCCTTGCCGATATCCGAAAGGAAAAATTTATATATTTTTTCAGGAACTATCACAGATTTTTCCTCCTCTGTTATCAGATTACTGTCTGCAAGACGTTTAATCTGATTCTCGACAGAGTTAAGATCTGAAATTTTGTCAAATTCAAGTTTTTCCATAACAAGATGAACAAGAGTTCCCAGTTTCTTTCCGAAAACTTTCTGCTTTTTACCAAAATATTTCGGAGACTCAAGAGAAACATCATCAAAGGGTGTGTAGAAATCTTCTGACTCTGAATAGAGTCTTTTAACTTCTGTTACAGTCATATTTGACGGATAAAGAGAAGAATCTGAATGCGGGTATTCATATGAAAGACGCATTTTTAATTTTTCATAATTTTCCGTTGGACCGTCATACAAATCTTTCCAGAATGGTTTGTCTTCACTTTTGACACTGCTTTTGATATTACTTTTATTAATAAGATTCATATTAACAGTGAAATCACCTGATACAAGCAATTTATCATTTCTGCGTTCAGGATATCCTTCGCAACGTGAGACACCCATAAGGATCATTTGTATGAAGTTGTTGCATGAGTATATTTTATATGGGTTAATCTGAAGCGGCTCATTTGCAACACTACTCTCACATTCTGACAAAAAACGCGGTCCGTTGCTTACAGACGCAGTTATAACAAGTTTTTCAGAGGCTCTTGTTAATGCCACATATAGCACTCTGAGTTCTTCCGATATCAGTTCATATGACATTTTAAGCCTTGATGCAATCTTATTTGCAGTCTTAAATCTGGCTGATATATCCTTGTATACGGAATCTACACCTATACCATATTCTTTGTGAAAAACAAATTTTGAATTTACATCCTGTTTATTGAATTTTTTCCCTGTACAGGAAAGAAAAACAATGGGAAATTCAAGACCTTTTGATTTATGAATTGTCATTATCCTCACAACATTGTCATTTTCGCTGAGAATTTTTGCACTTTCCTTTGAATTTGTACCCAAATAGTTCTCAACATAATTAACAAAGTTATATATACCCTTGAATCCCTCTGTTTCAAATTCTTTGGCTTTGTGAAGAAGAAATCTGACATTTGCTTTTTTGAGTTTGCTGTCATAAAATGTTGAAAGGTATGCATAATAACCGACGTCATCAATGAGATATCTTAAAAATTCATTGGCATCCATATACCTTGATTTTTCATAGTATGAACCAATTGTATCAAGAAACGCTTTCAACCTGTCACAAAGATTTCCTTTGTGGTTTTTACAATACTCTTTTATGCACTCATAATATGATAGTTTACGGTTTGAAAGCCTGATTTCAAGGAGTTTATTCTCATCAAATCCAAAGAAAGGATTCTTCATAACCGCAACAAGAGAAATATCATCATCCGGATTGTCTATCATTTTCAAAAAAGAAATCAAGAATTTTATTTCCGGAGCATCAAAATATGGAGTGCCCGAATCACAATAGGCAGGAATTCCCATATCGGAAAGGGCTTTTTCAAAGATGGGGGCACTTGTTTTTATACCTCTCATCAAAATTGCGAAATCCTTATATTGCGCTGTCCTTTCGCATTTTGCTTTGCTGTCATATAATTTGTATCCGTCAGAAATCATTTTTTTAATTTTTGATGCAACATGTTTTGCCTCTGCTTCAATATCGGAAATCTCTTCATCTGATACTGATGTGTCATTATCGTTGCATACATCCGTCGATGTATTATCATCAAACGAATCTGAAGAATCTATCAAATCAATATCAACAGACAGTGTGTTTTCATTCACATGAATATAGCCATCTCCATAGTTCAGCCTTTCCTCCTTATCATATGTTACATCCCCACATTCACGGCTCATTATCTGTGAAAACAGTGAGTTGACAAATTCAAGGATTGTTTTTCTGCTTCTGAAGTTGGAGTTTAGCAAAATCTTGTTTGCACCTTTACATTCAACGCCGTCATAGAGTTCATATTTTTCTGTTTTATCGCGGAAAATCAGAGGATTTGAATCTCTGAAACTGTAAATGCTTTGTTTCATATCTCCAACACAAAACACATTGGGTTTGTTGCGTATTGCTCCTGAAATATAGTTGAAAATTGTGTTTTGTATATTATTACAATCCTGAAATTCATCAACATATATTTCTTCAAAAGATTCAGACACAGCATATGCAACATCAGTCGGAGTGTTATCGGGATTTTTCAAAAGTTTTAGAGTGAGATGCTCAAAATCGGAAAAATCAATAATATTGTTTTCCTTTTTTGCATTCCATAATTCATCTGAAAACTCCAATGTGAGTTCGGCAAGTTTTTCGATGTATCCAAAGACATGAGCATTATCTTTTTCTATCTCACAGGGAGCATACACCAGATATTTTTCCATAAGATTCTTTTTTATAATATTTTTGGCGTTTTCTCTGTGAACCTTGCATTCTTCTCTCACAACACTATCACCTTTTGCAAGACGCCAGTTGGCAAACTCTAACGTTGAAAGAGCCTCGTACATTTCTTTATAATTCTTTTTTTCTATTGCATATGTTACATCCTGGAGTTCTTTTTCCAAAAAATTCCTTAAAACTATGCAATCTTCTTTTCCGTCACATAGTTTTATCGCCTGCATATACTCATCAATGGCAACTCTGCCTGCCATTGAGGCACACTTTGATATGTACTCTGTTGCAACTGTATTTTCCGAACTGTACTGCCCAGACAGCCCGTTTATCCACTCATACGGTTCCGGCATTGTTCTTGAAAAATCATAAAGTTTAATAACTGCATCAGAAACCGTAGTATCATATCTGTCTGTATATTCAGAAATCAAGTCGAGAAAAACTTTATCATTTTGAGTGTAATGATTTGTAAAAACTTTATCAATACATTGCTTTTTCAAATCAGAAACCATTGTTTCATCTGCAATTTTCACTCCCGGATCAACATCAAGAAGATAAAAATACTTTTTTATAAGATCGAGGCAAAAACCATGAATTGTTGAAATGTGAGCATACGGAAGTTTCAAAAGTTGTTCCGAAAGTCTTTTCCCGTCACCATCTTCATCCATTTTTTCAACAATTTTTTTCATTATGCGCTCTCTTATTTCAGAAGCGGCAGCCTGGGTGTAGGTCACAACAAGGATTTTGTCTATGTCTACGCAATTTTCCTCGGTCAGTCTCTTAAGAATTCTTTCTGCCATAACTGCCGTTTTACCCGATCCTGCTGCTGCAGAAACAATAATATCTGATACAGGCATATTTATGGCATAACTCTGTTCTTTTGTCCAGTTCATTTAATTTGCACCTCCCCAAATTCCACAGAAGATGAAATTTTTTCAAATGCATCATTTACATTGGATAGATTCTCTGTTTTTCTAAAAGATTTTTCCAGTTTATCCTCCACTGCACATATTTCTTTATATTTACAGTATCCGCAGGGACTGCGGCCATCAGAGCGAATGTATGGGTTGATATCAATGTGACCGCTGATTATATTTTCAGCACTGTTTTTAACAACAGAATCAACATAGTCGCAAAGCATATTCATCTGAGATGTTGAAACTTTATTTGTTGTTTTGAACGAATTTTTTGAAAATGCCTCCAGTACATTTGGCTCAGAAGAAACTACTCCATCCATCTTAAACTCTGCAAGAGAATCAAAAAGATGCTTTTCTTCACTATCATGACTTTTGGAATTTACAACCGGATCTTTAATTCTGAAAAATAATGCTCCGGCAGGATGAGCCCCTTCCTGTTTTTTCACAAGGGCATTCATATATACGAGAAGTTGCACATCAAGACCATAAAACACATCTGTAAAACTAAAGGATTTTGTCCCGCTTTTATAGTCGATTATTCTGTAATATATTCCGTTTTCATTTTCAAAATAGTCTGCCCGGTCTATTTTCCCTGTTATTTTAACTTTTTTTCCGCCTGCAAGTTCAAACTCAATGCAACCAATGGAATTATCGTCAAATGTAATCTCGTGACCAAGGGGTACAAATTTTGAGTCAACAAGATGCTGTTTCAGAACCTGAAGTGATTTCAGCAATGAAGATTCAAGATTTTTTATGAAATATTTCTCTCTGACGCTGATGCTTGTGCCATTGTTTTCAATTTCAGATATATATTCATCAAGATGCTTTCTTATGTGGTTAACAAAAAAGTCATTATCTGCATCTTTCATAGATTTGTTTTCTTTTGAAAGTTCAGCAAAAGCATTCTCTATTATGGAATGAATAAGCGTTCCGACATCTGTGCTTTCTATACCATATGTCTTTTTTTCATGCAAAGAAAGCATATATTCAAGATAATATGAATATCTGCACGAATTATATCTCTGAAGCCTTGAAACCGTCGAATAAAACTCGTCGGAATACAATCTTTGCATGATTTCCGATTCTATAACATCAACTTCGGTTTTACAGTCAGTAAGCCTGTCTATGTACGAAAGTTTTTCTTCGTCATTTTCAAGATAATATGTGTATATATCTTTCCATATGTTATCATCGTCATTTTTGGCGACTGCAGATGAAATCAAAGTTTCAAATGCTGTATTTTCAGTATATATTTCGCCATCACAAATAACACCGCCGTCTTTTTTCAATGCAGGAAACATCTTTTGAAGAATTGATATTACAAAAGCAGGCCGAACACAAGAGAAAGAATTATCTGATGCCGGGTATGAAATCATAAGACATTTATCAGGATGTGTGAGAACAGAATATATGAGAAATCTGTCAAAATATGCCTGCTGATTTCTGTCTGGTGTCAGTTCAACACCGAGAGAGGAAAGTTTCTTTTTCTCTTCATCGGTGATTATTCCATTATCAGGTGCAACAGACGGGAAAGAACCGTCAACTGCACCAAGAACAAACTGGTATTTTGCACCACCGCTTTTTGTTCGTTTGATATCTCCGACAATTATCTCGTCAAGTGTTGTGGGAATTATTCCTGTTTTTTGCTGATCAAACGCATCATAAAGATATTTTCTGTATTCACTGAGGTTAACCTGGGTATCTCCAAGTATATACACAAGGGAGTCAAATGCTTCTATAAGGGTTGCCCACACTCTTTCATACTGTTTGGCAAGAAACATATTCCCATCAGATTTGAAAAGTTTGATATATTCCGAAACAGTTTTATCAAAACCTATTTCAATAAGATATGCATATATTTTTTCCGTTATAAACTTTACGCTATGACGTCCTTTTATGCTGTCATGAAGTTTTGCCAGAGGAAGTATCCATCCATCCCTTACTCTATCGAGAGATTTAATCTTTTTTGTGTCTCCTTCAGCAAAGAAACTTGTTGCTCTTTCCCATTTATCATCGTCAAGCCAGGTATTTTTGGATGCGTTTGAGGCAAGGATAAAATTATCAGCAACATATATATCATCTTTTTTTGCACCTATGCATCCTGATTTTAAAAAGCCAACTACCTTATCGCTTTTGTAAGATCTCAGATAAACATCCAAAATGTTAATGACAAAACTGATTATTGCATGATCTAAGACTCTCACTTTTTCATCTATGAAGTATGGAATTTTATACATATCAAAAACTGAGCGTATTATATGGCCGTAGGAGGATATGTCAGAACACACAATTCCAATATCCCTATACCTGGCATCTTTTTCCTGAACAAAAGATATAATTTTTCTTGCAACAGTTTCAACCTCTGCATAGGGATTTTCAGCAACTGTTATACTAATGTTTTCAGGTATCTCATGATCTGTCTTTGCAGGAGTAACATATAGATACTTTTCAAGAATGCACATTTCGCGGTTTTCATAAAATGAGTTTGTCAAAAGTACATCTTTTTCTATTTTGCATCCTGCCTCTGCACACACCTTACGAATCAAATCTGCTGTTTCAATTGTCGGTTTAAACAGTGATTTGTATTCAGGTGATTTATCGGCGCAAAAAGAGACATAGAGCATTTTTGCCTGAACCGACAGGGCTGATATAATCTCTCTTTCTCTGGGGTTAAAAGATGAAAATTCATCAAAGAAAAAGGTTACATCTTTATATGGCATAAACTTTTTCAAAGCATCGGTTAATATGGAAAGTTTATCGTCAGAGTCGGAATATACGTTTTTTATTCTCTCTTCATACATACTATATATTTCATATATATCTTTAATTTTAATTGAAAGAGATTTATCGTTTGTTGTATCTATTATATTTTTTAAACTTTCAGGACTCACCATATAACTTTTAAGTTCTGAAATTTCATCATTGCAAATCTTTACAAATCCCGGAAGTTTTGATGCAGATTTATAGTATTCAAGTTTAATTTCAGAAAGGACTTCCGATATGATAAGTGCTTTTCCTATAGCATCCAGTTGATGCTTATCAGATGGATACTGCGAATCTATCCTTCTTGCAAGGCGGTCAAAGGATAAAACTTCTGCTTTTCCGGACTCAATGCATCCGATTTTTTCAATCAGTCTTTTTTCTGCAAGGTGGGTAAACTGTTCAGGTACAACGATAATAAACGGATGATCTGTTTCATATAGATCCTTCGCCATGTCAAGAATATATTGAGTTTTTCCGCTATGGGCACGTCCCATTATTATCTGAAGTGACAATTTTCTCCCTCCTGTTTCCAAACTCATCTGTACAAATTAAATCTTTCCAAATTATTTCATGATATATTATAATACATTTTGTTTAGTTTGTAAATTAGTTAATCAAATTTTTTTGAAAAAACAAAAGGTTGTCTTCCGGCACATAATCATACCTGAGACAACCTTTCTATCTTATTCAATCCAACCAATAAAGTTATAACTGTCAAGAATCTGAAAAAACTTTGCAAGTCTTTCATATAACGGATTTGCGTCTGAACCGAATTTTTCTTCAACAAGTTTTCCGATGGACACTATGTCCCGTTTTCCATCTGCACATAAAAATGCAAAACTACCGAATTCATCAAGGTGAACATAACTTGTTTTTGGCTTTTTTAAAACCATCTGAAGAATTCTGTTCATAACACCTTTGTTCTCAACTTCAAGGGTAACAATGCCTTTATCCGATACTGTGTAGTGTAAATCTTCGGGTATGCAAGGCATTTTTTCAAGATAATTTATCTGACTTTTATCCTTTTTCATTTCCTGTTACTTCCTTTTTTTCAAAAGTGAGAATTTTACAAGACTTAGAATTATAAGTCCGAATACTACAAGGCTGAGAATAGATGAATATGTTTGGGGAATACCAAGAATTCCTGAAATATCAATGAGTTTATCTACACCTAATATAGCAAGAACTGCCAAAACAATTCCTACCACACCTTCACCTGCAATCATACCCGAGCAGAAAAGTATGCCATCGTTGATGATTTCCTTTTTAACAGACTCTTCTTTTTTCATTTTATCATAGAAAAGGCGTACAATACCACCAACCATAATGCAAGCATTGAGATGTACCGGCAGATATATTCCTATTGCAAAAGGAAGAACAGGTACTCCGACAAGTTCAACAACTATAGAAATGAAAACTCCTATAAATACAAGTGTCCAGGGCAAGTCTGCATCCATAACACCTTCAATAATCATTTTCATAAGAGTCGCCTGTGGTGCAGCGAGTTCTTCTGAGCCAAATCCCCATGCGCTGTCGAGAAGATACAATGTTCCGCCAATGGCAAGTGCTGATGCAACAACACCGATAATTTCACCTATTTGCTGTTTTTTGGGAGTTGCACCAAGAAGAAATCCTGTTTTCAGATCCTGCGATGTATCGCCGGATATTGCAGCAATAATACAAATGATCGAACCTATTGCAATCGCGCCCTGCATTCCGTGTGCACCCTCGTCTCCCGAAAACTTAAGAACCAAAGTTGAAATAAGAAGTGTGGCAATTGCCATACCTGAAACGGGATTGTTACTGCTTCCTACAAGGCCAACCATTCTTGATGAAACGGTTGCAAAGAAAAACCCGAATACAACAACAATAACTGCACCAAGAGGGGAAACAGGAATGGCAGGAACAAGCCAAACAAGAATTGTGAGAATAACAACACAAAGTATTACTGTTTTCATGCTCAGATCTAAGTCAGTACGAAGATTGGATGCACCGGTCGTGGATTTCATACTTTTTAATGCACCTTTAAAAGTTGAAAAAATCAGAGGAAGGGATTTTATGAGACTGATTATTCCACCACAAGCAAGAGCACCTGCACCAATATAGCGTATATATGAACCCCAAATTGCACTCGCTCCGCCTGAAGCATACATCTCCCCTATTGTTTCAGTTCCCGGATAAAGGATGATTTCTTTTCCAAAAAGAACTATGAGAGGAATAAGGACAAGCCAACTGAGAATTCCGCCTGAAAACATATACGATGATATTCTTGGACCGCAAATGTATCCAACACTCATAACGGCAGGATATATCTGTGTTCCTATCTCTCCGGCAAAACCTTTTACTCTGAGGGCGATTTCACCGGGAACTGCTTTTAAGCCATCTATTATAAATTTGAAAACTGCTGCAAATCCCATACCGGCAAAAACCGTTGTTGCATTTGCTCCGCCTTCTTCTCCGGCGAGCAGAACCTCAGCACATGCTGTACCTTCAGGATAAGGTAAAACGCTGTGTTCTTTAACAATCAGAGCATTTCTGAGAGGTACCATGAAGAAAACACCAAGCAGACCGCCAATCAAGGCTATAAGCGTGATTTCTACAATTCCGGGTTTTTCCATGATTCCTTCCGAAGCCCATAAAAACAGTGCAGGCAAAGTAAAAATTGCACCTGCTGCAACAGATTCACCGGCAGAACCGATTGTCTGCACCACATTACTTTCCAAAATAGAGTTTTTGCGCATAATTACTCTTATTACTCCCATTGCAATAACTGCAGCAGGGATAGATGCCGATACTGTCATACCGACTCTGAGTCCAAGATATGCATTTGCAGCTCCAAAAACTACTGCAAGGATGATTCCCATTAAGATGGATGTAAATGTTATCTCCGGTGTAACTTTTTCCGCAGGGATATAGGGTTTGAATTGATTATTACTCATGTTTTCTCCTTTGCTTATTAATTCTTTATCTTTATAGTTACCTGTTAAGGCAAAATAAATACTGTTTTATTATCTTGACTTTTCAAGAAAATCCAAAATAACTTCATATATACGTTTTGTCGAAGAAATACTCAGTTTTTCCTCAGTTGTATGAATCGAATGAATATCAGGACCTATTGATATACAATCAAAATCCTGTATGCCTGATGCAAAAACACCGCATTCAAGTCCTGCATGAATCGCACACACTTTGATATCTTTTCCGGTATGCCGGCGATATATTTCGCTGTAAAGTTTCTGGACTTTTGAATTGTGGCAATACTCCCACGCCGGATAATGTCCGAAGGTTTCTGAGGTAAGACCAAAACTTTTGGTGAACCTAAAAAGTCTTTTTTCCAAAAACTCCAATGCACTCATAATGTTACTTCTGAGGGTATAGTGAAGAGTAATCTGATTCTCTTTGGTTTCAAGTATACCAAGATTAAGAGAGGTCTCCACAAGATTTTCTATTGAAGAACTCATTTCCATAACGCCGTTTGGTAAAACAGTCAGGGATGTTATCAGTTTTTCAAAACTTTCTTTGTCTATACATTCATATTCAGACACCTGACACTCTGAAATATCAATGGAAACGTCAGGCTCTCTTAAACTAATTTCTTCTGTAACCAAATCAGCATACTTTTTCAAGTTATCATAAACATTTTCAAAATCTTCGCACACAAATTCAAATTCACAAAACAGAGGAATTGCATTACCTTTGTCTCCACCATTAATTTTCACAAGTGAAACATCAAAACTGTCTGTAATATGATTTAAAATTCTACCAGCAAGAATGTCAGCGTTGACTCTTCCTGCATTGATCATTACTCCTGAGTGACCTCCTTTGAGTCCCCTTATGGTAACTTTAAAAAGTTTGCCCCGGACTCCTTGTCTGCCACAGGGAATTGTTATTTTAAAATCACTTCCGCCTGCACATGAAACAGTCAGGATGTTTTCCTCTTCAGAATCAATATTCACCATTTTTTTGCCGCTGATTTTTGAGAAATCAAGTTTCATGGCACCGATCATGCCGATTTCCTCATCAGTTGTAAACACTGCTTCAATCGGCGGATGAGAAATTGTTTTATCCTCCAGTATGGCAAATATCATGGCAACTGCAATACCGTCATCTGCACCAAGGGTTGTGCCTTCTGCTCTCAGATAATCTCCATCAACATAAAGTTTTAGTGCATCTTTTTCAAAATCAATATCAGAATCTGTTGTTTTTTGGCAAACCATGTCAAGATGTCCCTGCAAAATTACAGGTTCACTATTTTCATATCCCGAAGATGCCTCTTTATAGATTATCACATTATTTGCACTGTCACGGTAATAGTCAAGAGAATGTTCTTTGGCAAAATTCTCGCAAAATTCGCTGATGCCGTCCTGATTTCCTGATCCCCTTGGAATTTGAGATATTTTTTCAAAATAGTGAAATACCCTTTTGGGGTTAAGAGAAGATATGTCACTCATTATTAAATTCTCCTTAAATTACATTCTTTGAATATATCCGATTATTTTTCCGGAAAGAAAAATTGTTATGAAAGAATACCATATTTCGCTAATCGGAATATATGTGAGAGAAAGAAGTAAAACAATAATGTCACTTATGATATATACTGTTTCAATTTTAATTTTGCAAAGTTTTGAAAGACTAAGTGCCAAAGCATCATCACCGCTGGGTGCTGCCTGAACTCTTACACATATTCCAACACCTGCTCCGACAAAAATGCTTCCGAGAATTGCACATAATATTTTGTAATCAGAAATCCCCGGGAAAACAGGCCCAATCCATTCACACAAAGCATAAAATACAGAAAAGAATATTGCTGAAACCAAAGAGTACAACACAAATTCTCTCCCCAAAATTTTTGCCCCGATACAATAACATATCAGATTCAAAACAAATGAAGAAATTGCAGGAGTTATACTGAACCAGTTCTCAAAAAGAAGACTTGCTCCAAGAACTCCGCCCTCTGTAATGGAAGAAACATTATGGATGTTATACAGCCCAAATGCAAGTATTGCACTTCCAATGATTGCCATAGCAGTATTTTTGATTTTCATTTGTATCCCTCTAACCCTTATCAGACTTCCATAATTACAGGAAGAATCATAGGTTTTCGTTTTGTTTCCTGATAAAGATATTCAGAAACCCTGGATTTCATAGCATTTTTTAGTGTTGTCCATTCTCTGACACGGTTCTTTTCGCTTGCATCCAAAGCCTTTCTTGCTATTGTCCTGATATCATCCATCAGACTTTCTGATTCTCTTACGTATACAAATCCTCTGGAAATAATATCAGGACCTGCAACAACGTTTCCTGTTTCTGATGATATTGTGACAACAATAACGATGAGTCCGTCTTCTGCAAGATGTTTTCTGTCACGAAGGACAATATTACCAACATCACCTACTCCGAGACCGTCAACCATAACAAGACCTGCCTGAACATTCTCTGCACACTTTGCACTGTCTTTTGTAAGTTCCAGAACTTTTCCGAGTTCCATAATAAATATGTCTTTTCTTCTGATTCCCATCATAGCACCAAGATCTGCGTGGGTTTTGAGATGCTTATACTCTCCGTGAACAGGTATGAAATATCTTGGTTTTGCGAGTCCGAGAATCATCTTTAATTCTTCCTGACAAGCATGTCCTGATACATGTACGCTTGCAGGATCATTAAATACATCAGCACCTTTTTTATATAGTTCATTAATAACATTTGCCACAAGTTTTTCGTTTCCCGGAATCGGATTTGCCGAAATCACAACCAGATCTCCTTCACCGATTTCAACTTTTTTGTGTTCAGCATATGCCATTCTGTACAGAGCACTCATAGGTTCTCCCTGACTGCCCGTTGTTATAATTGTGAGTTGATGGGGCTTATACTTTTTAATATCATCAATATCAATGAGCGTGTTGGCAGGAATTTTCATATATCCAAGTTCAGTTGCAACCTCAAGAAGATTCAGCATACTTCTTCCTGAAACTGCAATTTTTCTGCCGTTGTTGGCTGCAGCATTTATGATTTGCTGAATTCTGTGAACATTTGAAGCAAATGTTGCAACAATTATTCGCGATTTTGTTGATTTAAACACATTTTCCAATGTTGAACCGACTGTTCTTTCAGACATTGTAAACCCTGAGCGTTCAGCATTTGTACTGTCACTCATAAGTGCCAGTATACCCTTTTTTCCAAGTTCGCCTATTCTTGCAAGATCTATCATTTCCCCCTGAATGGGTGTTGTGTCTATTTTAAAATCTCCGGTATGCAAAACAACACCGACAGGTGTATGAATTGCCAAAGCAACCGCATCGGGAATGGAATGATTTGAACGAATAAACTCAACCTTAAACGAACTGAGAGTGACTGTATCTCCGGGCATAACTCTCTTCAACTTAGTTGTGGAAAGAAGATTATGTTCTTTCAGTTTGTTCTGAACAAGTCCGATTGTCAGATTTGTGCCGTAAATGGGCACATTAAGTTCCTTTAAAAGATACGGGAGTCCGCCAATATGGTCCTCGTGACCATGGGTTAAGACAACTCCTCTGATTTTATCCGCGTTTTTTACTACGAAAGAAAAATCCGGTATTACAATGTCAATCCCAAGCATATCTTCATCCGGAAAAGCCATACCGCAATCAACAATAATCATATCGTTGCCGTAAGAAAAGACGGTCATGTTTTTTCCGATCTCATTGAGACCGCCCAGCGGAATAATTTTCAATTTTGATTTTTTTACCACTTACTATACCTCCATATATTGTTTTCCGTACATATAAAATTTGGCATCAGAAATATCATTTCCAAAACCTTAGTTACGTTTTGCAGACAATTATTATGTCTGTTCAGAGCCCTTCAAGACCGATAAATTGAAAGGCTTTAAAAATAATTCGTTTGAGACAACAGATGCTAAAGTCTTACTGCACTAAAATATCCGAACAAGCCAACTTTTCATATTATATCAGATATTTTATGTAATTAAAAGCATTTTTTTGCTTTATGTAGAAATTGCAATAAGATGCACAAAAGCAAGCAGATTTTGTAGTGGAAATGCTTACAAAATCTGCATACATAATACTATTTTATATTATTAACAAAAATTATATTCTACATTTAATAATTATTCAAAAACAATCTTGCCATCATCTGTCATTTCTTTGATTATTGCCAAAGATTCTATTCTCATACCTGCATCGCGAAGAATCTTTCCGCCTTCCTGAAAACCTTTTTCGATAACAATGCCGGCACCACAAAGAGATGCTCCTGATTTTTTCACTATCTGAGAAAGTCCTACAAGGGCTTTTCCTTTTGCAAGAAAATCATCAATAATAAGTATATTATCTTCAGGTTTAAGATAGTCTCTTGATACAATTACATTGTATGTCTTTCCGTGTGTAAAAGATTCAATCTGCGCAGAATAAAGCGCGCCATCTATATTTTTTGTTGTATTCTTTTTGGCAAAAACAACCGGAACACCAAAAGACTGAGCAGCAATGCAGGCAATGCCGATGCCGGATGACTCAATGGTCAAAATTTTGGTTATATCACAATCTGAGAAACGACGTTTAAACTCTTTTCCTATTTCTTCAAAAAGTTTTATATCCATCTGATGATTGAGAAAAGCGTCAACTTTTAATACATTTCCCTGTCTTACCTTGCCATCCTTTAAAATTCTGTCTTTTAAAAGTTCCATAATCTATTTCTCCTTTGTATTAGTCAAATCCATTGAAGCAACTATGCTTAAAAAATTCTTTTTATGTCACTGAAAGTTACAAGCAGCATAAACAGTATGAGGATAGCAAAGAAAATGAGATTTATTGTACCCTCTTTTTCAGGATTCATAGCTTTACCACGAATCTTTTCAATGATTAAAAACAGTATCCTTCCGCCGTCAAGTGCAGGTATCGGCAAAAGATTCATAACACCAAGATTAACGGATATAAAGCCTGCAAAATTCACCACGGTTCTCCATCCGTATTTTGCTGCTGTTCCTATTTCACCTATTATTGCAACAGGGCCTGACACGGAAGATGCAGGAACAACCCCTGTTATTAGCCACCAAAGAGAAAGAAAAACAGACTTAATGACAAAAATACATTCCCAGAAAGCAAGATACAAAACACCTGCCAACCCTTTTTTTGCCGGTGCTGGGTTCATTCCTAAAATAACTCTGTTTTCTTTTTCATCAAAAAATGGTGTAAGGCTTTTAGTATATTCTTTTCCGTCTCTTTCAAAAGTAATTTTTGTTAAAGTTTCACCATTTACTGAAACATAAAGATTTATATCATTGAAAGTGTGCACAGAAGTGGAATACTTCTCACCTTCAAGTCTTACTATTTTGTCGCCTGCCATAAGACCTGCATTGTCAAGGGGGGATTCTTCAATAACTCTTGCAATCGTATTCGAGGCGACGCTGACACCTGATGAATATACTATTGCAAATACAAGAAATCCAAGAATTATATTCATAAGTGCACCGGAAAACAAAACCAGAAAACGGCTGACCCATGATTTGTTGCAAAAAGCATTGGAATCATCTGATTCACCATCTTCGCCCTCTAGTTTCACATATCCTCCAAGAGGGAGAATTCTCAGTGAATACTTTGTTTTCTTCCCGTTTATGCCAAAAATTTTTGGCCCCATTCCGATTGAAAACTCGTGTACTGTCATACCGGACAGTTTTGCAGTTATAAAATGTCCAAATTCATGTATGAAAATTATTATGCAAAATATTGCTACTGCCCATAATACAGTCAACAAAATTTATCACCTCAAAATTGATATTATAAAGTCTTGCTGTACTCCCTTGCCCAACTGTCAGCATTTTGAATGTCTGAAATGGAAATGTCCGAAACAAGTGTATGTGCGTTCATTGTCTGTTTTATGATTTCAGGAATATCAAGAAATCCAATTTTATCCAAAAGAAACTTTTCAACAGCAATTTCATTTGCAGCATTCATAACAGCAGGCATAGTACCACCTTCTCTGATTGCCCTGTAGGCAAGAGAAAGACATTCAAATGTTTCCAGATCTGCTTTTTCAAATGTTAATGTCCCGACTTCAAAAAGGTTAAGTTTTTCACTGACCGGAGTTGTTCGCTCGGGATAGTTTATTGCATAAACTATCGGAAGTTTCATATCAGGAATTCCAAGTTGAGCAATAACCGAATTATCTTCAAACTCAACCATCGAATGAACAATGCTCTGACGGTGAACATATACCTCAATTTCTTCATAAGACACATCAAAAAGCCAGCACGCCTCAATAACTTCCAGTCCCTTATTCATAAGAGTTGAACTGTCTATTGTTATTTTGGCGCCCATTGTCCAATTTGGATGTTTAAGAGCATCAGATGCTTTTTTTGTTTTGAGTTCTTCTTTGTTCATTCCAAAAAATGGTCCACCGGATGCTGTCAGAAGAATTTTTGATATTTTATTATCTCCTGCACCCTGAATGCACTGGAATATTGCACTATGTTCACTGTCTACAGGCAAAATTTTTACGTTTTTCTCTTTTGCCATGGGCATAATTATACTTCCTGCCGTAACGAGAGTTTCCTTATTTGCAAGAAGAATATTTTTTCCTGCATTTATGGCTTCAACCGTTGGCAATAAACCAATATTTCCAACAACAGATGTCAGAACACTTTCTGTACTATTAATACATGCAATTTCACAAAGTCCTTCTATCCCCGACACTATTTTTGTTGATGTATCCGAGACTCTGTTTTTTAATTCAGTATATAATTTTTCATTCATAATACAAGCCTTTTCAGGTCTGCATTTTCTTATCTGTTTTTCAAGAAGTTCAACGTTAGAATTGGCAGAAAGCCCCTTGATACAAACGTCACCGCAAATATCAGCAACTTCTAACGCCTGAGTACCTATTGAACCCGTAGAGCCCAGAATTGATATGTTTTTCATCGGAAGTATCACCTTTTAATTAAAAGATAGGAAGATATTTAATAAGATAATATACAACAGGAGCAATAAAGAGAACGGAATCAAATCTATCCATAATCCCACCATGTCCCGGTATCAGATTACCATAATCCTTCGCTCCGTGTTCACGCTTGATACAACTTGCCGCAAGATCGCCTATCTGAGATATAATAGATGCAACAAGAGCACAGAGCCCTGCATTTATCCAACTAAAACCAATATTATTCACAGATGATATTATCCACGCATAAAGTTCAACACATATGATACATCCGATTGTACCGCCGACTGAACCTTCTATGGTTTTTTTGGGACTGATTGTCGGACAAAGTTTGTGTTTCCCGAGAGTCAGACCTGAAAAGTAGGCAAAAGTATCTGTAGCCCATGCTGAAATAAAAAGAATCCATACAAGAATTTTGCCATGATCCAACTGTCGTATCATTTGAATATGCAAAAAGAACAAGGTTATATATATCGTTCCTAAAAACACTGTTGCACAATCAGAAAATTTACATCTGCTGTGAAAAAACACCATCAAAAGCATAAGTATAAATGTAAAGACTAAAATTGACGGATATATGAAATCTGACGACTTTTCTGATTTTAAAATCACGAAAATTGTTGATACAACGGAAAACAGAACTCCTGTCCACACAGCCGGTGTCTTTTTTTCTTTCAATCCTGTAACCGAGAAAAACTCATATAATGCGATAAGTTCTATTATTCCGATGCATATTCCTATTATATACGCAGGACAAAGTGTTAATACCATAATGGCAAAAACTGCACCGAGAAACCCGAAAATAACTCTTTGTTTAAGCATTTGTAATCAGACACCTCCAAAACGTCTGTTTCTATTTTGAAAATCAACTATAGACCTTATTAAATCATCTCTGGTAAAATCAGGCCAGTTTATGTCTGAATACCAAAATTCACTATATGCACTTTGCCATAAAAGGAAATTACTAAGACGCATTTCACCGCTTGGACGAATGATGAAATCAGGGTCTGGCATATAATTGGTATATAGATTTTCCGATATAAGTTTTTCATCAATCAAGTCAGGATCGACATCGCCGGATTTTATCATATGCCCTATTTTTCTGACGCTTTGGACAATTTCATCTCTGCCTCCGTAATTAAGAGCAATGTTCAGGGTTATTGCACGGTTATCTTTTGTGGCATTTTCCACAACATCTATCTTTTGAAGAATTTCCTCTGAAAGACCTTCTTTTGACCCGATTATCCTTATGCGGATATCGTCATCACCTATAAGACGGCGATAATCATCAAGATATTCTGTCATAAGTTTCATAAGTGCATCAACTTCATCTTTAGGGCGAACCCAATTTTCGGTCGAAAACGCATATACTGTGAGAAACTTAATGCCAAGATGACCTGCATCACGGGTGATTTGTTCAAGAACCTTTGCTCCCATTCTGTGACCGGCACTCCTTGGGAGTCCTCTTTTTTTCGCCCATCTTCCGTTACCATCCATAATTATACCTATGTGTTTGGGAAGATTATTGGTGTCAAGCCTGTCAAATATGTCTTTATTTTTCCTTTTAAACAATTTTAGCATATTATTATACTTCCATAATTTCTTTTTCTTTTGCCGCTACGATAGTATCAATTTCTTTCACAAATTTATCTGTGAGCTTCTGAACATCATTTTCGATATTCTTAAGGTCATCTTCTGTAAGATCACCATTTTTCTTGTCATTTTTAAATGCATCCATTGCATCTCTTCTTATTGAACGGATTGCAACTTTGGAATCTTCACCTTTTTTGCGGATACCCTTTACAAGTTCTTTTCTTCTTTCCTCTGTAAGAGGCGGAAAATTGAGACGGAGGGATTTGCCGTCGTTGTTGGGTGTGATGCCGATATCAGATGCAAGAATTGCTTTTTCTACTTCTTTCAAAATGCTTGCATCCCAGGGCTGAATAAGAATTGATCTGGGATCAGGAACAGAAACATTACCAATCTGTGTGAGGGGTGTTGCAACACCATAATATTCAACTGTCACTTTGTCAAGGATTGCCGGATTGGCTCTTCCTGCTCTTATTGATGCAAGATCTGAGTTTAATACCGAAATGGATTTTTTCATTTTTGCTTCAAAATCGTTAATATTTGCTGCCATATTTTTTTCCTCCATATTTAAAAATTTTATTATTTTACTATTGTACCTATTTCTTCACCAAGAATAACTTTTCTTATGTTATCAGGCTCATTGAGACCGAATACTCTTATCGGAATGTGGTTATCCATACAAAGAGATGTTGCTGTAGAGTCCATAACTCCGAGACCTCTGTTCAAAACATCAATGTATGAAAGTGCTTCTATTTTCTTTGCGTCTTTATTGACATTGGGATCACTGTCATATACCGCATCAACATTTTTGGCAAGCAAAATGATGTCAGCATCAATTTCCGCCGCACGAAGTGCTGCTGCTGTATCTGTTGAGAAAAACGGATTTCCGCTGCCGCAGCCAAAAATCACAACTCTGCCCTTTTCCAGATGACGAACTGCCTTACCTCTTATGTAGGGTTCTGCAATCTGACGCATTTCAATTCCTGTCTGAACTCTTGTATCAACGCCTCTTTGAAGAAGTGCATCCTGAAGAGCAAGAGCATTTATTACAGTTGCAAGCATTCCCATATGGTCTGCTCTTGTTCTGTCCATGTTTTCTCCGGTTCTGCCTCTCCAGAAATTACCGCCTCCTACAACAATTGCTATCTGAACACCAAGGTCAACACATTCTTTGATTTTGTCTGTGATTGCACCAATGGTTTTGTCGTTAAGTCCTGTTTTATCATCACCTGCAAGTGCTTCTCCACTTACTTTTAAAAGAATTCTTTTATATTTAGGCTCCATAATATACATTCCTTTCCACTTTAAATTATATTTTTACTATTATAACATATATTTTCAAAAAAGGAAACACTTATTTTAATATTTTTTGAGATTTTTAAAAAAATCAGACATTGGAAAGGCGGCTGCATAAATTTTCTGCAACCGCCACCAAAAATTCCATTATTCAATTTTAACCCCAACTATTGACAAAGAGCCAAAACAAATTTGCCCGGGGAAAATCCCCGGGCGGGAGAGAGGATTTTATTAAAAATTATAATATTTATATCTTTGAAAGTTTTATGTCAGATTCTGATTTTTGAATTATTTTATAACATCTTCTGATGCTATGATAGGTTTTACTGTGTCTAAACCTCCCCAAAGGAATGCTTTGTATGTGTAGTTTTCGTTATAAATATCAGTTGTATCTTCACATCCCAAAGTGTTTGCACCACTTTTGAGAGTTACATCTACAGGTGCTGAAATACCAACAAGTTTATTGCCATTATATGATG
Source organism: Clostridia bacterium (assembly GCA_045541875.1). GTDB lineage: Bacteria > Bacillota > Clostridia > UMGS1810 > UMGS1810 > RGIG1828. The sequence continues at coordinate 6,079 of JAZQJX010000086.1, read as the reverse complement.
CAATAAAGAATTTACCGCTGATTTCTTCACCTGCATTATAGCAGTTGATGTAGTAACGGGTGATTGCATTGTCATCTGAGTGATACCAATGACCGATTTCAGGAACAAAGCCTGTATCTTCCACATCTTCAACATAATAACCATTTGCTGCAAGTTCATAAATCTGATAGTCAGACTCTGTCTTACCGAGATCTTCTTCGTTTTCCGGCCATCTGTGATTATCTACAGTAAAGGTATATACAATTGTGTCACCTTCTGTAGGAACAAAGGGATATACGGTATCAACAGCACCGGGTTCACTTCCCTGGTTTACAGCCTGGCTATCTACAACCTTTGTAAGAGTGCCGTTCTTTCCGATTTCAACAGAAACTTTAAGCCCATTATCGTTAAGCCATCTCTCTGTAACTGTTACAGAAGAAATTTCGTATACACCATCAAGAGTCGCAACAACTTTAAGTCCTTCTGCTTCTTTGGCAACTTTTTCAGTTTTATACAAGCTGTCTCCCTCTTTCAGACCGTCTGCCATTGCGCTTACAGGGTGGTATGTTTCGTTTCTGGTAGCAATGTTTGCACAAATGCTGTTGAGGGCATTCATCATTACATTTACTTTGTCTTTATTAATATCTGAACCAAGCTCTGCAGTTTCATATACTTTGATATCGTCAACATATGCTACTGTTCCTTCTTTTTCTGCCTGGTCAAAATAGATTTTCTGGAATAACCATGGAGATGATTTTGTGATTGAAGAAATTTTAACACCATCTGCAACAAGTTTACCATTTACCCAAACATATGCAGGAACCCCTGAGGATGCACCCGGATCTGTGAAGTCTGCGGCAACTTTAATGTCATACCACTTGCCAAGTTCAAGCTGAACACCGGTGAGTATTGTTCCGGGCTTAAATTGTTGTTCTGTTGTGCCTTCGGGTACATATTCACAGTGACCTCTGAATGCGCCAAGTGAAATCTGACCGTCTTTAGTGATATTCACAATATTACGTGCATTGTCATCTTCGTTTGTACCAAAGCCGGCAAAACCGCCTTCATATTTGATTGAGAACTCATTCCAGAGAACCTCAACAGTGCTGTAATTTGCAGGAACAACGCCTCTGTTCATTCTAGTACGGAAAAGGTAATTGCTTCCGCCTGATGTTTTAACATCAACCTTCATAACCTTTCCTCTTTCGGAATCATTTGCAGAAGAAACCACAGATGTGACACCGGCAGTATCATGATTAATTGCTGATCCGTCACTGTTTGCTATGCTTCCAAGACCTGATGTCCAGTTATCAAAACTGATGTCAAAATGTTTTTTAATGTCAGTTTCCGGTTCAGCAGGAGGTTCAACATCACTTAATCCGGCAGTTTCATATGTTTTAACATCGTCAACATATGCTGTTATACCTTCTTTTGCTGCCTGGTCAAAATAGAAGTCATGAAATTCCCATGGAAATCCCGGTGTGATTGAAGTAATTTTTGTGCCATTTGCAACAAGTTCACCATTTACCCAAACATATGCGGGAACACCTGAATTTGCATTAGCATCTGTGAAGTCTGCAGCAACTTTAATGTCATACCACTGGCCGAGTTCAAGCTGAACACCGGGAATTATTATTCCGGGCTGATGTTCTTGTTCTGCTGCGCCGCCGGGTTTGTATTCACAAGAACCTCTGAGTGCACCAAGTGCAATCTGACCGTCTTTGTTGATGCTTACAATATTGCGTGCACCGTCATTTTCGTTTGTACCAAAGCCAACAAATCCACCTTCATATTTGATTGAGAATTCGTTCCAGAGAACCTTAACATTGCTGTAATTTGAAGGGAAAATGCCGTAGCCTCTGTTCATTCTTGTACGGATAAGGTGGTTGCCTCCGCCTGATGTTTTAAGTGCAACCTTCAAAACCTGTCCTTCTCTGTCAGAAACAGTTGCGCGGGAAACTACGGATGTGTCTCCGCTTACATCATGATAAATTGTTGAACCGTCCCTGTTTGATACGTTTCCAAGAGAATCTGTTGTCCAGTTATCAAAACTCATGTCTACATAATTTTTGATTACCATGTCTTCGGGAAGTTCGATCTCACCCAAGAGGGCAGTTTCATATGTTTTAACATCGTCAACATATGCTGTTATTCCTTCTTTTGATGCCTGGTCAAAATAGAAGTCCTGGAATGTCCATGGGAATCCCGGTGTGATTGAAGAAATTTTTGTGCCATTTGCAACAAGTTCACCATTTACCCAAACATATGCGGGATCGCCTGAAGATGCTCCTGCATCTGTAAAGTCTGCAGCAACTTTAATGTCATACCACTTGCCGAGTTCAAGCTGAACATCGGGAATTATTATTCCGGGCTGGAATTCTTGCTCTGCTGCGCCGCCGGGTTTATATTCACAAGAACCTCTGAGTGCACCAAGTGCAATCTGACCGTCTTTGTTGATGCTCACAATATTGCGTGCACCGTCATTTTCGGTTGTACCAAAGCCAACAAATCCGCCTTCATATTTGATTGAGAATTCATTCCAGAGCACATCAACATTGCTGTAATTATCAGGGAAAATGCCGTAGCCTCTGTTCATTCTTGTACGGATAAGGTGGTTGCTTCCGCTTGTTGTTTTAAGTGCAACCTTCAAAACCTGTCCTTCTCTGTCAGAAACGGTTGCGCGGGAAACTACGGACGAGTCTCCACTTACATCGTGATAAATTGCTGAACCATCACTGCTTTTCACGTCTCCGAGATAATCTGTTGTCCAGTTTTCAAAGTCCATATCAACGTATGTTTTTGTTACTTCTTCAGCAGATGCCATTACAACAATTGAAGCCATCTGAGTGGCAATCATTGCAACTGCAAGAAGCACTGCCAAAAATTTTCTTTTCATTAATAAATCCTCCTATCCACGTAACGTGGTTTATTTATTTCAAACCTTTATGACTCTCTGCTGAGCACATGAAGATTTTAAAATACAATTTAAGAGTTTATGCAATCGTTAATTTATTTTCCGGTATATGTGCATCCCTTATCAAAAACGTCCATATATCGGTTTTTTTCCTCCTTGATAAATAATTGGAGGACTTGAAAGTTTCTTGTTTTCAGTTTGTTTTCCGTTAAAATGTGTTACTTATTTGCTTTTCGCTATTTAACACATATAATAAAATGATTTTTTACAGATTTGAGATTCGCTCTTTGAGGCTTCACTTTGACGACATTGCCATCTGAAGGGAAGACTTTTTAATATTTTGTATATTTGTTTTTTGAAACAAAGTTTTTCATTTCAACAAAGAAATATACAAAACTCCTCTAACCCTTGCCCGGGGAAAACCCCGGGCATAGGATGAGGATTTTATCAAAGATATATATAGTTATATCCCTGAATTTTTTTGTCAGATTCTATTTTTTTAAATTATTTTATAACATCTACTGATGCTACGATAGGTGTTGCTGTGTCTAAATCTTTCCAGAGGAATACTTTGTATGTCCAGTTTGCATTGTATAAAGATGCTGTTTTTGTGCAGCCAAATGTGTTTGCACCCTTATTGAGAGTTACATCCATAGCATCTGCAATCTTAACCAATTCTTTTCCTTCATATGCTGCAATAATGAACTTACCGTTAACTGCATCACCTGCATTGTAGCAGTTGATGTAGTAACTGATGATCTGATTTTCTCCGTCATAGTGCCAGAAGCCTGTTTCAGGAACAAAGCCGGTCTTAGCTACATCTTCAACATAATATCCATTTGCTGCAAGTTCATAAATCTGATAGTCAGACTCTGTATTGCCGAGGTCTTCTTCATTCCATCTGTGATTTTCTACAGTGAAGGTATATACAATTGTGTCACCTTCTGTAGGAACAATGACATATGTGGTGTCAACCGCACCAATTTCACTTCCCTGTTTTACGGGCTGGTTGTCAACAACCTTTGTAAGGTTGCCGTTTTTGCCGATTTCAACAGTAACTTTAAGACCATTGTTCATCCATCTTTCTGTAACTGTTACAGAAGAAATTTCGTATACACCATCAAGAGAAGCAACAACTTTAAGTCCTTCTGCTTCTTTGGCAATTTTTTCAGTTTTATAAAGGCTGTCTCCCTCTTTCAAACCGTCTGCCATTGCGCTTACAGGGTGGTATGTTGCGTTTCTTGTGTCGATATCTGCAGAAATGCTGTTGAGAGCATCCAACATTACATTTACTTTGTTTTTATTAATATCTGAACCAAGCCCTGAAGTTTCATATACTTTAATGTCGTCAACATATGCTGTTGTTCCTTCGTTTTCTGCCTGGTCAAAATAGAGTTTCTGGAATACCCATATGGATGATGGTGTGATTGCAGAAATTTTTACACCATCTGCAACCAGTTCACCATTTACCCAAACATATGCGGGAACACCTGAGGATGCATTAGCATCTGTGAAGTCTGCAGCAACCTTAATGTCATACCACTTGCCAAGTTCAAGCTGAACACCGGTGAGTATTGTTCCTGCAGCAAAATTGCCGCCGCCAACTTCGCCGTAACCCCAACGTGTACCAAGTGCAATCTGACCATTTTTGTTGATATTCACAATATTGTATGCATTGTCATCTTCGTTTGTACCAAAGCCGGCAAATCCGCCTTCATATTTGATTGAGAATTCATTCCAGAGCACTTTAACATTGCTGTGATCTGCAGGAACGACACCTCTGTTCATTCTTGTACGGAAAAGATAGTTGCTGCCGCCTGATGTCTTAACATCAACCTTCATAACCTGTCCTGCTCTGTCAGAAACCGTTGCGGGGGAAACTACAGATGTGTCTCCATTTGTATCATGATTAATTGCTGAACCGTCACTGTTTTTTATGTTGCCAAGACCTGATGACCAGTTTTCAAAATTGATGTCAAAATGATTTTTAATTACCATGTCAGCAGGAGGTTCAATCTCACCCAAGCCGGAGGTTTCATATGTTTTAACATCATCAACATATGCCGTACATTCAGTTGCTGCCTGGTCAAAATAGAAGTCATTGAATACCCATATGGATGATGGTGTGATTGAAGGGATTTTTGTGCCATAGGCAACAAGTTCATCATTTACCCAAACGTATGCGGGAACACCTGAGGATGCATTAGCATCTGTGAAGTCTGCAGCAACTTTAATGTCATACCACTTGCCAAGTTCAAGCTGAACATCGGAAAGTATTGTTCCTGCCTGGAATTCTTGTTCTGTTGTGCCTTCGGGTACATATTCACAGTGACCTCTGAATGCACCAAGTGAAATCTGACCGTTTTTGTTGATATTCACGATATTTCGTGCAGCGTCATTTTCGTTTGTACCAAAGCCGGCAAATCCGCCTTCATATTTGATGGAGAATTCATTCCAGAGGACTTTAACACTGCTGTAATCTGCAGGAATAACACCTCTGTTCATTCTTGTACGCATAAGGAAGGTGCCACCACCTGTTGTAGTGATGTTTGCTTTCAAAACCTTTCCGCCTCTGTCAGAATCTTCAACTGCTTCCATTTGCCATGGATTACCTGACCAATCATGAGAGATTGATGAACCATCACTGTTTGCTGCACCGTTGAAGGGAGTATCGCCCCAAGTGGTCCAGTTATCAAAACCGATGTCAAAATGATTTTTGATTACCATATCAGCGGGAGGTTCAATCTCACCCAAAGCCGCAGTTTCATATGTTTTAACATCATCAACGTATGCTATTGTTCCTTCGTTTTCTGCCTGGTCAAAATAGAAGTCATGGAAATCCCATACGGTTGATGGTGTGATGTTAGGAATTTTTGTGCCATAGGCAACAAGTTCATCATTTACCCAAACATATGCAGGAACACCTGAGGATGCATTAGCATCTGTGAAGTCTGCAGCAACTTTAATGTCATACCACTTGCCAAGTTCAAGCTGAACATCGGAAATTATTGTTCCTGCCTGGAATTCCTGTTCCGTTGCGCCTTCGGGTACATATTCACAGTGACCTCTGAATGCACCAAGTGAAATCTGACCGTTTTTGTTGATATTCACGATATTTCGTGCAGCGTCATTTTCGTTTGTACCAAAGCCGGCAAATCCTCCTTCATATTTGATGGAGAATTCATT
>JAZQJX010000085.1:0-4656 GCA_045541875.1 Clostridia bacterium | reverse complement strand
CGCTTTTCTTAAGCCATGTGCATTTTTGAAAAGCAATTTTTTGCTTTTCAAAAAATTTTGCACGGCAATATGATAATATTTTTATTGTATAGGAACGAAGTTCCCTATACAATAAAAAACAACTATATATTGTGCATTGCCTATTATATAACACAATATGTTCTATGTCAATACCTTTTTTAAAATATTTAAAAACTTAAAAAAAACACCCGGAAAGTCTTGGATTTCAAGACTGTTTTCGAGGTGTTTTCCAAAATTTTTGTAAAAATTAATGCAATATCTATTGAAAAAATTTTAAAACTCTATATTTTTGAGAAACTCATCAAGAGCATTTTCATAATCTTCTTTCTTTTCATAATATGAAAGACCGTGATTTGCCCCGTCAACATAAAGATGAGTGCATTTTTCAATATTCTCTCTTCTCACATTTTCAGACATCTCACAGGGAACGAAACCATCTTCTTTCCCATGTATCAGAAGGATGGGAATGTTAGAACATCTGACTGCCTCTTTTGAGGAATACTCCTCAGGATCAAACCCCGCAAATAATTTTGCACCGAGACGGACAAAGAAATAGGATACTTTCAGAGGAAGCCCTCTTCTTTTTATCACATGACAAAGAATTTCCTTTGGTGATGAGTAGCCACAGTCTGCAACAATTCCTTTCACATTCTCCAAAGCATCTCTTCCCGATGCCATAACAACAGTTGACGCTCCCATGGAAATCCCCATAAGAAGAATTTTCACATTCTCACCAAAATGTTCCCGGCACCACTCAACCCAGGATATGACATCATAACTTTCTTTTATTCCGAAAGTTATGCTTTTGCCCTCGCTTTCGCCGTGGGCTCTCTGAAAGACCAAAAGTGCATTATATCCCCTTTTTTCCGAATAGCCATATCCTCCCGAAAAGTCTCTGAAAGGTGAACTTTTATATCCGTGAAAAAATATGATGACAGGATTTTTGGATGAGACAAATTTTAACTTGCCCCTAAGTTTCAGTCCATCATATGAAATGGTTTCAACATCTTCATATTCTGCCATAGAGACTTTTTTTACATTATCTACTATATCGGGATAAAGGTCTTCATATCTGATTGCTTTCATTTCAGCCACTTCTCTGTGGTTTTCCCCCGGCCTTTTAAAGGTGTAGAGATAGGTGCCAAAAGAAATTATGAAAAACATAATCAAAATTGCCAAAAGGCAAAGCATTACCATAATCTGTTACTCCCCGTCAGACGAAATCGAAACATCTGTCCCGTTTGAGTTTTCCTGCCCTGCTTTGGAGGGTTCTTCAAAAACTTCATTTGGCTCACTGCCGTCAGGAACTTCTGAGGGAACATTCACTTCAGGAATATCCGGAGACTCTGCAGGTAATTGGATTTCGGCATTTCCTCCTGTTTGTACTGTCTCTTCCTCGATTTCTTTCTTTTTGGTTCCCACTCTTACAACCTCGCTTGTGGGTGTATAGGAACTTTTGGCAAGAAGAGTTTTTGAAACTATTTCACCATTTTCTTTTACAATTTTATATGACTCTGTTCTTGTTCCATTTGAGCCTTTCTCTTCTGTTTTTCTTTCACCCTCATACATATTCTCATCTTTTATTTCGTTAACTGTGTAGGGGGTATATCCTGTAATTGTTGTTTCTATTGAAATGTCTTTAATATATTTTTTTCTGCCGTAGATGTTAACTGTCAGAGTGCTGCCGTCTGCTATCACTTCAAATTTCACAGGTGTTTCTTTGTTGTTTTTAAATTTAAAATCTATTGTCCCGTAGGATACCGTTGCATCTCTTCCAAGGGGAACATATGAAACAGGCAGACTGTGATTTGTGCGATACACTATCTCAAGGTCTGCAAAAACAACCGCATTGTAAAGGGTTGACGACACCTGACAGATTCCTCCGCCGATTCCGTCTACAACCTTACTTCCGCTGTAGACATGGGCAATTTTAAATCCTGTTGCCTGAGTTCTCGGACCAACTACAGTATTAAAAGAGAAAACTTCTCCGGGATTTAAAATCAGGCCGTTTATTTTCTCTGATGCAAGTCTGATATTTTCTTTTCTGTTCTCGCTGGAGGTTGAATAGTCTGTGGAATATGTTCCGATTACCGTGTCGGTAAATTCTGCCTCAACCATTTCTGTTGTCACCTCAGGCCACGTTATCTTCGCAGGGATAACATAACTTTCGTCATTATCCTTATTTTCTTCAAGAATCTTTCTTGCCTGATCGGGATTGATTTCTACGCCAACCACATGAGGTATTATGGTATAGTTGTCTCCATCCTGTTCACATCTTGCATCTTCTGCTTTTCTTGAATACTCTTTCACAAAATTATCGGGAATTATACTATCCGGTTCAAGTTTTTCAATTTCAATCTCTATCTCATTTTTAAAATCTTTGTCCATATATATTTTTTCGATTTTTCCCATGAGTTTTTCAGCATCTACCCCCATACCGGCTTTGCCGTTTGTTATAACCAGGCAATCTTCGCCTATTTCGATGCTGTAATTTGTAACATCTACAACGTATTCAGAAAGATACTGACCAATTTCATACTGCAAAAGGTTCATGTCACAAGTGAGTTTGGGGGAAATTTTATATGTGTTACCTTTAAGTTTCAATATATCTATTGCTCTTTTAAAAACATTACCTTCTCTTCCGTAAGAAAAGGCCGTATTTGCCGTTTGTTCAAAATCCGGTTTGAGATTTATTCTTGAAGAATATACCTCAAAAGAAATATCTTCATACTTTAATATGAAGTTAAAATCCTTTTCATCATATTGTTCTTTCAGCGTATGTACCGCTTCTTCCTTTGTGAGTCCTCCAAGGGAGATATCCCCTGCGCAGACACCATTATATATCTTATCAGATGCCATAATATATGCAAGAGTGAGAGTAAATGCAAGTATAATTGCCAAAGCCACCATAGTTGCAGTTATTATAACAGCCGTTTTGTTCTTGTTTTTGGGTTTCTTTTCTTTCTTCTGTGCTAATGAAGCATTATTGTTTTCCATATAATTACTCCCTGATTTTCCAATCATAAATATATTGTCTTACTATTTTCGTTCTTATCTATAATATGTTATTTTCTTATGTGTCATTCTAAAAATCAAGGCTTTGACGAAAGGATTTCCTTTCGTCAAAGCCCCGAAACTTTTAAGATATATTACTCAGCCATACGTTTGTATGTTTCATATCTGTCGAGTAAGTCTTTTTCTGCTTTATTGAAGAGTTCACCTGCAATATCGGGATATGCTTTCTGGAGCATAAGATATCTGTTTTCGCCCATCATAAAGTCTTTGATTGCACCTGTAGGTTCTTTGGAATCAAGAATGAAAGGATTCTTTCCTGCTTCTTTGAGTTCAGGGTTGAATCTCCAGAGGTGCCAGTAACCTGTTTCAACTGCTTTCTTTTCTTCTGCAATTGAGTTAGCCATACCGCCTCTTGGTTTGATACCGTGGTTGATACAGGGAGCATAAGCAATGATAAGTGAAGGACCGGGATAGTTTTCGGCTTCTTTGATTGCATTGAGAGCCTGTTGCATGTTTGCACCAAGAGCAATCTGAGCAACATATACATAGCCATATGTTGTAGCAATCATACCAAGGTCTTTCTTCTTAACTTTCATACCTGATGCAGCAAATTTAGCAACTGCAGCAGTAGGTGTTGCTTTGGAAGCCTGTCCGCCTGTGTTGGAGTATACTTCAGTATCAACAACAAAGAGGTTAACATCTTCACCGGATGCGATAACGTGGTCAAGACCGCCGTAACCGATGTCATATGCCCATCCGTCACCACCAAAGATCCACTGTGATTTCTTAACAAGGAAATCTGTTCTGTCTGCAATCTGCTTGATGATTTCATCATTCTTATCAGCATTTGCAAGTGCTGCTTCAACTTTTGCAGCGGCTTCAATTGATTTTTCAGTATTGTCCATACCGTCAATCCATTCATTGAATGCATCTGCAAGTGCTTTATCACAGCCGTTTGCGATTGCCTGATTCATAAGTGATACAAGATTCTTTCTGTTTTTCTTAACAGCAAGAGCCATACCAAGACCAAATTCAGCATTATCTTCAAAGAGTGAGTTTGCCCAAGCAGGACCTTTACCTTCAGCGTTTTTGCAGTAAGGCATTGAAGGAGCGGAACCACCCCAGATTGAAGTACAACCTGTAGCATTTGCAACCATCATTCTGTCACCGAAGAGCTGAGTGATGAGCTTGATGTAAGGTGTTTCACCACAACCTGCACATGCACCGGAGAACTCAAGGAGAGGAGTTGCAAACTGTGAGTTTTTAATATTCTTAGCAATATCGATGTCTTTCTGTTTTGAAGAAACTGTCATAGCATAATCCCAGTTGGGAGCTTCAACAGGAGAAACAGCATCGATAGGAGTCATCTTAAGAGCCTGTACTTTTTCAGGACATACATTAGCACACACACCGCAACCGAGACAGTCGAGGGGAGATACCTGCATTCTGAATTCCATACCTGCAAAGCCTGTAGCTTTCTTTGTTACAAAGGTTTCAGGAGCATTAGCCTTTTCTTCTTCATTGAGGAGAACAGGTCTGATTGCAGCGTGAGGACATACAGCTGAACACTGGTTACACTGGATACATTTGTCAACATCCCAAACAGGAACAGATACAGCT
>JAZQJX010000084.1:0-43565 GCA_045541875.1 Clostridia bacterium | reverse complement strand
CATCATTGATAAAATCAAGGAGCGTCTCGGTATTGATGTAGGTAAGTGTACAGACGACGGAAAATTCTCTCTTGATGCAACACGTTGTATCGGTGCTTGCGGTCTTGCTCCCGTTCTTACAGTCAATGATGATGTATACGGAAGAATCACCGTAGATGATGTTGATGATATTTTGAGTAAATATATGGACTGATAGGCTATGGTAGAGATTTCACTTCACATTCTTGACATTGTTCAGAATTCGGTCAGAGCAAAAGCATCTCTTATCGAAATATCAGTCATAGAAGACACTTCTTCAAATCTTTTAACTGTCAGAATCTCGGACAACGGATGCGGAATGAGTGAGGAGTTTTTGAATGATGTTACAAATCCGTTCAGAACAAGCCGCACAACCCGGAAAGTCGGTCTTGGAGTTCCTATGTTTAAAAATGCCGCAGAGCAAACCGGCGGTAGTTTTGAAATCAGTTCAAAACTTGGAGAAGGAACAGTTGTTGAGGCAAAGTTTGTGTATGACAGCATAGATCGTCAACCTTTAGGTGATATGGCTTTTACTATGGTAACAATAGTCAATTCAGATCCTGATATTGATTATGTATACACTCATACATTCAACGGCTTGTCTTTTGATTTTGATACACGACAGATAAGAGAAACTCTTGGCAGTGAAGTGCCACTTACAGAGCCTCAGGTTCTTTCATGGATTGAAGATTATATTAATAGTGAAACAGAAAATATTTATGGAGGGATACAGTAAATGAAAAGTTTAGCTGAACTCGAACAAATCAGAAACAAAACACTTGCAAAGATTAATTTGAGAAAAGAAGACGACACAAGCATCAGAGTCGTTGTGGGTATGGCTACTTGCGGTATAGCAGCAGGTGCAAGACCGGTAATGAAAGCTCTTATGGACGAAATTGAAAAAAGAAATGTTGCAAATTGTTATGTGACACAGACAGGTTGTATAGGTGTATGTCGCCTTGAACCTATTGTAGAGGTTTACCTTCCCGGTTCTGAAAAGATAACCTATGTAAAAATGGATGCCGAAAAAGCGGTTAAAGTTGTTAATGAAACCTTAGTAAACGGCAAAGTTATCAATGAATACACAATCGGCGCAGCAGAGAAAAACTAAGGAGGGGTAACAATGGAATTAGCAAGAGGTCACGTGCTTGTCTGCGGCGGTACAGGATGTACTTCCTCAGGCAGTGTAAAGATTATAGATGAATTTGAAAGATGTCTTAAAGACAATGGCCTTGATAATGAAATCAAGGTTGTACAGACCGGTTGTTTTGGTCTTTGTGCTTTAGGACCGATAGTAATTGTTTATCCTGAAGGTGCATTCTACAGCATGGTTAAGCCTGAGGATGTATCAGAGATTGTTGAAGAACACCTTCTCAAAGGCCGTATCGTTAAAAGACTTCTCTATCAGGAAACAGTTGTTGATGACGATACAATCAAATCTCTCAATGAGGTTGATTTCTACAAAAAGCAACAGCGTGTTGCACTCAAAAACTGTGGTGTTATAAACCCCGAAAGTATTGATGAATATATTGCTTTTGGCGGCTATACTGCTCTTGGTAAGGTTCTCACGCAGATGAAGCCTCAGGAAGTAATTGATGAAATCAAAGCTTCCGGTCTTCGTGGTCGTGGTGGTGCAGGTTTCCCGACAGGTCTTAAATGGCAGTTTACAGCAAATGCTGTAGGTGACAAGAAATATGTTGCTTGTAATGCCGATGAGGGTGACCCGGGTGCATTTATGGATAGATCTATCCTTGAAGGTGATCCCCATGCACTCATCGAAGCAATGGCAATTGCAGCATATGCAGTAGGTGCAGACCAGGGTTATGTATATATCAGAGCAGAATATCCCATAGCAGTAAGCAGACTTAACATTGCTATTGAGCAGGCAAAAGAATACGGTCTTCTCGGCAAAAATATTTTTGATACTGATTTTAGTTTTGATTTAGGAATCCGTCTCGGTGCCGGCGCATTTGTATGTGGTGAGGAAACTGCTCTTATGACATCAATCGAAGGTCACAGAGGTGAACCCCGTCCAAGACCTCCTTTCCCCGCAGTAAAAGGACTTTTTGGAAAACCCACACTCCTTAATAACGTTGAAACATATGCTAACATCACAGCAATCATCAACAATGGTGCACAGTGGTTCAATCAGATAGGAACAGAAAAGAGCAAGGGTACAAAAGTATTTGCAGTCGGTGGAAAAATTAATAATACCGGTCTTGTTGAAATTCCTATGGGTACAACACTTCGTGAAGTTGTATATGATATTGGCGGCGGTATCCCCGGTGGCAAGAAATTTAAAGCAGCACAGACAGGTGGTCCTTCCGGCGGATGTATTCCCGCAGACCTTATTGACACTCCTATTGACTACGATTCACTCATTTCAATCGGATCAATGATGGGTTCCGGCGGTCTTATTGTAATGGATGAAGAAACTTGTATGGTTGACATCGCTAAATTCTTCCTTGAATTTACAGTTGATGAATCCTGCGGTAAATGTGCTCCTTGCCGTATTGGTACAAAGAGACTTCTTGAAATTCTCAACAAAATTACAAGCGGTAATGGTACTTTAGAAGATATTGACAAACTTGAAGAACTTTGCTACAGCATTAAAGATGCAGCATTCTGCGGTCTTGGTCAAACAGCACCTAACCCCATACTCAGTACACTCAAATACTTCAGAGATGAATATGTGGCACACGTTGTTGACAAAAAATGTCCTGCAGGTGTATGTAAAGCACTTCTTTCATATGTTATCGAGCCCGAAAAATGTAAAGGTTGTAGCCTTTGTGCTAAAAAATGTCCCGTTGGTGCAATTGAAGGCGTTGTTAAGAGTCCCTTCACAATTGATCCTGCTAAATGTATCAAATGCGGCGTTTGTCAGGAAACCTGTAAGTTCGGCGCAATAAGTAAAAAATAAGAAGGAGAGTAATTGACAATGAATATGGTTAATATTAAAATCAATGATAAAGACTACAGTGTTCCCGCTTCTTATACAATACTTGACGCTGCCAGAGAAGCAGGAATTAAGATTCCCACACTTTGCTATCTTAAAGATATCAACGAAATCGGTGCCTGCAGAATGTGTCTTGTTGAAATTAAAGGCGCAAGAGCACTTCAGGCAGCATGTGTATATCCCGTAAGCGAAGGTCTTGAAATCTATACAAACACACCTAAAGTAAGAGGTGCAAGAAGAGATACTTTAGAACTCATTCTTTCAAATCACGAAAAGAAATGTCTCACATGTATCAGAAGCAAAAACTGTGAACTTCAGGATCTTGCTGAAGAACTCGGTGTTGATGGTCTCAGATTTGAAGGCGAAAACATTCCCTATGAACTTGACAACACATCAACTTCACTTGTAAGAGACAACAACAAATGCGTACTTTGCAGAAGATGTATTTCAGCATGTGCAAAACAGGCAATTTCAGTTATTACCTGTGCAGAAAGAGGTTTTGCAACTCATGTTACACCCACATATGAAAAAGAGATTAAAGATGTAGGTTGTATTTTCTGCGGTCAGTGTATCGTTTCTTGTCCTGTTGGTGCACTCTATGAAAGAAATGACATTCCAAAGGTTATAAAAGCAATTGATAATCCTGAAAAACATGTTGTTGTTCAGACTGCACCTGCAGTAAGAGCAGCCCTTGGTGAAGAATTCGGTCTCCCCATTGGCACACCTGTTACAGGAAAGATGGTTGCAGCACTGAGAAGACTTGGTTTTGACAAGGTATTTGACACAGATACCGGTGCAGACCTTACAATAATGGAAGAAGGCACAGAGTTTATCGAAAGGTTCACAAAAGGCGAAAATCTTCCCATTATCACTTCCTGCTCACCCGGTTGGGTTAAATTCTGTGAACACTACTATCCTGAATTTATAGGAAACCTTTCCACATGTAAATCACCTATGGAAATGTTTGGTGCAATTATAAAATCATATTATGCTGAAAAGAATGGTATCAAGAAAGATGATATCTATTCAGTAGCAATTATGCCCTGTACTTCAAAGAAATTTGAAGCAAGCAGAGAAGAACATTCCACAAGTGGCGGACTTGATATTGATTGCTCACTCACAACAAGAGAACTTGCAAGAATGATAAAACAGGCAGGTATTGACTTTGCATCACTTCCTGATGAAGAGTTTGATTCACCATTTGGCGAGGCAACAGGTGCCGGCGTAATCTTCGGTACAACCGGTGGTGTAATGGAAGCAGCAATAAGAACTGTATATGAAATTCTTGAAAAGAAACCTCTTGAAAACCTCAATGTAGAACCTGTTCGCGGACTTGAAGGTGTAAAAGAAGCAACACTTACTATTGCAGGTAAAGAAGTTAAAGTAGCCGTAGTTCACGGTACAGCAAATGCAAGAATCATTCTTGATAAAATAAAGAACGGTGAACACTACGACTTCGTTGAGATTATGGCGTGCCCCGGTGGATGTATCAACGGTGGTGGACAGCCTATAGTTGATTCTTACACCAAGGCAACTGTAGATGTTAAAGCAAAGAGAGCATCTGCGCTTTACTCAGAAGATGAAAGAGCAACTCTCAGAAAATCTCACGAAAACCCTGTGATTCAGAATCTCTACAAAGAATTCCTCGGTGAACCTTGCGGTCACAAATCACATGAACTTCTTCATACACATTATGTTGACAGATCAGACAAAAAATAATATAATATAAATGTATCTTACCGATACATTTGGTGCGGTAATAATCCCCTCAGAACAGAGGCTTGGAAATGATTAATATTTTTCAGTCCCTGTCTGCGGGGATTTTCGCGTGTATATATGAGTGGAGGAGTATCTATGAAAGAAAGGAACTTAAAGTATAATAATGTTCTTAAAATCCTTATGGCATTTGGCAAACTTATGATTCAAAGCGGTGCTGAAATAAACAGAGTGGAAGATACTGTCAGCCGTGTCGGAATGTCATATGACATATCAAAAATCAGCGTATTTGCAATTACGACAAATCTTGTTATAACTATTGTGGATGATGATGGATACTCGTATACACGTTCTAAAAGAATTGTTTCATCAGCAACCACCGATTTTAGAAAACTTGAACTTTTAAACAGTCTCAGCAGAGAAAAGTGTGGCGGAATGATTGATGATGAAGAGTTTGAAAGACGTTTTTTTGAAATCAAAAACTCGAGTGATAAAAAAGTGAAGTTTTACATAGGAAGTATGATATCGGCAGGTGCATTTACAATCTTTTTTGGCGGAAATGTTTTTGATGCATTAGTTGCGGTGATGTTTTCCATTCTGATATTCTTCATTGATGATAAATTTAAAAAATATTGTCCTAATATTATGATGTTTAACTTTATAACAGCATTTATAGTCGGCATTGGCATATCTTTAGTATCTAAATTTTTGGGGCTGAATGCAGATAAAATTGTAATAGGGGACATAATGCTTCTTATCCCCGGAGTAGCCTTTACAAACTCAATGCGAAATCTCCTTGTTGGTGATACCCTTGCAGGTGTAATGCGCCTTGTTGAAACAGTTTTGTGGGCTGCATCTCTTGCTGTTGGTTTTGTAATTTCTATGATGCTTGTGGGGGTGTAAGAAATGTATAATGATATTATTCAATTAATTGCTGCTTTTTTTGGTGCTATGGGATTTGCAATAGTATTTAATGTACGACACTCACTTGTGATTTATGGAGCGCTTGGCGGTCTTTTAAGTTGGGGTCTCTTTCTTTTGATGGAAGATGTTTTTGTTAATCCTTTTATTGCTTGTCTCATATCATCTGCATTTTCCGCATTTTATGCAGAGATTATGGCTCGAATAAAAAAGACGCCTGCAAGTGTGTTTTTTATTCCTTCTCTCATTCCCCATGTTCCCGGAGGATCACTTTTTTATTGTATGAGTGCTGCCGTTAAATCAGAATGGCTTTCTTTTAAAGACTACGGCATAGTCACTTTGCAGTATGCCTTTGGCATAGCCTGTGGAATTAGTTTTGCCTGGACAATATGGTATATGGTTCAAAAATTTATTTCTGAAAAATCAAATAAAGCATGAGGTATGTTATGATAAAGAGGATAACCTACACAGCGATAACTATTTTGTGGATGATTATTATTTTTATGATGTCATCTCAGACGGCTGAAATATCAGGCGGACAAAGTTCAGATATTGCAGAAAAAATATTGGGTATATTTTGGAGTAATCCATCAGCGGATCTTGTTGACACTTTTGAGACAATTATCAGAAAGTTATGTCATTTTTTTGAATATGCCATTCTTTGTTTTTTGTGTTATAATACTCTTAGTTCATATAATGTAAAAAAAAGAAATTTGATCTATTCAGTTGTTATAAGTGTTGTGTTTGCCATATCAGATGAGTTTCATCAATATTTTGTTCCCGGCAGGGCATGCAGAGTGATTGACATTTTAATAGATACATCCGGTACCGTTTTATCATATCTTACTCTTAAACTTTTTTCTGAGAAAAAATAGCACAAATTTCCCGTATAAAAACAAATAATTCACTAATACTTAATTTAGTATTAATTTTGAATTGGAGAATTATTGTGTCAAAAATTATAATAAATTCCTCTCAACCTCTTAGTGGTGACGTTGAGATATCAGGTTCAAAAAATTCAGCATTACCGATTATTGCAGCATGTCTTCTTACAAATGGGACATGTGTTTTGGAAAATATCCCCGACATAAGCGATATAAGAGTAATGTGTGAAATAATGAATAGTCTCGGATGTAAGATAAAAAAAGAAAAAAACCTGTTGACAGTCAATTGTGAAGATGTAAGACCTGTTATTCTCCCTTATGAACTGACAGGTAGAATCAGAGCATCTTTTCTTGTGGCAGGACCGCTTCTTGCGAGGTTTGGCAATGCTAAAATAGCGCTTCCGGGCGGATGCAGCATAGGTACAAGACCTGTAGATCTGCATTTGAAAGGATTTGTTTCATTAGGATGTGAATATGAGATTTGTGACGGATATGTTGTTGTTTCAGGAAAACATCTAAAAGGGAAAAATATATATCTTGATTTTCCGTCTGTTGGTGCAACTCAGAATATAATGATGGCGTCTGTTCTTGCCACAGGAATCACTGTTATTGAAAACTGTGCGTCAGAGCCTGAAATATGTGATTTGGCAGATTTTCTTAATAAATGCGGTGCTGATGTCAAAGGTGCAGGTACTGATAAGATTATTATCACCGGTGTGAAAAAACTTTTTCCTGCAAAACACAGAATCATACCGGATAGAATAGAAGCAGGAACCTTTATGACAGCCGTTGTTGCTACAGGAGGAAATGTGAGGTTGAAAAATGTTAATTCTTCCCACCTTTCATCTGTTACTTCAAAACTAAGTGAAATAGGTGCAACACTTTCCGAATTTTCAGATGAAATTTCTGTTTCTTGTGATAAAATAACCAAACCAACTGATATTAAAACAATGCCTTTCCCCGGATTTCCAACGGATATGCAGTCGCAGATTGCCGCGTTGCTATGTAGTATCAATGGCACATCTGTAATCACAGAAACAATTTTTGAAAACAGGTTTATGTATGTTCCGGAATTAATACGTATGAATGCAGATATTAAAGTTGACGGACGTATGGCGGTTATAAACGGCAATTCAAAACTTGTTGGCGCTGAGGTCAGTGCAACTGATCTCAGAGCAGGTGCAGCCCTTGTTATTGCAGGGTTATGCGCAAAAGGAAGAACAATCGTAAACAATGCAGAATTTTTAGATAGAGGATATTATAACTTTACCAATAAACTTTCACATTTAAGTGCAGATATATATACTGAAGAATAACATTTTGAGTTACACTCATATATTAATAATGGTGTTATATATGAGTAAAAACAAAAATATCAAACTTATTGTTTTCATATTAGTTTTAGTTTCATTTGTGTTGACCATATTTACAAGATGGCTGACAAAATCAGTTTTCCCAAGAGGCGCAGAAGTTCTTCATTCATATGCTGAAACAAATATGTTTGAAATTTTAAATTCAACAGTTTCAGAAGTAGTCGAAAAATATTCAATCAAGTATGAAGACCTTGCAGAAATTAAATATGACAAATTTGGGGTTATAAGTTCAATAAGTATAGACTATAGCCTTGTAAACAGAATCAAATCGGAAATTTCAATGATAATTTCCGAAAAACTTTCAAACCAGGATGAAATCCCTGTATACGTTCCTATAGGAGATTTTTCAAAGAATATGTATCTTATAGGCAAAGGCCCAAGAATAAAATTTATTCTTGTCCAGCGTGGAGTTGTAAACACAGATCTTGTTCACAGTTTTCAAAGTGCAGGAATAAATCAGACAATGCATACAATAGAGGTTTCGATAGATGCAGATGTAGCACTAATGATACCATTTTATAATACACACACCTATATGAAAACAACAGCAATCTTATCACAGACTGTTATCAACGGGCAGTGCCCGGACGGATATCTTAATTTATACAAAGGAGAAATGATGGGTGACAGATAATATTAATTACAATCATATCGTTGAATACCTTACAAAAACACTTCCGGATACAACCGGACATCTTAAGGAAATGGAAGAATATGCCCTTGAAAATAATGTGCCGATTATTCAAAAAGAAGTACGGTGTTTTCTTGGGATGCTAATGAAATATAAAACACCCGGAAATGTTCTGGAACTTGGAACGGCAATAGGGTATTCATCACTCTTTTTTTCTGATTATATTCTTCCCGGAAGCAGGATTACAACCTTTGAACGTGATGAGAATTATTATGAAATTGCCAAAGAGAATATCAAAAAAGCAGGTAAAGAAAAAGTTATAGATATAGTTTTCGGAGATGCATATGAGAATGTGAAAAAAGTAAGCGGAACATATGATATGATTTTTATGGATGCAAATAAATCCATGTATAAATACTATTATGACACATTGTTTCCGCATTTGAGAGTTGGAGGAATAATAGTTTGTGATAATATTTTGTATAAAGGTATGATTTCAAATGATGACCTTGCTCCGAGAAAACAAAATACGATAATAACCAATATCAGAGATTTTCTTGATTTTCTTTCTCACAATCCAAAACTTGAAACATCAATCATACCAATTGGAGACGGTGTTTCTGTATCTGTTAAATTGACTGAATAGGAGTTGAAGCACATGAAAAATAAAGTTGAATTGCTTGCACCTGCAGGAAGTCTTCAGAAACTTAAATATGCCATAGAATACGGTGCAGATGCAGTATATATCGGTGGAGAGGCTTTTTCTCTGAGGGTGGCTGCGAAAAACTTTTCTCTTGATGAAATTAAAGAAGGAATTGAATTTGCTCACAAAAGAGGAAAAAAAGTGTATATCACCGCAAACATAATTCCACACAATGAAGATTTAAAAGAATTTCCTGATTTTGTAAAAGAAGTAGATTCTCTTGGTGCAGATGCAATCATTGTTTCTGATCTTGGTGCTTTTGCCATAGTAAAAGAAGTTGCCCCAAATCTTGAAATACATATCAGCACACAGGCGAATAACACCAACTATATGAGTGCGAAAATGTGGTATGAACTTGGTGCAAAGAGGGTAGTATTGGCAAGAGATCTTTCATTTGAAGAAATAAGAGAAATCAGAGATAACATTAGTGATGACGAAGAACTTGAGTGCTTTGTACACGGTGCAATGTGCGTATCCTATAGCGGAAGATGTTTGCTGAGTAATTACCTTACTCACAGAGATGCCAACAAAGGTGCCTGTTCACATCCCTGCAGATGGAAATATTATCTGATGGAAGAAAAACGTCCCGGTGAATATATGCCTGTTTTTGAAAATGACAGAGGAACTTTTCTTTATAATTCAAAAGATTTGTGTATGGTAAAATATATTCCCGACCTTATTAATGCAGGAATAACAAGTTTTAAAATTGAAGGCAGAGTAAAAAATGAACTCTATGTCGCAACAGTTGTGGGCGCTTATAGAAGAGCAATAGATGCCTATTATGCTGATCCTGAAAACTTTAAAGTTGACGACGAAATTTTAGAAGAACTTGAAAAGGTGAGTCATAGGGAATATACAACGGGATTTTACTATGGAAAGCCTGATGAAAACAATCAGTTATATACAAGCAACACCTATATACAGGATTATACAATTGTGGGTGTGGTAACAGACTACGATGAAAAAACAAAAATTGCCACAATAGAGCAGAGAAACAGGTTTTTTAAAGGTGAAGAACTTGAAGTGATTTCTCCAAATCTTCCTTCATTTGCTTTTTTATCGGAGTATATGAAAAATGAATCTGATGAAGATATTGATGTGGCGCCTCATCCTCAGATGATAGTAAAACTTAAGATTGAAAACAAAGTTGTACCATATAGCATTATCAGAAAAAAGGTTTGAAAATTGTATTAATAATATGAATAAAAATTCAGATGCTGCTTATAATATTATTGTAATCAGTCAGGAATTTTTTAAAAGTTTTGAAATGTCAAATTGTCAGGAGACATATTTTGAGATAAATATGTCCGATTTGAAATTGTAGTGTTAATATTATCAAAACGAAAAAAATTGGCTAAGATTGATTACAGTCACAAACAGTTTTGAATATTTTTAATTCTGAATGTGAAAATGAAAAAGACAGACTTCAAATGATTTTAATCAGATGAAATCTGTCTTTTTGCTATGTTAAAATATATTTTTTTAACATTTAGACATAGGATATTTTAATATTTATCCAAGATAAAAATCAATTATAAGCATCAGACAAAATCCGGCAAGAAGCATATATGTTGATCCTCTTTCTCCACCGTGTGAATGAGTTTCGGGAATCATTTCGTCACTTATAACGTAAAGCATTGTTCCGCCGGCAAACGCAAGGGCAAAGGGGAGAAGAGCATTTGAAATGCTGACAGCAAAATATCCTATAAATGTTCCGATTATTTCAATAATTCCCGTAAATGAAGCAATCAAAAGTGTTCTTTTTTTGCTCATTCCTGTAGCAATCATGGGAGAGATTATTACCATCCCCTCTGGAATATTCTGAAGCGCAATACCTCCGGCAATGGTAAATGCTTCTGCTGTGTTGTTTGTTCCAAAGCCAACACCTGCAGCAATTCCTTCGGGAAGATTGTGAATTGCAATTGCCATAACAAAAAGCAAAACTTTATTAATTTTGTCTGCACTTCCGGGATGTGATTCAATATCAGCACCTGAGAGTCTGTGGAGATGCGGAACGGCTTTATCCATAATATTCAGCAAAAATGCACCGGCAAAAACACCGAGTATTGTTACAAACACAGGCAATTTTGTACCGAGTTCAACAGATGGCATAATCAGACCATATACTGCCGCACACATCATTACGCCTGCTGCAAAAGAAAGTACAAGGTCGCTGAGTTTATGAGAAATATTTTTGAATATAAATCCAATCAGAGCACCGATTATTGTTGCACCGCCAACACCAAGCGCAGTTAGTAATACTATTGTCATAAGGATAACCTCTCAAATCATATTATTATCTTTATTCTATATCAAACATCAAAATAAAGCAATAGATTTTTAAAAAAATAAAACCGCAATCAAATAAACTTTTGACTGCGGTTTTATGTTTTAATAGTAACCGGTTATTTTGTTCCGAATATTCTGTCTCCTGCATCGCCGAGGCCGGGAACAATGTAGCATTTTTCATTGAGACCTTCATCGACATTTGCGCAGAATATCTCAACATCGGGATGAGCCGTGTTAAGTGCTTCAATTCCTTCAGGTGCAGCAATTAAGCATAAGAATTTAATCTGTTTTCCGCCATATGATTTTATCTGGCTTATGGCATCAATGGCAGAACCTCCGGTTGCAAGCATCGGATCAACAACAACGATGAGCCTTTTGTCAATATCGGGCGGAAGTTTGCAATAATACTCGTGAGGTTGCATGGTTTCCTCATCCCTGTACATTCCAATGTGTCCGACCTTTGCAGAAGGCACGAGTCTCAGCATTCCGCTTACCATACCTAGTCCTGCACGAAGAATCGGCACGATGGCAAGTTTTTTGCCTTTTATCATTTTTTGTGTTGTCTTCTTAATAGGGGTTTCGATTTCTACATCTTCCAAAGGTAAATCCCGCAAAGATTCATAACACATAAGCATTGTGATTTCTTCAACAAGTTCACGAAATTCTTTGTTGGTGGTGGATTTCTGACGCAGTATAGTAGTTTTATGTTGGATTAACGGATGATTAAATATTACAACGTTGTTCATAATATCCTCCTTAAAAGTATGTTAAAATTATTCTTCATCCTTTGCCTTTGAGAGAATAAGATTTGTAATAATACCAAGAATGAGTGCGCAGGCAATGGATGTGATTGTGATTTTTCCAAAAGTAAGGGTAAGACCACCAATACCGGCAATAAGAATAACTGAAACAACAAAAAGGTTTTTGTTAAGATTAAGATTTACATGTTGAACCATCTTAAGACCGGAAACAGCAATAAATCCATAGAGAGCCATACAAACACCGCCCATTACACATGAGGGAATAGAATTAACAAATGCAATGAAGGGTGAAATAAAAGCAATAATTATTGCAAGCATGGCAGCTGTGATAATTGTGAGAACAGAAGCATTTCTTGTGATAGCAACACAACCAACAGATTCCCCGTATGTTGTGTTGGGGCATCCACCGAAAAATGCTCCTACGATTGAACCAATACCATCGCCAAGAAGGGTTCTGTGAAGTCCGGGCTCTTTGAGAAGGTCTTTTTCAATAATGGAAGAAATGTTTTTGTGGTCTGCAATGTGCTCTGCAAAAACAACAAATGCAACAGGGATGTATGCAACTGCAATTGTTCCGATATATGCACCGCTGATTTCACCGATTCCTTTGAACGCTTCCATAAATGTGAAATCAGGAACAGATACAAATGTTGTGAGTGTAACACCATTTTCGACGAGTGCTAAAAATGGTGCAACATTTAAAACTTTTAATGCGTCAATATTTGCACAATAGCCTATTATTGTAAAGATTCCTGCTGTTGCATATCCGCCAAGAATACCAATTATGAAGGGGATAAGTTTCAATGTTTTTTTACCGTATGTTGAACTGATAACAGTTATAAGAAGAGTAACGATACCGCAAAGAACTGTAATAAGAGGTGATGTTGCAACACCGTCGATGCTTCCTTTGGTTATATCACCAATAGCATTTCCGGCAAGTGAAAGTCCAATGATTGCAACTGTAGGTCCGATTACAACTGCGGGCATAAGTTTGTTAATCCAGCCAACGCCGACAAACTTAACGATAATCGCAATGACAACATAAACAAGACCTGCAAAAATTGCACCGATAATGAGTCCTGCAAAGCCAAGTGACATTGAAACACCGCCTGCAAAAGCAGCAATCATAGATCCGATAAATGCAAAAGAAGAACCTAAAAATACAGGAGACTTCTTCTGTGTGAAAAGAATGTACACAAGTGTTCCCACACCTGCACCAAAAAGTGCAGCGGCAGAACTCATAGCAGTACCGCATGTGCTATTGATAATAACCGGAACAACCAATGTTGCGGTCATTATAGCAAGAAGTTGCTGAATTGCGTAAATGATAAGTTGAGCGAATTTTGGCTTATCATTTACATCGTAAACCAGTTTCATTATTGAAACATCCTCCTTTTCCGGGTTAACCGGTGTTGTTTTATGAC
Source organism: Clostridia bacterium (assembly GCA_045541875.1). Classification (GTDB taxonomy): domain Bacteria; phylum Bacillota; class Clostridia; order UMGS1810; family UMGS1810; genus RGIG1828. The sequence goes on along the minus strand of JAZQJX010000084.1, from coordinate 29,889 downwards.
AAATTATGTCATTTTCTCTAATGTAAAATATACCCTAAAATTAGTCATTTGTCAATGCATATTATGTGCTATTTGCAAATAAAAAACCGCGTATTATTCATAAAGTTAGTAATTACGCGGTTTTAAAGAGTTAAAAATTTTTTATCAATTTTTTACGGGTTCTATGTCACAAAACTTACCTGATAAAATTCAGATCATCATTTTTCCACTTGCCTGAAAAGTATACACAAAGGCCAAAGACAGCCTCTGTAATCCATGAAAGTATAATGGCAAGGTATATTCCATACATATCAAAGATTCCGTAAAAAATATAACTATATGCAAAACGGCTGACAGAATATATAACAGTTGACACAACAAGAATTCTTCCTGAACCGACACTTCTGAAGATTGCATGAAGAAAATTGTTTATAACATTGAAAATTACAAACGGCATGCAATATTTCATGAATACAGAAGAATAGTAAATGCTATCCGATTCATCAAGAAATATATCAGAAATAAAACCTGATCCGAATACTGTAAATAAGAGAAAAGGCAAAAGGAAAAGAGGAGTCTGAACCAGACATACTTTTATTCCGTCATTAATCAGTTGATACTTTTTTGCACCCATACACTGAGCAATAAAATTGCCAATTGTTTTGTTTGAATTCTGATAAATTGCGGCGTTAAGGTCGTATAGTCTCATACCAATGGTATATCCTGCAATTGCTGCTGCACCGCATTTGTTTGTAAGGGGTGAAACAAATGCAGTGCACATATACATAACTGACTGCTGAAGCATTGTTGGGAACGAATAACTCCACGATTCTGAAAGTTCATCTGACGAAAAATAAAGTCCTCTGATGCTTATTTTTTCATTTTTAAATGTTATTATAAAGGTAATCAGATAAAACACAGAAATAATAAATGCTGATATCACAGTTGCATACGCAGTCCCTTCAACTCTCATATCAAAATGTTTTATAAATATATAATTTCCAAAGATGTTCAGTATATTTGAAATAACAGAGGCTACAAAAGGAAAGACTGATTTACCTATGGCGTTTGCTATCGGAAGAAAACACCAGTTTAAATGTAGAAAAACAAGACCGGACATATATATTTTAAAATATGAATATGAATCTTCCCACAGATGTTTTTCAATGTTTAAGAAATTAAAAATTACAGAGTGAAATAATATACACAAAATTGATATTATAATAATAATTAGTGAACTTATCAAAATATTTATTTTTATAACGTTAATCATTTTTTTGTAGTCTCTTTCGCCAAAAAGCATGGCTACATATACAGATAATCCTGTACCGTATCCCCAAAATACCGAGGAAATCATCGATATGAAGGGTGAGGTGCTTCCTATTGCGGAAATTGCCTCGTCACCAATAAGTTTTCCTGCCATTATTGTATTTATGATATGGTAGGCTTGAGAAAAAAGGGCTGTAAGCACAAGAGGAAACGCAAAAACAAAAAAATTTTTTTTAAGGTTTCCTTCATAAAGTTTTTTCATATAATCAGTCCCTGCTATTGATTTTTTTCTTGAGTTCGTATATCATTATAGCAAACAATCGAAAATAATCAATATTTGCGAAAATATTGAAGAATAATCAATAATGATCAAAGGAGAAAAGTTATGTATCAGTCTGAAAGAATCGATGAAATATTGAAAATACTCAACAAGTATCACTATGTAACTGTAGATTATCTTGTTGAGAAAATACGCTATTCGCCTGCAAGTATTCGTCGTGACCTAACTGTTCTTGAAAAACAGGGACTTGTAAAGAGGAGTTACGGCGGTGTAGAAATCAAAAAAGAATCTTACACGCCATTTCGCTTCAGACAACATAGCATGAAACTTGAAAAAAACAGCATTGCCGTTAAAGCTGCTGAACTTATACGTGATAATGACACAGTTTTTATAGATGCTTCATCAAGTGCACAGTATCTTGGCCACTTTCTTGCAAACAAGAAAAACATTACTGTCATAACCAATAATATGGTTCTTGCATCACATCTTAATGGAAACGGAATTGACACTTACTGTACCGGTGGACAAATTTTCGAACATCCGGGAGTTCTGGCAGGAGAGATAACGAATAGAACTTTTTCCATGTTTCACGCAGATATTATGTTTTTTTCTGCCTCGGGATTTGATGATGGAATCATATATGGATCATCAGAACGTTTTTTGCAGCATCATAGAATTATGATTGATAATTCTGACAGAAGAGTGTTTTTATGCGGCAGTGACAAAATAGGAATCAAAAATAAAGTAATCGTATCAAATCTTGATGAAATAGATTTTTTTATAAGTGATGTTTCTTTGTCAGAGGATATTACTCAAAAGTATAAAAACACAGAATTTATATGTGCCGGCAAAAAGTGAACATCATTTGATGCAAAGAAAATATTATAAAAACAGTTGACTTTATCCTGATTTACTGTATAATCAAAGATGAGGTTTCAGATGAGTTTTATATGCAGTGATAGGGGATAGTTTTATGAACTATAATGGAAATATTTTAAATATATCATATTCCAAACTTACAGATATACCTGTCCCTTTTAATACAGCTGAGTTATATGAAACAGCATGTATGAAAGGGTTTGATGCAATAAAAGGTGATGTAACTCCTTCTTCCGACGGTAAATTGATAATGTGTCATGATCCATACTTTTATATTGATGATAACGGAAGGGTGATAGAACCCGGTAGCACGAGCGACAACAAACTGATGATTGATGAGTTATCACAAGAAGAGTGTGTTAAACTTGAATACTCTTCCATGCAGTCATATGATCACCTTGGATATTATCCTTGCGTTGCAACTTTCGAAGATCTTATAAAAATCTGTAAAAAAAATAATAAGATTCCATATATAACAGTTCGTGATAAAAGAATTGAAGAATGTATTGACGAGGTGCATAGACTGCTTTTAAAATATGATATGATGAGACAAACTTTTGTCAATTCATTTACCTACGATACTTTAAAGTATATGAGAAAAAAAGACCCTGACATAAAACTATCTTATGTTCAGAAATTAAATACTGTTTTAGAAAGAAAAGTTGTAGATGATGCTGTTTCTTTGGGTAATTGTGTTATATGCGTGTTTTGGTTTAAAGATGCGCAGAAATCTTTAAATTTATATGAAAAATCCAAAGATGCGATTTTCTATGCCAAAGAAAACGGAGTAGAATTACATCTTGCTGCTGTAGAAGACAAGGAATATTATAAATGGGGAATAACTCATGGATTTAAAGGATTTCAATGTTCATTGTCAGATGCTTATAAAATTGATGAAAGGTAATTTTCACCTATGAAAACAATATTTATCATAAACCCATGCGCAGGTCAGGGTGGGGATGTTTCAAAGTTGATATGGGAAATTAATCTTGTTTCTGAAAAATTACAATCAGATGTGGAGATATATATTACAAAATCTGTTGCAGATGCAACAGATTTTGTTGCGAATTATTGCAGGAATTTTGGCAATGCACGTTTTATCGCATGCGGCGGTGACGGAACTTTAAACGAGGTTTTAAACGGTGCAATTGGGTTTGACGGTGTTGAGATTGGCGTTTTGCCAATGGGAACAGGGAATGATTTTTGCAGAAACTTTCCGAAAGAATATGACTTTTCAGATATCTATGCACAAATTAACGGTTCGTCGGTAAAGTGTGATTCGATCAGGTATACAACTGAAATTGATGGCGTGAAAAAAACAGGATACTGCGTAAATATGTTTAACATTGGTTTTGATGCTAATGTGGCTGATATGACTTCTGATATTAAAAAGAAGCCTTTTATTTCCGGTTCTCTTGCATATTTAATTTCAATTTTTGTTAATCTTTTAAAAAAGAAAGGTGCAGAACTTCAGATAGAAATTGATGGAGAAATGGTGCATAACGGTCGTCTTTTGCTTACATCAATTGCAAACGGGAGTTATTGCGGCGGCGGAATAAAAAGTAATCCAACTGCTAATGTGACGGATGGACTGATTAATATTAATATCATTGAAAACGTGTCAAGAATGAGGTTCCTCACTCTTTTACCATATTATATGCGTGGAACATTTATGTCAGTTAAAAACATTGAAAGATACATAAAATCAAGAGAATGTAAAAGCCTTACAGTTAAGCCTGTATCTGAAAAAATCAGACTTTGTGTCGATGGAGAAATGATGGATGCAGAAACGATAAGATTTGAAATTGCGCCAAAATCTTTTAACTTTGTCATTCCGTCAGCAAAAAAAGAGGAATGTGACTTAAAAGAGAATGTTGTCGTCAAGTTATAAAACCATGGAGAAGATGTTATGAATAAAGTGAAAAAAACAGTTATAAGTGCAATGTTTCTTGCCTTGGGGTTTGTACTGCCATTTTTAACAGGACAAATTCAGCAGATTGGTAATATGTTTCTTCCGATGCATATTCCTGTTTTGCTGTGTAGTTTTATTTGCGGTTGGAAGTATGCATCAATACTTGGATTCGTGTTGCCGCTTCTACGCTCAGCAATTTTTACGATGCCTGCTATGTATCCAAATGCACTTTCGATGTCTCTTGAACTATTTGCATATGGCTTTTTGGCAGACTTTGTATATAAACACCTGAAATATAAAAGCGTGAGATATTTGTATTTTGCTTTGATAATCTCAATGCTTGGCGGTAGGGTTGTGTGGGGAATTGCACAAAGTGTACTTCTTGGATTCGGGAAAAACGCTTTTGGTTTTTCGGCGTTTATTTCGGGAGCATTTTTAAATGCAATACCGGGCATTATAATACAACTTGTATTTATACCTGCCATAGTTGTTTTATTGCAAAAAAATAAGTTTTTTGAAAGAGAATAATAATGTACATTAATAAGTTTGATAATCTTACAAAAATAATAAAAAAACATCTTCTTGAAAACAAAAGTATGGTTTTGGCAATAGACGGGCGATGCGGGGGAGGAAAAACTTTTCTTTCAGAATATCTTCAAAGGATATTTGGATGTAATGTTATTCATATTGATGATTTTTTTCTTCCGTTTGAACTTAGAAATGATGAAAGAATGTCAAAAATCGGCGGAAATATTCATATTGAGAGATTTATGAATAGCGTTTTAAAACCGTTGATGTCAGGCAGGAAAATATCTTATAGACCATATGTTTGCAAAAAAGGAGACTTTTCCTCTGATGATGTGTGTTTTATGCCCGGAAAACTTACAATAATTGAAGGAACATATTCGTGTATGGATGAGTTCATAAATTGTTATGATATGAAGATCTTTGTGGATGTGTCACCATGTGTACAAGAGATAAGATTGAAAAAAAGATGCACTCCGGGGGAATATGAAAACTTTAAAAAACTATGGATTCCAAGAGAAGAATTGTATTTTGAAAAATGTGATATAAGGAATAAATGTGATTATATAATTGATACGTCAGATATTGGGTAGGAGGATAGTATGAAAGTTACCATAGCAATTGATTCATTTAAGGGGAGCATTTCAAGCATAGAAGCGGCAAAAGCAGTAAGTGAGGGGATTAAACGTGCGTATGATGACGCCCTTGTACACATGCACCCGATAGCAGATGGGGGTGAAGGAACTGTTGACGCGATAGTTTCGGCACTTGGCGGAGAAACAAAGAATGTTTTTGTTTCAGGACCTCTTGGAGAAAAAGTTGTTGCATCTTATGGTATAATTCCAAAAAGCAGAACTGCAATTATGGAAATGTCTTCTGCTGCAGGAATAACCCTTGTTGATGAATCAGAGAAAAATCCTATGAATACCACCACATATGGCGTTGGTGAAATGATAAGGGATGCAATAGAATCAGGATGCCGCAATTTTATTGTTGGTATAGGCGGCAGTGCAACAAATGATGGCGGAATCGGTATGCTTCAGGCTCTTGGCTTTGAATTTCTTGATTGTGAAAACAATCCTGTATCACAAGGAGCAAAGGGACTTGAAAGATTAAATATAATTAAAACTGATAATTCCATGAAAGAACTTTCCGAGTGTACTTTCTCAATTGCTTGCGATGTGAAAAACCCCCTATGCGGAGAATTGGGATGCAGCAGAATTTTTGCACCGCAAAAAGGTGCTGATGAACATATGATTGAAAAAATGGATATATGGCTAAATAAATATGCCGATCTGACAAAAGAGAAATTTCCGGAATCAGATAAAAATGCACCGGGTGCAGGTGCTGCAGGCGGTATGGGTTTTGCTTTTATGTCATATCTTAAAGGAGAACTTAAATCGGGAATAGAACTTGTAATGAAAGAATCAAAACTTGAAGATTTTATCAAGGATTCAGATATTATAGTGACAGGAGAAGGAAGGCTTGACGGTCAGTCCCACATGGGGAAAGCACCAACAGGTGTTGCCGGTCTTGCCAAAAAATACAATAAGCCCGTAATTGCTTTTTCCGGCAGTGTAACAAATGATGCTGATATATGCAACGATTATGGCATTGATGCATTTTTCCCGATTCTCAGAAAACCTTGTTCTTTGTCAGAAGCCATGGACAAAGAAACAGCATTTGACAATCTTAAGAACACAGCATATCAGGTGTTCAGACTTATAAAAACTTTTAAATAAATACTCAGGGAGATAAAAATGAACTACAATTATCATACACATACCTACAGATGTCATCATGCCACCGGAAAAATAGAGGAATACATTCAAAGAGCAATTGACAATGGAATTACTCATATGGGTTTTTCTGATCATTTTCCGTATATATGCACGGACGGTACTGAAGGCGAAGCGAGGGTAAGGGTTTCTGAAGCATATGACTATGTGTCAGAAATTGATGCTTTGAGAAAGAAGTATAAAAATAAAATTGACATTAAAATCGGATTTGAAATGGAGTACTATCCTGATTTTTTTGAAAAAATGATTAATGATGCCATAGATTATGGCGCAGAATATCTCATACTTGGTGAACATTACATTCAGGAGGAAAGTCCAAATGGAATTCACACATTTGAAGAAACTTGTGATGAGGATTTTTTGAGTCGTTATGCCGAGTGTGTTATATCTGCTATTAAAAGCGGATATTTTACATATGTTGCACATCCTGATGGGATAAGATTTACCGGAGATGATTTTGTATATGAAAAGTATGTGAGAAAAATATGCAAAGCGTCGAAAGAGTATAACATTCCTCTTGAACTGAATTTTCTTGGAATCAGGGATAACAGGCACTACCCAAATCTTAAATTCTGGAGAATTGCAGGCGAAGAAAAATGCCCCGTAACTTTTGGCTTTGATGCTCATACCGTGAAAAGCGCATATAACGGCAAATCTCTGCCAAGAGCTATGGAGATTGTTGAAATGTTCGGATTGAATTATATTGGTAAACCTGATATAATACTTATACAGGAAAAATAGATATGAGGTGATTTTAAATGAGATATAAAGCCGGCAGAACAGAAGTCATAAATCCGGGTATGGATTCAAAAGAATGGGAAAAAGCACCGGAGGGAAAGATAACTTATCAGAGATGGAAAGAATTTTACCAGCCCATAAACACAACTTTTAAATTGCTGAGAGGGCCCGAAGGTATCAGCGTTCTTATGCATACTGATGAGAAAAACCTTCTTTGTGAAAGATATGAAGAAAATACAGATGTTTGCTTTGACAGTTGCATGGAATTTTTCTTTAAGCCAAATCCATGGGATCCAAGATATATAAATTTTGAATTTAACCCCAAAGGAGTTATGAATTCAAGTGTTGGTGACGGAAGACACGGCAGAGTGTTTAACACAGAAGACAGAAGTATCTTCTCTATAGAATCTGATGCAAAAGACGGTGACTGGACACTTAAGTTTTACATACCTGATTCATTCCTGATAGAAAAAGTTGGGAAAATTGCTCCTGTATGCAAAGGAAATTTTTACAAATGCGGCGAAGAAACAGATCATTCGCATTTTATAACCTGGTGTGAGGTTGAAGTTGAAAGTCCTGACTATCACATTCCCGATTTTTTTGGTTTCATAGAACTTTAAGATGATAATGGAGATGTAATATGATTTTTGGTGGATTTCAAAAACTAACCCTTCTTGATTTTCCGGGGAAGGTAGCCTGCACTCTTTTTACAATCGGATGCAATTTTGCCTGTCCCTTTTGTCACAATTCTTTTCTTGTGGAACAAAACGGTCATCAAAGCATAGATGAAGAGGAAATACTGTCATATTTGAAAAAGAGACAAGGAGTGCTTGAAGGAGTGTGCATAAGTGGTGGTGAGCCTCTTTTACACAATGAACTTGAAGATTTTATAGTTAAAGTCAAAGAACTTGGTTACAAGGTTAAACTTGATACCAACGGAAGTTTTCCTGACAAACTAAAAAAATTAGTAAAAAAAGGTCTTGTAGACTATGTTGCCATGGATGTGAAAAACAGACTCGGAAAATACCTTGAAACTTCCGGAATTGAAAACCTTGATGTTGAGTCCGTAAAGGAAAGCATTTCATTTCTTATGACAGATTCTGTTGATTATGAATTCAGAACAACTGTGGCAAAAGGTCTTCATACTGTTTCTGACATCCTGGATCTCTCAAAGGAAATTAAGGGCGCAAAAAGGTATTATATTCAGAATTTTGTTGATTCGGGAAACATCCTCGGAAAAGGTCTTTCGCCTGTTGATGAGATAACACTTATTAAAATGAAACAAGTTGCCCTTGAAAATATATGTAATACTTATATACGCGGAACGGATATATAAAATATGAGTATGAAAAATTAATGCTTATATGTTTTCATACTCATATTTTTGCATTTTTTGTAATATATAATTACATTTTTTGCAATTTACTTTTTAAAAAATATAATATACTATTATACTGAAAAATTTTTTTAAATGGAGGTTTCAATGAAACATACAGTAAATTTTGCACTTATAGGTTGCGGACGCGTTTCTGTCAATCATCTTGATGCAATCAAAAATGCTCCCCACGCAAATCTTGTTGCGGTTTGTGACATAGATATCAAAAAGGCTGAATCAATAGCAAAAGAAAATAACTGCAGTTTTTATTCTGACTATATAACAATGCTTGAGTCAGAGAATATTGATGTATGCAGTATACTGACTCCGAGCGGATATCACGCACAAATCGGATGTGAAGTTGCAAAAAGGGGAGTCAATGTCCTTTGCGAAAAGCCAATTGACGTCACAAGAGAAAAAGCAGACATGTTAATCAAATGTTGCAAAGACAACAATGTTAAACTTGGTTGTATTTTTCAAAGAAGAACCTACGATGCCGCAATAAAGACAAAAGAGGCTGTTGAAAAAGGGCTTCTCGGAAAAGTTACACTTGCCGATGCGTATCTCAAATATTACAGAGACGCTGAGTATTATGCAAGCGGTGATTGGAGAGGAACACTTGAACTCGATGGCGGTGCTCTTATGAATCAGTCAATTCACGGCATAGATATGATAAACTGGATAATGGGCGGAATTGAATCTGTTGATGCAGATTGCCAAACATATGCATGGAATATAGAAGCAGAAGACACCGCAGTAATAAGGGTTAAATATAAAAACGGAGCCATGGGTGTTATTGAAGGTACTACCACTGCATATTCGGGACTTGAAACAATATTTGCAGTTCATGGAACAGAGGGAAGTATCATTTTTGGCGATAAAGGTTTTTATATGTGGGATCTTAAAGACAAATCAATCCCTGTTCCTGAAATTACAAACTCCATGGGCGGCGTGAACTGTCAGTATAATGAAACAAATTTCGGACATATATATCTTGTTGAAGATATGGCAATGGCAATCATTGAAGACAGACCGCCAATGATAAGCGGAGAAGAAGCGCGCAAAGCGGTAGATATTATTCTCGCTTCCTGCAAATCATCTGATGAAAAAAGAGAATTAAAAGTAGAATATTAATGTAAGAAAGGCGATAATCATGAAAAAATTAAATGTGGCTATAGTCGGTCAGGGGAGAAGCGGAAGAGACATTCACGGAAAATATTTTAAAAGTGAAGATAACAAATATTTTAATGTTGTGGCAGTTGTAGATGAACTTGAACACAGAAGAGTCCGTGCAAAAGAGGAATATGGTTGTGATGTATATGCAGACATATCGGAACTTTATGGAAGAGATGATATAGATCTTGTTGTAAACTCCACTTTTTCACATCTTCATGCAAAGGTTGCAATTGACCTTTTGAATCATGGTTTTAATGTTGTATCTGAAAAACCCTTTGCAAAAACTTATGAAGACGGATGCACAATGATTGATGCGGCAAAGAAAAACGGTGTTATGCTTAACATTTTCCAACAATCACGTTTCGCACCGTATTACACTAAAATAAAAGAAATCATAGCAAGCGGAAAACTTGGAGACATAAAGCAGATTTCAATTAACTTTTCTAAATTTGCAAGACGTTGGGACTGGCAGACTCTTCAGAATTTTTCAGGTGGTGAAGTAAGAAACACAGGACCTCATCCTCTTGATCAGGCACTTGATCTTATGAATTTTCCAAGTGACATAAATGTTTTTTCAAAACTTGACCGTGCAACAACTTTTGGTAATGCAGAAGACTATGCAAAAATTATTCTTACAGCAGTAGGAGCACCATTGGTGGATATTGAAATTACTGCCTGCAACTGCTATGTGCCTGCAATGTATATGATTCAGGGGTCAAAAGGTTCTCTTAAAGGTAATGTTTCTCATATTGATATTAAATACTATAATCCCGAGAATGAACCTGTAAGGGAAGTGCTTGCTGCATCAATGGAAGATGAAAACAGATTCCCCGCATACTGCACAGAAACTCTCACATTCACAGAAGAAGCATTTGATCTTGAAGGTGATGCATTTAATGTGGGAACAGCACTTTATTATAAGATGATTTACGATTATCTCACAGAAGGTAAAGAGATGGAAATAAAACCTGAAGAACAACTCCTTTTACAATTAAAAGTTATAGATCTTATTCATGCACAGAATCCTCTCAGACCGTAATACATATTTAATGTAGTAATTTTATCACAATATCTTCTTTTTCAAAGAATCTGATTAACCTGATTTTAATTAAAAAATATTATAAAACACGGTGGTTTTAAAATAATAAAATCACCGTGTTTTGTCGTAAAATGACCAAAACACTCATAGTACCTGCATTTTCACACAACAACAATATTTAGAAATAATTTTTTCAAAAAACACAATATATTGTGTTTTGGGTATTGACAACTGTTAGAATGCGTGATACAATGTTAATACTTTGGTATTATTTGTTAGGAGGTTTATTATGTATAATGTTGTAAAAAGAGATGGAAAACTGACATCTTTTGACATTACCAAAATCAGTACAGCAATCAGACAAGCGTTTGATGCGTGTTCAAGACAGTATAACGATGACATTATAGATTTTCTTGCATTAAAAGTAACAGCAGAATTTGAACCTCAGATTGAGGATATGAAAATCGGGGTGGAACACATTCAGGACAGTGTTGAATCTGTTCTTATTAAAGCGGGATACAGTGATGTTGCAAAAGCATACATTGTATATCGTCGCCAGAGAGAAAAAATCCGTAACATCAGTGCAACCATGGTTGACTATAAGGCCATTGTTGATAACTACCTTGATATTAATGACTGGCGTGTAAAGGAGAATTCCACAGTTACATATTCTGTTGGCGGTCTTATCTTAAGTAACTCAGGTGCTATCACTGCAAACTACTGGCTTTCAGAAATTTATGACGATGAAATCGGCAATGCTCACAGAAATGCCGACATTCACATCCACGATCTTTCCATGCTTACAGGTTACTGCGCAGGATGGTCATTAAAACAACTTATTCAGGAAGGCCTTGGCGGTGTTCCCGGAAAGATTACATCTTCACCTGCAAGCCATCTTGCAACTCTTTGTAACCAGATGGTAAACTTCCTTGGTATTATGCAGAATGAATGGGCAGGTGCTCAGGCTTTCTCATCTTTTGATACATATCTCGCTCCATTTGTAAAAGTGGACAACCTCAGTTACGATCAGGTTAAAAAATGTATAGAATCCTTCATATATGGTGTGAATACACCCAGTAGATGGGGAACACAGGCACCATTTTCAAACATTACACTTGATTGGGTAGTACCAAATGACCTTGCTGAACTCAACTGTATCGTTGGTGGTAAGGAAATGGATTTCAAATATAAAGACTGTCAGAGAGAAATGGATCTTATCAACAAAGCGTTCATTCAGATTATGATTGATGGTGATGCTAATGGAAGAGGATTCCAGTATCCCATTCCCACATATTCAATCACAAGGGATTTTGATTGGTCTGAGACAGAGAATAACAAACTCTTGTTTGAAATGACATCAAAATATGGAACACCTTATTTTTCAAACTACATCAACAGTGACATGGAACCAAGCGACGTCAGAAGTATGTGCTGCAGACTTCGTCTTGATCTTCGTGAACTCAGAAAGAAATCAGGCGGATTCTTTGGTAGCGGAGAATCAACCGGTTCAGTTGGTGTTGTTACCATCAATATGCCAAGAATTGCATATCTTTCAAAAGATAAAGATGAGTTCTATGCACGTCTTGACAAAATGATGGATATTTCTGCACGTTCTCTTAAAGTTAAGAGAACTGTAATAAGCAAACTTCTTGATGTTGGTCTCTATCCTTATACAAAGAGATATCTCGGAAGTTTTGACAATCACTTCTCAACAATTGGTCTTGTTGGTATGAACGAAGTTGGTCTCAATGCAAAATGGCTCAAAGCAGATCTTACCAACAAAGAAACTCAGGAATTCACAAAAGAAGTTCTCAATCATATGCGTGAGCGTCTTTCAGACTATCAGATGGAATATGGTGACTTGTATAACCTTGAAGCAACACCTGCTGAATCAACAGCATTCCGTCTTGCAAAACACGATCTTAAACACTATCCTGATATTATCACAGCAGGTGAAAATGACGGCACACCATACTATACAAACAGTTCACACCTTCCTGTTGGCTATACCGAAGATATCTTCACAGCCCTTGATATTCAGGATGAACTTCAGACTCTTTATACATCCGGAACTGTTTTCCATGCATTCCTTGGTGAAAAACTTCCTGACTGGAAATCTGCGGCAACACTTGTACGTAAGATTGCAGAAAACTATAGTTTGCCATATTACACACTTTCGCCCACATATTCTGTATGTAAAAAACATGGCTATATTGCCGGTGAACAGTACACATGTCCCGAATGCGGAGAAACAACAGAAGTATATAGCCGCATAACAGGATATTATCGACCTGTTCAGAACTGGAATGACGGTAAGGCTCAGGAATATAAAGAACGTAAAGTGTATGATATTGAAAATTCCAAACTTACACGTACAATAAAAGAAGCGGGTAAAGAGGTTTCAAATGCTCCCGCAACGGATAATGCCGATGACGGAACATATCTTTTTACAACTGCGACATGCCCTAACTGTAAAATAGCATGCTCAATTCTTGACAAAAATGGTATTTCATATAACAAACTTCTTGCAGATGAAAACAAAGATATGGCTGTTAAGTTTGAAATCAAACAGGCGCCGACACTTGTTATCGTAAAAGACGGTAGTGTAAGCAAGTTTGCCGGAGTGTCAGACATCAAGAAAGCCTTGAAAGTGTGATACAATGAAAGTATATGATATAATCATAATAGGTGGAGGCCCTGCAGGGCTTACTGCCGCAGTATATGCCGGAAGAGCAAACAAGAGTGTTCTTGTTTTGGAAAAAGGAACTTTCGGGGGACAAATCACATCCTCGCCAAAGGTAGAAAACATTCCCGGATTTCAAAGCGTAACAGGAAATGAGTTTGCCGAAAAACTCATTGAACAGGCAATGTCTCTTGATGCAGAAATTGAATGTATTGAGGCAGAAAAGATTGTCAAGGGCAATCCTCATAAGGTAATCACAGACGATGGCGAATATTATGCCAAGGCGATTATTATTGCAACAGGAACAAAACATAGACTCCTGGGACTTGACAGAGAAGAAGAATTTATAGGAAATGGAATTTCCTTTTGCGCTGTTTGTGATGGCGCATTCTATCAGGGCAAAACAGTTGCAGTAATCGGTGGCGGAAATTCTGCCCTTCAGGAAGCGATTCTTCTTTCCGAAACATCAAAAAAGGTATATATAGTTCAGAATCTTGATTTTCTGACGGGGGAACAAAAACTTCAGGACATCATTTCAACAAAAGAAAACATTGAAGTGATTTTGGGAACTGTCGTAAAAGAATTCAAGGGAGATAATGAACTGAATGCCATTGTTGTTTCAGATTCTTCAAAGACATATGAGATTTCTGTTGATGGTGTTTTCACAGCCATCGGTCTCATTCCTCAAAACGAAATTTTTTCAGACGTGATAAATCTTGATGAAAGAGGATATGCAGATTCCGATGAATCATGTCTTACAAATTCTGACGGCATATTTGTTGCAGGAGACTGTCGGAGAAAAAATATCAGACAGGTTGCAACAGCCGCATCCGATGGTGCAATAGCCGCTCTTGCCGCTTGCAGTTTTATCGGATAACTTTATTTATGTTTATAAAACAGAATATAGAATTGGCAAAGGAACTTTGAAAAGAGATTTTCAGGGTTCCTTTTGCTATGTAACAATAGCATCTGTTACCAAATGAACCCTTATTTCATATAATAGCATATAAATCTGTAACGGAGTGATAAGTGTGAGAATTTTCAAAATCAGTGATTATAAACTAATAAAAATAGATTTAAACAGAAATGACGAAATTATTGACTACGGAGTTAAAATGGTTGGCGCACCACTTGAATGGAGCGAAACAATGGGAGAGGGTATAAAGGTTGGCATTATTGATACAGGAGTGTGTACATCTCATCCGGATTTGTCGGATAGAATTGCAGATGGAGTAAATTTTACTTTGGAGGATACAGGAACATTTGAAGATTATAACGGTCATGGTACCCACGTTGCCGGAATTGTTGCAGCAGAGAAAAACGGAATGGGAGTTGTGGGTGTTGCTCCAAAATCCGAACTATACATTGCAAAAGCCTTTGACAAAAGCGGAAAAACTGACTATGGTGCCATTGAAAAAAGTATTTTTTGGCTTATCGACAAAAAAGTAGATGTCATAAATATGTCTTTTTCATCACCCAATACTTTTCCGAGATATAACAATCTCATTCATTTTGCAAATCAAAAGGGTATAACTCTGATTTGTGCTGCGGGAAATGATGGAGCAAACGGAAAGAATACAATTGGATATCCGGCAAGATTCAATGAGACCATAGCCGTATCTGCAGTAGACATAAATAAAAAAGTTGCCGATTTTTGTTCAAAAGGAAATGCCGCGGAAATATCAGCTGCCGGCATCGATATATATTCAACATTTCTTAATAACGGATACGCAATTTTAAGCGGAACATCAATGGCAACACCCATAATTACAGGTGCAGTTGCAATATTACAGGCAAAAGGAGTGATGAGATATCACAGAAAACTAACCCCGGATGAAATAAGGCTTTTACTAAACATCTATACAGAAGATCTCAGCGGGTTAGGAAAAGATGACAGATATGGGTACGGTCTTTTCAGTTTCGGAAGAATTTCAGTTGGGGAATATGTAGACGAATATGAGGCACTCAG
The DNA here is from genome assembly GCA_045541875.1 of Clostridia bacterium. GTDB lineage: Bacteria > Bacillota > Clostridia > UMGS1810 > UMGS1810 > RGIG1828. Next base: position 14,266 of record JAZQJX010000084.1, on the reverse strand, counting down.
GACAATAACAAACAGGATTGATATCAATCAGAATATTAAGAATTTGCTCATAGCAATGCTTAGTTAAAATTTTAGTAAATTATTATAATTAAAGTTTATTATGTATTGCTAAAAACATTGTAATCTTTTTTTAAATAAGACACACATTTCATTGACACAAGCAATCAGTTATGGTAAAATAAACAGGAAAAACAAAAGAAATTGGTGATTTATGTTGAATCGTGTAAAATATATAAGATATATAGTCGTTTTTTACGTTTTAATCAGTATAGTATTTTCTTCCGCATTTATAAGATCAGATGAGGCAACAGTTCTCCCTTTTGATGATGTGACGCGGGATGACTGGTACTATGACACAGTTTATTCTCTGTATAATGCAGGGATCCTTGATTCTGACAAGGACTTGTTTGACGGTGAAAACTTTGCAACCAGATGTGATACGGTTTTGTATCTTTACAGATTACATTTGAAAAACGGAGGATATACATGCCAATGGGGTGATGTTCCCTTTGATGATGTAGAAAAGTCCGGCGAGATTCACGATGCAATTGCATGGGCATATTATAGCGGAATTGTAAATGGAAGACACTCCGATAAATTTGATCCTAAAGGGCAGATTTTAAGAGATGAACTTTGCACAATTGTTATAAGATATATGAAGTATGCCGGCCTCAGAGCCCCGGTATCCGGAACGGATGATCCTTTTGAAGACAGTATGACCATAAGAGATTTTGCCCGTTCCCATGTTGTGGCAGCGAAACTTGCAGGCATTGTCAATGGTGACGGTTCAGGTTATCTCAGACCTCTTGATCCCACCATAAGGTCAGAACTTTGTAAGATTGTCTTAACTGTTATGAATATACACACATCACCTGCAGACTTGAATCAGGAATGTGTAAACATTGCTGACAATGCATATATAATGAAATATGATGATTACAAGAGATATTTTGATTTACGTAATCACATTGCATATGTTTGGGAAAGCGATCCTGTGGATATATCATACTTTGACGATGCCGCATTTGTTGGTGATTCAGTTACTATGTCGCTGCAGTATTATTGCGCTGCAAGTAAGGCATTGGGCGGTGCAACTTTCCTTTCTGCAGGAAGTCTTAGTCCATTGAATGCTAACAATGATATTACGGCTGATTCAAAACACCCCATATATAACGGAGTTAAAATGAAGGTTGAAGATGCCGTAAAAGCATGCGGGGCAAATAAGGTATATATAATGCTTGGAATCAATGGGCTTTATTCAGGGGTTGATAATTGTGCTAACAATATGATATCTCTTATAGACAGAATTATAGAAAAATCACCTGATGTAACAATTATTATTCAGTCTGTAACTCCCATGACAGCCGATAGCCCCATACTATCTTCAAGGCTTAATAACGCTGTGATTAATCAGTATAATGCAAAAATGCTTGAAGTTGCTCAGGAAAGAGGCTGGTTCTATGTTAATGTGGCAGAAGCAGTTGTTGATGACAAAGGAAATCTGAATAAAAACTATTGCAGTGATCCCAAAGATATGGGAATTCATTTTAAATTTGATGCGGACAAGATCTGGGTAGATTATCTCAGAAGTCACGCACCAAGAGTTTGATTTTATGGAGTGGTAATGGTATGAAAAAAATAGTTTTGGTTATAACATTAATTCTTGCTCTGTCAAGTGTTTTTATTGCTTGCGGTAAAACTGATGAAAAAGAGATAGAAACATTGACGCGAGATACATTAGTGACAGATGATGAAATTGTATCATCTGCAGAAACTAAAAATGATGAGAATGAATCGGATGATGAAAAACAGGTTGAAAAAGAACAGGAGTCTGTCAGCGAAGAGCCTGCATTGAAAACCGAAAATGAGCCTGAAAATGCTAAACAGGAAGATAATACCGTTTCAGATGAACCCATACAGAAACATGATGTGACTCTTGATGCAATCAGATTTGAAATTAAAACTGCAGTTGGTGCTTTTGATGCAATGGACCTTGATATTTCAGCAATAAGTGGTCTTTATGGAATTAATCCCTCTGACATTAAAGATGCGGCAGGATTTGTTGTTATGGCAGGTACATTTCCCCATGAAGTTGTAATGGTTGATGCAATTGATGAGCAGGCCGCTGTTAGAATTGAAGGTCTTCTTGGTGTTAAACACGCAAGTTTTGTTGAACAGTCAAAGGGATATGATGCCGATAATTATGCTTTAGCACAGAAGTGTAGGGTACAACGTCTTGGCAGCAGAGTGTCAATGTTTCTCTCACCTGATTATGCGGTTATGAATGGTATATTTGCAAAATATAATTAATTTTTTTATGGGATGTAAATTTTTTACATCCCATGAACGTTTTATTGATGTTTTTGTTATATATTACACGGTAACGGAGATTTAAGAATGCTATTTTCAAGTTTGGTTTTTTTGCTGCTATTTTTGCCAACAGTTATAATAATAAATTTTATATTACCACATAAGTACAGAAACTTTTTTCTGCTTCTGGCAAATACAGTTTTTTATGCATATGGTGAGCCGGTGTATGTGGTGCTGATGTATTTTTCAATATTGGTAAACTATGTTTTTGCACTTCTTATAGACAGGGATATATCTGGTGTGGCAAAAAGAATATTACTCATTTTGAATGTAATTATCAATCTTGGGACACTTGGCTTTTTCAAATACACAAATCTGATACTTGACACTCTTAGAATTGTTCCAAATTTCAGCGCTCTGCCTGTTTTAAATATAATTCTGCCTATAGGTATATCTTTTTATACATTCCAGGCTATGTCATATGTTATAGATGTATATAGAGGTGAATGTGAAAGCACAAAGAATTTTATAGATTTTGGCGCGTATATAACACTGTTTCCACAACTCATTGCAGGACCAATAGTGCGTTATATAGATGTAAGACACTCAATGAAAGAAAGAAATGTTAATTTTAATATTTTTTCAGATGGTGTAAAACTTTTCATTATAGGTCTTTCGAAAAAGGTGCTCCTTGCCAACCAGTTTGGCATAATATGGGAGACTGTATCGGCTGATGTTACAGCATTTGGTACTGTTGGCGCATGGATAGGTGCTATAGGATATACATTACAGATATATTTTGATTTTGCTGGATATTCAGATATGGCACGTGGACTCGGTAAGATGCTTGGATTTGATTTTTGCATTAACTTTAATTACCCGTACATATCAAGGAGTATTACTGAGTTTTGGAGAAGATGGCATATTTCTCTCAGCACATGGTTCAGAGACTATTTATATATCCCTCTTGGAGGAAACAGATGCTCCATGGGCAGGAATGCATTTAATATACTTGTAGTATGGGCACTTACCGGACTTTGGCATGGGGCAGGATGGAATTTTGTCGCATGGGGTTTATACTATGGTATTCTTCTTCTTGCTGAAAAAATGCTTTACGGTAAAATTCTTAAAAAAATGCCTGTGGTTATTCAACATATATATACAGCCATAATTGTTATTGTCGGATGGATATTTTTCGCATCACCAACCTTTGAAAATGCTTTTGATTATATCAAAGTAATGTTTACGGTATCTTCAGGAAATATTCTGTTATTAATACCATGGTTTTTAACAATAGTCATTGGTGTTGTTGCATCAACTCCCCTCCTTGCTAATCTGTGGAATGTACTCAGGAAAAAAAGAGAATCTGTATCGGTTGAAATAATCCTTTGTGCAATTGGGTTTATATTATGTATATCAAGTCTCATAACAGAAACATATAATCCCTTCCTGTACTTCCGCTTCTGAGGTGTTAAATTATGAAAAAAATCAGAAAATGTATATTACCCGTATTGTTTACAGGGACATTGATTATTTCAGGACTTGCGGTTTTTCTTTGTCCTGCTGAAACATATTCGGAAAACGAAAAAAGAGTTTTGTCGGAGTTGCCAGATATGACTTTTGAAAATATATTTTCCGGTAATTATGGAAAAGAACTTGAAGCATACCTATGCGACCATATTCCCGGCCGTGACATGTTTGTTGGTATAAATTCATATTTTTCATATCTTCTTGGAAGAAATCCAACAGAAGATATTTACAAAGGAAAAGATGGTTATCTTATAAATGCACCGAAAGATGATGTTGCGCAAAACTTTGTTATAAACATGAATAGTATTGAGAATTTTTCAAAGAAACAAAATATTGAGTCAACAATGATGATTATTCCTACATCCGGCTATATTATGGAAGACAAACTTTCTCCATTTGCAAAAAAGTATGATGATGATGAACTTTTTAATAAGGCAGTTAATCTTATACCGAGTGTTGATTTTCTTGACGTAAGATTGGCTCTGTATAATGCATATAGAGAAGGAAAACAAGTGTATTATCGCACGGATCATCATCTTACAAGTGAAGGAAGTTATAATGCATACAGAGAATTTTGTCGGTTTCGCTCTCTTGCGTGTCCTGAAAAAGAACACTACAACATAGAAAGTTTTGATGGGTTTATGGGGACCACGTATTCCGGAAGCGGATTCTGGCTTACGGATAGTGAATGTGTAGAGATTTGGGATATAGGCATTAATCCTGAAGTGAGTTTTGAAAAAAACAGTGATAAAATTTATGACACCTTGTTTTTTAAAGAGCACCTTTTAAAAAAAGATATGTATCCTGTATATCTTGACGGAAATCATCCTTATGTAAAGATTCATAATCCGGACTCATCTAATGGCAATCTTCTTATAATACGCGATTCTTTTGCTCAGAATATGGCGCCTTTTATGTCATATAATTATAAAAATATTTACATGCTCGATATGAGATACTACAGAGGTTCTATGGATGAATTTGTGAAAGAAAACAGCATTGATGAAATTTTATATCTGTTTGGTATTGATACATTAAAAACGGACAGTTCATTATCATGGCTGATGTTTTAGGTGATAAAATAACCCCCAACGAGTAAAAGTTTGCACTTTTCTTGTTGGGGGATTTTTCAGAAATAAGATTTTTCTCTTGCGATTATTTTATTACTTTTTAAGAAAATATATTGTATCAGGTTTTAATACAAATTCTTTTTTGGTTTCTCCGGTAAGTCTGTCTGTCCATTCGTCGCAAAAGACAACTGTTTCATCCTTTTCGCCTAAGTTTGACATACAGATATATAGTTCATCATTTGCAAACAAACTGTAGTGTACATCAGAAGATGGTTTATTTTTTATAAATGTGCTTTCAGTAATATCAATATAGCAAACACTGTTTTCTTCGACCATAGACTGATATAGTTTGAGATATACAGACCATTTTTCTCTTGTCTCAACACTATCGGGAATTGACGACCATTCACTGTATACATATGGGCCATCCGGATGAGACTTGTTATATTCAGCCACAGCAGCATAAAAACTTCTTTCACCTTTTTCAATATATTCAATTCCGGGAACGGAAATTCTTTCTGTTCCAGTAATTGGTCTGCCGTCAGGGCGAAGAATAAACTGCATAAATGGCAGAGCCTGTGCAAAAACCTTGTCGGTGTTACTGAGGCCAAGGCGTTTGTAGTCCGGTGCAACAATTACATAGGGGTCAAAACGTGTTGTTTTCATTAAATCCTCTGTGGAATTAACCGCTTCGCCAACCCAGAGGTAATCATAAATTTTGTCGTGCGTCGGCGGACAAAAACTTGTGTTATGATGAAGTTTGCAAACGCCGTTGCGTTCCTTGCACAGACTGTAAAACCTAACCAACAAATCTTCTAAGTGGGGACTATATGGCAAGCCATCCAAAGAATCGGAACCATTGATTTCTCTTTGAATTGCATCACCATCATAACCCATATCGTTGAACAGTCCGTCAAATTCATATTCATCCAACATTTCAGCAACTTTGTGTGTCAGGTAGTTAACCCAATCCGGCGATCCGGCATCACACATTCTGTATCTCCAGTACGAATTGTTGAGAGAGTATTTTCCTCTGGTAAAACTTTCTTTAAAATCCGGGTCTCTTTCCTCAAAAAAACCGGTTGAAAAGTAAGGAATAACCTTAATATTAAAGTCGTGACATAACTTAATAAATTCTTTCATGCCCTCTTTATCGTGACACGAGAACTTGTCTGCGCCAAGGATGCGAATTGCATCATTCCATTCTTCGTGAAGTTGAATAAGACCAACACCCATTTCAGAAAGTTCTTTTATACGGTTATAATCATATTCGGTGGGCTTAATTGAAAATTTCGCCGGATATTCACCAAGGTTATATATAACCTGACCGGGAATATAATTGTGAACGCGATGTCTGCGCATAAACTTTTTCGCATTCAAATTTGCATACATAATATTGTCGTGTCTCTTTTTTTCCTGTTCAAGAGTGTATAATTTCATGTTTCCTCTTCCTTTACGATAATAGTATAGAATCATTATATCAGATTATAAACCCGATAACAATGCAAAATATCGACTTTTAGATGTAAAAACGATTTTTTGAAATATTATTCATCATCTTTACATATGAAATTCTTTATTCTGTTAAACATCTCTATTGTAGACTCGTATTCTCCCTGACTTCCGTCCCCTCTGATTTCACAGATTACCGGGGCTTTATTTATCATGTTTCGGCTCCAACAATCAAACAGTGATGCACAGGAAATCAATTTGCCGTAGGGATGATCAATCGGCATATGGTTACTGAATTTTCCGTTATCATATGTCACCTGATGTATGTGATATCCAACAGCATATTTACCCACTTCTTCAAACCATGCACCAACAGAATACTTTTGACTGAATGGCGCATTATTTCTTGCGTGTCCTGTGTCAAAATTAATTCCGACTTTCTGTATTAATGCTTCATCAAGAATATTCATAAATTCAAGAACTTCCCCGGGTATGTATCCGAATCTTCTTGTTTCATCAGACTTTTCATGCGAAGTCATATGCATATTTTCAACGCCAATGATGCAGGATGATTTAAGTTTTGAAAAATAAACTTTCAAAAATCTGACGATGCATTTCATATTGTCGGGATTTTCCCGTATGGTTTTCACGCTTGTTTTCGGAACGTGCAGAGTGATTCTGTCAGCATTCAATAATGCAGCCATCTCTGTAAATTTATCCCATTTATCAGATTGTCCGTTTACAGCATCTTCTAAAGATACCTCCGGAGCGTGCATCGACAGTGTTTTTCCTCCTGATTTACGCCATCTGTCAATTTCAACTTTAACATCATCAAAATCATTCTCTATAACAGTATCTCTGAGTTCAATATGTCTGATATCATTATCGGTTGCGAACCTGATATCCTCAACAGGATAAAAACATGATATGCCTATGTAGTCAAATATATCTTTGGGTGCATAACTTGTAAACAGGGCATTTGACACAATTTTCGTTTTTGTGTCAAAGTGCGTTATGCACGGATGAGTTCCTATTGCCTTATCGGGATCGAGAGCCTGAATGTATATTGTGTTGCCATCGACCTTACTTATATGTTTATGTGCACAGAAAACTATATTATCCGGATGAGACTCTCTCCACTTTATCATTTTGCTTTTTGATGGCTCAGATAAATCCTCGATAGGGTGATGAAGAACAACAATTGCATCGTTATCAAGAGAATATAATTCGCTTAATGTTTCCTCGCTAATCTGTCCGGTACTGTCATCTGTTGCATATATGACCTGACCGTTAATTACATTGTATGACTGAGTTCGCATCGACTGTATGTAATCTATATTTTCAGACGTTCTCAAGTCAGAATTACCGGTCATTACGATTACGGGAATGTCAAGATTTTGAATCTTATTTTTAAAATAATTTGCGGCGTTTATATCACCATTGGCAGTAAAGTCACCTGCAAACACAAGAACATCTTCTCTTCCTTTTTTTATAAAATCAAATATCCAGTCAAAGGCTGCGTGTTGAATGGAATTTTTGGTGTATGGTAAGTGTATATCGCATACAAAACATATATTCATAATAAACGTCCTCCAATATATTAAGAACAATAATGATGTATTTATAACATTTGTAATTTTTTTATGATTCGATCTTTCTTTCGATAATTATTTTATCTCGTTCAGATGGGGTATAACCAAAATGGTTTGTGTAATTTCTGAAAAATGTAACATAGTCATTGTAACCGCACTCTTTGAATACATTGCTTGGTTTTTCACCGAGACTAATTAGTTTTTGCGCTTTGGAAAGTCTTTTCATATTTATAAATTTTTTGGGACTGATATTAAGATTTTCTGTAAAAAGGTGATGGAGATTGCTTTTTGTTGTCCCGATTTTTTTACATATTTCTTCAAGATTAATGAATTCGCAGTAGTGATTATTAATATATTCAATAGCATTTGTGATCACAGGGTGTGTTGTGAGTTTGCTTTCTTCGATAACATTAGCAGGAGAAATATTAAGATTAAAAAGGAGTTCCTCAATAATATTTTTTACTATAATTTTAAAATCCTGAACATCAAAAGCATTATGATAATAATCCAGTTTTTCAAATAATTCAATAACTCTTGCATTTCCACCGTAACTGACAATGTCAAGTGATTTTGGAAGTCTGAAAAACATTTTGTTTGCAAGTTTATTTTCGTCGAATAGAATATCATATCTTTCATATGGCTTGTATGAATCCAACACTATTTTATGGGGGGTGTTTGATCTGAATATAACAAGCATGTCTTTTTTTAACTTATATGTTTTTTCGCCGATTATTGCTGAAACATCACCTTTTTTTAAAAATAAAAGTTCACATATATCATGCGTATGAAGTTCAAAATTTCTGTCTTTTGGTGTATCAATTAAAATGTGATTATAGTTTATTATATCATCATTAAAATTTGAAAAACAAGTATCCATTTGTATTCACCTGCCTTAATTATATACATTATACACTTGTTTTGTATTTTTTGCAATGCATAATTACATTTTTCGTAATTTACTTTTTAAAAAATATAATATATTATTAACATGAGAAAGTAAGAAGATAGGATTATTTTTAATTTGTTGATACAATAAATGGAGGAAATGATATGTTCAAGTATGGTGTCATTACAGATGAAATATCACAGGATATATATGAAGCATGTGCTTTGGCTCATAGGTATAATCTCAATGGAATAGAGATTCGCTCAGTAAATGAAAGAGGACCTCATGAATTTACTGACGAAGATGTAGCACAGATTAAAGATGCTATGAAAAAGTATTCACTTGAATGCTGTGCAATTTCGTCGCCTGTTTTTAAATGTAATTTAAATGATGATGAAGTTAAGAAAAACATAAAGATATTAGAGGAATGTATATCTGTTGCTAAATCTCTTGGAACAAAGTATATCAGAAGTTTCACTTTTTTTAAAGAAGAAGATTCAGATGATGTTATAGATAAAATTGTTAGTGTATACAAAGGTTTGGAATCCTTGCTTGAATCAGAAGATGTATATCTTTTGCTTGAATTCGATCCTTCAGTATATGCTTCCTGCGGACAGACTCTTGCTAAAGTTATACGTGCAATTAATATGGACAGAGTAAAAGGACTATGGGATCCCGGAAATGATATATATTCACCCGAAAAAGAGATTCCTTACCCTGATGGATATGAATATATGAAAGGGCTTATAACTCATGTTCATATCAAAGATGCAAAAGTGAATGATGACGGAACAATTGCAGGCATTGCCTTTGGGGATGGCGAGGTTGATTTTAAAGGTCAACTTATTGCTTTGAAAGATGATGGTTATGATGGATATCTTGTTATGGAAACACATTACAGGGTAAAAAAGGATATCCCTGAAGAACTTCTTACAATGCCTAAGGGAAGTATGTTTTCTCTTGGTGGTTATGAAGCAACTGAAGAATGTTTTGAAAACTTTTTTAAAATGATTAAAGAAATATGATATGTGAGGTTTTAGGCAATGAAAGAATTAAAAAGAGATAATCTTATTTTTAAAATTTATGACACAAGAAACGAAATGGGAGCAGCAGCAGGAAATGATGCGGCAGCAAAAATAAAAGAACTTCTTGCAAAAAAAGACGAAGTTAATGTAATTTTTGCGGCTGCACCATCACAGAATGAAACACTTGAGACTTTGGTGAACAGCGATGGTGTCGACTGGAGCAGAGTCAACGCTTTTCATATGGATGAATATATCGGTCTTTCACCTGATGCTCCTCAGGGGTTTGGTAATTTTTTGAAGGATAGAATATTTTCTAAACTTCCTTTTAAAAGTGTAAACTACATATATGCCGAAAATGAAACAGACGAAGAAACCTGCAAGCGTTACACAAAACTTATAAAAGATAACCCTATAGATATAGTATGTCTCGGCATAGGTGAGAACGGTCACATTGCGTTCAATGATCCATGGGTTGCAGATTTTAATGACAAAGAAGTTATAAAAAAAGTTGAACTTGATGAAGTATGCCGTCAACAGCAGGTTAATGACGGATGTTTTAAAAAACTTTCTGACGTGCCTAAATCCGCTTTAACTTTAACTGTGCCGACATTATTTAATGCAGATTTCCTCTTTTGCACGGTGCCTGCGCCAACAAAGGCTGATGCAGTGTACAAAACATTTAATAATGAGATTAATGAAGATTTGCCGGCAACAATCATGAGGAAGCACAAAAACGCAATTATGTATTGTGATAAAGATAGCGGTTCAAGACTGATTGAGGAATAAATTATGGTTACAAGAATTAAAAATGGCACATTAATTAAAGATGATGGAGTTGTTTTATCTGATTTATATATTGAAGATGGAAAAATCATTGCCATTACAAATGAATCAAAAGATTTTGATGAAGAAATTGATGCATGCGGTAATTATGTGAGTTCCGGATTTATAGACATTCATGTTCATGGCGGAGGCGGTTATGAATTTGTTGATGGAACTTTTGATGCTGTAAAAAACGCTGCAAATATACATGCAAAACATGGTACAACAACGATTTTTCCAACAATTTCTGCCTTTGATTACAAAAAAACAACAAACGCTCTTGATGCACTCAAAAATTACAAAGACAATAGCGAAATTATGCCTGTTATTCCCGGCGCACATCTTGAAGGACCATATTTTTCTCCTAATCAGTGCGGTGCGCAGGATCCTTTGCATATAAGAGTGCCTGATAAATCAGAATATGAGGCTCTTTATACATCTTATGGCAGTCTGATTAAACGTTGGAGTTACGCTCCGGAACTTGAAAATTCAGAAGAATTCCTGTCGTTTATGAATGAAAAGGGAATAATTGCTTCAGCAGGACATACCGATGCGGAGTTTTCACATATGAAAATGGCATATGAAAATGGTATGAAATTAATCACTCACCTATATTCATGCACATCTACAATAACCAGAAAACAAGGATTCAGGGTTCTTGGGGTAATTGAAACTGCATATTTGTATGATGATATTGATGTTGAAACAATAGCCGATGGATGTCACCTTCCACCTGAATTGCTTGCTATGATTTATAAATTAAAAGGTGAAGACCATATGTGTCTTGTGACTGACAGCATAAGATATGGCGGTATGGATGATATTGAGAATATTGAATGTGAAAACGGAAATATTCCATATATAATTGAAGATGGTGTGGCTAAACTTGCAGATCGCAGTGCATTTGCGGGGAGCATTGCAACTTGCGATACATTAGTCAGGGTTTGCGTAAAAAAAGTTGGTATTCCTTTGGTGTCTGCTATCAAAATGATTACAGAGAATCCTGCAAGAATAATGAATCTGAAAAACAAAGGTAAACTTGAAGTTGGATATGATGCAGATATTGTTATTTTTGATGATGACATAAATGTTAAAAGTGTTATTATATCCGGAAAGGTTATTAAATAGTAAAGGAGAAAAAACGTATGAAAATGACATTCAGATGGTATGGGGAAGATGACTCCATATCTCTTGACTACATCAGACAAATCCCATGTATGTCAGGTGTTGTTACCGCAGTATATTCAGTACCTGCAGGTCAGGTATGGCCCGAAGAAGAAATCATAAAAATGAAATCTTTATGCAATTCCAAAGGCCTTGAAATGGAAGTTATAGAAAGCGTTCCGGTGCATGAAGATATTAAACTTCGCAGGGGCAACTATCAACTTTACATTGACAACTACAAAGAAAACATCAGACGACTTTCAAAAGCAGGAGTAAAATGCATATGTTATAATTTCATGCCTGTGTTCGATTGGACACGTTCAAGACTTGATCAGGAACTTTCTGACGGTTCAAATGCTTTGGTATATTACAAAGAAGATGTTGACAAAATGGATCCTACAAAAATGACTCTCCCCGGTTGGGATGCTTCATATTCACCTGATGAAATCACTTCTCTTATAGAAGAATATCAGAAAATAGGAGAGGAGGGGCTTTGGTCGAATCTTGAGTATTTTATAAAAGAGATTATGCCTGTTGCTGTTGAGTGTGATGTTAATATGGCAATTCATCCGGATGACCCGCCCTGGCCAATTTTTGGTATTCCGAGAATTATCACAACAGAGGAAAATATTGATAGATTCCTTTCGTTATACGACGATTCTCATCACGGTCTTACCCTTTGCAGCGGAAGTCTCGGATGTGCGAAATTTAATGATTATACTAAAATGGTTAAAAAATATGGAGCGATGGGAAGAATTCACTTTGCACATGTGAGAAACATTAAGATTTTAGATGATGGATCCTTTGAAGAAAGCGGACATTATTCCAAGTGTGGCTCACTTGACGTTGTAGAGATTTTAAAAGCTTATCACGAAGTGGGATTCAAAGGCTATCTTCGTCCTGATCACGGAAGAATGATTTGGGGAGAAACAGGAAAACCGGGATATGGATTATACGACAGAGCCCTTGGGGCAATGTATATGGCAGGAATTTGGGAAACCCTTGAAAAGGAGAACGTAAAATGAAATTACCTTTTGAAATAAATCTTAAAGATAAAGTAGCGGTTGTGACAGGAGGCGGCGGGATTCTATGCAGTAGTTTTGCTGAAGCAATTGCAAAGACAGGTGCATCAGTCGCTGTTCTTGATTTGAATGGTGATGCTGCAAAGAGAGTTGCTGATACCATAAATAAAGATGGTGGAAATGCTATCGGCATTTCTGCCAATGTGCTTGATAAAGAGAGTCTCGAAGAGGCAAAAAGAATTATTAATGAAAAATTTGGAACTGTTGACATTCTTCTCAATGGTGCTGGTGGGAATAGTCCTAAGGGGACCACTTCAAAAGACTATTATGAACTTGGAGATGAGTCAAAAGAGGATATTAAATCGTTTTTTGATCTTGAACCTTCAGGGATTGAATTTGTGTTCAATTTGAATTTTCTTGGTACTCTTTTACCTACGCAGGTTTTCGCAAAGGATTTAATGAACAAAAAAGATGCAACAATTATTAATATATCATCAATGAATGCATTCACACCTCTTACAAGAATACCTGCCTATTCAGGTGCAAAGGCTGCTGTTTCAAACTTTACTCAGTGGCTTGCTGTTCATTTTTCAAAGGTTGGTATCAGAGTTAATGCAATTGCTCCCGGTTTTTTCCTTACAAATCAGAACAGAGGACTTTTGATTGATGAAAACGGGGAGTATACACAGCGTTCCAAAAAGATATTATCCCAGACTCCTATGGACAGATTTGGAAATCAGGAAGAACTTATTGGAACTTTGTTATATCTACTTTGTCATGAAGCATCAAGTTTTGTAAATGGTGTCGTAATTCCTGTTGATGGTGGATTTTCAGCATATAGCGGAGTTTGATTTGTTAAAGTATTATATACAAAAAATCAGGTGTAAGTATTTACACCTGATTTTTTGTATTTAGTGATAAATTACTGTTCTATTTTAACTTTGCCGCCAACAATCTCAATAACACCTTTTGGACAAGATGTCGCGCATATACCGCATCCAACGCATAAGTCATAGTCAATTTTTGCAAGATTATCATTAACGGTTATAGCCTGTTTCGGGCATTTCTTTTCACATATTTTACATCCTATGCATCCATTTGAACAATAATTCTTGACAAGAGCACCTTTGTCTTTGGAAATGCATTTTACTATTGCAGTTTTCTTATCTGCTATCAGTTGTATTACATTTTTAGGACATACTCCTGCGCATTTTCCGCAACCGATACACTTTTCAGGATTGATTGATGCAACGGAATCAACAATGCTTATTGCGTTTTCAGGACAAACTTTCACGCAACTTCCAAGTCCCATACAACCATATTCACATGATTTCGGACCCGTGCCGAGTTGCGATGCCGTGTAACAGTCATCTATTCCGAAAATTTCACATTT
>JAZQJX010000083.1:0-20164 GCA_045541875.1 Clostridia bacterium | reverse complement strand
TGAAATGGCTTCGCCATGAAATGACAACGCAGTTGTCATGATATGAATTCCTTTGGAATTCATTAAAGTTAAAACTCGCCAAAGCGAGTTTTTTCCATAATGTCTGCATAGCAGACATTTCATGCTGCGAAGCAGTATTTCATGAAACCGAAGGTTTCATTTCATGCACCTTCAGGTGCATTTCATTCTCACTGATTGAAAATCAATCAGTGAGTTATGCTCCAATTTAATTACATATAAAAAATCCGCTTGCTTTCTTCGGAAGAAAACAAGCGGATTGGAGACTGAAATTGACTTTTCAGATATTCCTGAACTCACTTCTGTATTTTGTGGGAGTAACGCTGCAATATTTTTTAAAAAGCCTTGCAAAGTATGAAGTATCGGTTATGCCGAGTTTCCTTGCAATTTGTTCAATTGGCATATCGGTTCTTGCAAGCATTCCCATTGCTTTATACACTTTCATTCTGTTAAAATAGGAGATGGGGGGAATGCCGTAGTTTTTCTTGAATCTTTTTATGAAATATGTTGTCTGCATATGCACAAGGGAAGCGAAGTCCTCGGTTTTAGGATTCTCTCCAAGATGCTTGGACATATAGTCAATAACAGGTTTGAAAAATTGTCCCTGAACGGTGCTTTCCTTTTTTCTTTCTTCGGCATATATGCGGATGATATTTATTATGTTTGCACACCATCCAATGTCATAGAGAGGATTTTTATAGAGTTCTTTTCTGTGGGAACTTTCAAACAGTTTGCTCATTTTTTCGGTATCGGGAATTGTGACAACGAAATTGTCCTCCGAAAGTCCCAGAAGTTCCATGAGGTTTTCCCCTCCTGATGTGGCAGAGAACAGCATTTCGTACATCGAGAATCTCTCCGATGCGTGAGTGTATGCTCTAACCTTTCCTTTGGGAAGATATGCAAGTTGCCCCGGTCTTATTATGTAACTTTCGGAATCAATGGAAAGGAAACATTCACCTTCCAGAACATAGAAGAAAAGATCGTTTTCTCCCACGTGTCCCACAGCGTCTCCTTTCCACACAATAGGCGGAACATAGAGGCAGATTTCTATGGGAGATACAGACAGTTCGCTTACAGAAAAAAAGTCTTTCATAATATACCCTCCAATATTGTTATACAATATGCAAAAAAATCCTGATTAAAATATGTTTTCTTGATATATCAGAATTTTGCAAATAAAACAAAGTGCAAAAAAATCTTGAAGAAGATAATTTTATCTCTTTACTTTTGCAATGATAACATAATATAATTAGCGTGTCAATATAGGTTTTTCAAAACACAGGGACAAATCAATTCAAAATCCATTCAAAAAGTAGACAAAACCTTAACTTTTTTATATAATTATCGTTGAATGATGTTTTTGTTTATGATAAACTATAATAAAAAGATGTGGGTTTTTAAAAAGGAGAGTTTTCAACATGAAATATCTGACACTTGAAGAAAATGCAAAAAGAATAAAAAATATTAATGACGCTCACAAGGAGACAAAGGCATATACCGTCCGTCACAGAATTGATGACTATATGCCCGGTCAGGCAACCTACAGCCTTGGTGATTATCCCGAAAAGTTTTCCATCGAGCCCACAGAATATGACTATAATCTTTTAAAGAAACTTTCAGACAGCGGTGCACAGCTTATTCAGATTCATGAAGAATGGAACGATGCTCTCCGTCATCTTGGGGCTGATAAGTTCACGAGCCATGATGAAAAAGGTCTCCACAATTTTGTTGACCTTTGCCACAATTTTGATTTTAAGGTTCTCCCTTATATTTCTACAGGATATTTTAATGAATATGACCCGGATTTCAAAGAAGATTTTGCAAAAGGGCCTTACAATCTGAGGGAACTTTATTACTCTTTCAGAAGATGCAATCCGGGAAGTGCAAGCTGGAGAGAATATCTTTTGCCGAGAACTTTTGCAGTTGTGGACAAATACGGATTTGACGGAATATATAACGACTGGGGCTATGACGGATTTCACATAGCCTGGGACAATGGGGATTATGATGAAAACGGAATTTATGACATTGCTTATGACCCCGAAATTGAAGACCTTTTGAGTCTCATATATAACGAAGTTAAAAAAAGAGGCGGCATATATAAACTCCATTGCGGAGGAAACAACGCCCCCAATACAAAAGACAAAGTGTATGACTATCTGTGGATTGGAGAAGCGGTAGACGCAAAAGGAGTTGGCGTGGGGAAAACCTATGCTCCCTACATAATTCCCTGCCATCACATGAGTTTTTCAAAAGAGGGCAAAAAGACAAACTACTTTGCAAAGACCATTCCGTTTTTGCAGTTCCCTCTATTAAAAATCGGAAGACCGATGACAGGCGGTGCATATTCAGAAGCCGTAAAATGTCCCGATATCACCATGTATCCTCATCCCGACGGCGGAAAGTGGTTTGAGCAGGAAGTGTATGAATATATGCAGGAGCATCCCGATGGTCCATATGTATATTCACTCTGGTCATCAATTCCCGATGACGTGACAGAATTTGACACATGGTCAAAATATCTTGCGCTCTACAAACCCATGGTTACACAAAGCAGCGTGTGCTACATAGAGGTGAGAGAATCGGAAGAAATTCTCTCAAAAATCCCTCAAGACGTGTATGCGTCATTATTTGTTAATGAAAATATGTATTATGTCATATCAAATCTCGGAAATGAGCCCTGTGAAATCACTTTTAAAAATACATGGCTCAACAGGGAAAGCGGTGAGGCAGGAAAAACATTCACCATTCCCGGAGGAGAGATGATATTCCTGATTAAACAAGACTAATTCTTGAAAAGAGAGATTTTATGTTTGGAAAAATATCACAGACAAAAAACCATTTCTCTGTTGATATGATAGTCAGCGCAATAATAAGAAACATAGACGAAACCTTTGACTATCCGGGTGATATGCACGACTTTTGGGAAATGGTATATGTAATTGACGGCAATGCCACAATAACAGAAGATGAAAATGTATATTTTATGACATCGGGAAATGTAATTTTCCATCGTCCCATGGAGTTTCACAAACTGTATATCCAGTATCAGCAAAATTCTCCCACAAAGATAATGATCCTTTCTTTTAAATGTAGCGGGAGTGCAATAGAAAGTCTTGGTGACGGACTCTTTATGATGAGTGACAGTCAGCAAAAGGATTTAATCGACATGTACAATACTATAATGAGTACATATAAATGGGCTGAAGGAGAAGGTCTTGTTCCCATAAATGCTGTCGGTGAAAACACAAAGAATCTCGATGAAATGATTGTCTATTCAAAACTGACTGTTATGCTTTTGACCTTGGCAAAAAATCTTTTGCCTGTAAAGTCTGAAGAACTTCAGACAAGAGTGTCCTCGGGAATATATAACTACAAAAGAATGATGGAAATCTTAAATGAGCACATCTATGAGGATCTGTCTGTTGATGATATAGCCTCTATGGGTTGCATGAGCAGAAGTAATGTTCAAAAACTCTTTAAGACCTATTCGGGGTGCGGAGTCATGCAACAGTTCAATAGAATTAAAGTTGCAAAGGCAATGGATCTTATAAAGGCAGGTATGAATATAAACGAAATTTCTTCCCGTCTTGCCTATACAAGCCCGAACTATTTTTCTGAAGTATTTAAACGTGAAGTGGGTGTTTTGCCCTCAAGATTCAAACAGCAGGTGCAAAGTTTTGTAAAGCAGTCGGATGCAAGAGATGGGTATAAATAATCAAATAATGTGTGCAATGGCACATTTAATGCATTGAACTTTCATTCACGTTCAATGATAAAGGGGTGTTTTCTGTGAGAAAGTTAATATCTTCAGTTCTTTTGTTTTGTATGATTTTTTCGCTTTTGCCATCATTTTCATCTTATGCCGTAGAAAATGATGTTTCTTTAGTGAAAACCGGAACAAGATATGAAAGTGTTATTCAAACATTGACAATGGATCCGGAAAGTACATTTAATGAAGACTATAAATCTGTCTCCAATGCACCTGAAGGAAAGGATAATATTGCCCGGATTATTGATCTTTCAGATTCTGAAAATCCGGAAGATGCATCTCATGGAAACGTGGCACATCTGAAAATTCACGGCAATCCCGCAGCCTACAGCAACGCAGGCTACACCATTTCCCAAAGAACCGTATTTCAGAAAGAACCCTACAATAGTGATGATGTGGTTTCTTTTTCTTTTGATATAAATGTTTTAAAGATGGAAACAGAACCCATGGGTATTCTTGGATATATTGCCGATGTGACCTATACGGGATTTTGCTTTGAAGGCGAAAACCTTTACGTTTCCACCGATTATGGTAAGGGTGCTACAGATAAGGCGTCAAGAATAACCATCCCCATGGAAAATGGGACATGGCACACACTTCAATATATTTTTGATGACAGAGACGATACCATATATCACATAGTAGACGGGGAAATATGCTCCCGTGTGCCCTTTGCGGGCACAGGAAAAACCCTTGATCTCAAAGGGGAAAAATCGAAAAAATTCTATCCTGAATTTTTTCTCCGACAAAAATTTGCCCAGAACAAAGAATGTGAAGTATATATAGATAATGTGAAAATTCTTTCGGGAAGGTCCGTAACAATGTCGCTTTCTGTGCCGGACTATGCCCCTGTTGGCTCAAAGATTGAACTCAAACCTCAATTTGAGGGTGGAGACGATTTGAACCTTTTATATTATATTAACGGCAAAAGGGTTAACTCTTCAAAAAGAACAGTTTATGTAACCATACCCAAAGAGGGCGAAAACATCATAGAGGCACATCTTACAGATGATGACGGCAATATTGTCGTATCTTCGGAGAAAAAATGTGTGACAGGTGTTTTTATGAACCTGAAAGATGTTCATAAACCTCTGACAATGGAGACGGGAGCGTGTTTTTCAAGTGACTATCGTTCAATGTCGGGCTCCCCTGAGGGACTTGAAAACATTGCGGAAATTGTTGACCTTTCAGATTCGCCATTTCCGGATGATGCATCTCATGGCAAAGCGGCACATTTGAAAATCCACGGAAATCCCGGAGTGAGAAGCAGTGCAGGATATTCTCTCGCCCAAAGAACTATCTTCCGCACTCCGCCCTATGACAAAACTGACATAATTTCATTTTCCTTTGACATAAAGGTTGAAAAGATGGATGAAATGCCCATGCCGCTTCTTGGCTATATTGCCGATACATACTACTGCGGTTTCAGTTTTGAAGGGGAAAATCTCTATATCTCAACAGATTTTTCAAAGGGTGCACAAAGTAAGGACAGCAGAATTACCCTTCCTATGAAAAACGGAACGTGGCATACCCTTCAATATATTTTTGATGATAATAATAAGATAATATACCACCTTGCAGACGGAGTTATGTATTCTGCAGTTCCCTTTGAAGGAGCAAGCAAAACTCTTGACCTTTCATCTGAAAGAGCAAAAAATTTCTATCCCGAATTTATTCTGAGGGGTGATTTTGAGTCAGGGAAAGAATGTGAGGTATACCTTGATAATGTCAACATTTCCTATGGAGCACAATCTGACATCATTTTCAAAAATCTTACCATGTCCAGCGGAGATATCTTTGCTATGGGCTTGGATGATGTGAACTGTCAGGATGGTATCGAACTTGAGTTTGATGTGTCGGATGGCGGATGCGAAAAAGACATTATGTGTATTGCAACCCTTGGCAAAACATCAGACAAAAGTCTTTGCGATATTGCAATAAGTCCGGTTGCCTTTGAAGAAGGGGAAAGCCGGAAAAAGGCAAAACTCGTTCTTAACTCCCTTCCCGAAGGTCTTAACGGAAATGATTATGAACTTTGCCTGATGATATGGGAAAAGGATACTCTGAAACCCCTTATGAAAAAGGAAATTCTCACTCAGAAAGAAGAATTTAAAAATTCTTCCGACAAAATCAACTTTGTTAAGAACGGAACTTTTATGATAGAGGCAGAAGAACTGGAATATTCCGATGAAGTTGCCATCATTTCGGAATCCGATGCGTCGGGTGGTCTTGCTCTTAAGTCAACAGCCGCCGCATTTGCTCCGAGTCATGAAGATGTTGAAAATGTTGCAATGGCTTTGAGTATTGAAGTTCCTGCCATAGAAGAAGGACAGTACTGTCTCTGGATGAGAGTTAAATGTACAAGTTCAGCAAACTATTCTTTCTGGGCAAAATATACCGGATATGGTGATTACAAAGCACGCTATATAAAAATTAATCCTGAATATCAATGGGTAAATGTTGCAAGCGTATTTTGTTGCGACAATACATTTGAATACAAAATAAAACACAGAGATCCGGGCTTTAAAATTGACAAATTTATATTTACAAGAGATCCTGATTTTAACCCCGTGAACATAAACGATACACCAAAACTTGTGGCTCCGGGACTTCCCGAACCTGAATCTCTCTATGAAGCACCCCCCGTATTCCCGCCTGAAAACACTCATCCCAGACTTCTGGTCACAAAAGAGATGATACCCGAATTGAAAGAAAACGCAAGCCATCCTGCTCTTGAGCCAATATACAAAGAAGCCAAGAGAAGGGCAAATCTTGAAATGAACTGCAAATTGGCGGATAAAAACGGCGGAAACAACATTAATTTGTATCTTGCATTCGATATTGAGTGCAGAGCATATATGTATCTTTTGGGTGAGGTTGATGAGAACCACGCAAAACAGACAGTGGAGTATTTGAAAGATCTCCTTTCAACTGTCACATGGGACAGATCTGTTGGTGACATAACCCGAAATATGGGAACTCTTATTGCAACAGCCGCCATTGTCTATGACTGGTGCTATGATGTTCTGACAGAAGAAGACAAGCAGGAAATCATAAGAGGCATAAAAAGAACTGCAGGACAGATGGAAATCGGATATCCTCCGAAAACCTATGAGATTTTTGCAGGTCACGGCGGAGAGGGCGAAGTTCTGTATTATCAGCTTGCCTGTGCCATTGCAATCTATGATGAAGAACCTGATATGTATAACTATGTTGCCGGACTTTTGTTCCAGCATATGTTCGACTCAAGAAAACTTTTCACTAAAACAGGAAGCCATCCTGCAGGAAGTGCCTACGGTGCTGTCCGTCTTGCATGGGAGCAGCTTTCTTCCATAGTTTTTGACCGTATGGGATACCCTGAGGTTATGGGAGAATATATGGACAAAACCTCCATGAGATGGATTTATGACAGACTGCCAAACGGCTATTGGTTTGAAGACGGGGACTCCTGGATTTCAATTAATAAAAATCAGGGACCTGTTTATGATTATAATGCATATCCCACCATGCTCTACGGGGCATATCACAATGATAATAAATATCTGAGAGGGGAATATTTAAGAGAACTTTCTCTTAAAGGCTATGTGGGAGGAACTGATATTTACAATAATGCGGTTCTCACTCTTGTAACCCTTAATCCCTCAAAAGGATATATATATCCTGACGACGAAGGAAAAGAACTTCCCCTTTCATATTTCACGTCCTATCCCCTCACCCATGCTTTTATGAGAACATCATGGAAAGAGGGAATAGATTCGGAAACCGCAATGGTATTTATGAACGGTCAGGAAAAACTGGTTGGTGACCACGACCACGAACATTCCGACATTGGAAACTTCCAGATTTACTATAAAGGTGTTCTCACAGGCCACGGCGGAACATATGCCGGCGTAAACGGCGGATGGGGAGCAGAACATAACTATAACTACTACAGAAGAACCATTTCCCAGAACTGTCTCACGGTTTTTGATCCTGACGAAGTCTTTTCTCACCAGTTCCGTCCCGACTATGTATTTTCAAATGACGGTGGTCAGAAAATTGAGAGAGACACAAATTTCCTTCCTCAATTCCTTTCTCACCCCGATGAGGCAAAGACCGAAGGAAAATATGCAGGTCCAAACAAGGAAACACCTGAGTTTACCTATCTTAAAACAGACCTTACAAATGCTTATTCAGACAAGATTAAGGGATACACACGTTCTATGGTTGCCATAAATCTTTTTAACACCGACTATCCTCTTGCCTTTATCTGTTATGACAATGTGACGTCATCTGATAAAGATTTTAAAAAGACATGGAATCTTCAGTCAATTCACGAGCCGGAGATTGAAGGCAATCAGACGGTCATAAAAAGAAATGAATACGGATATTCGGGACAACTTGTTGTAAACACCTATCTTCCAAAGGATGACAACCTGACAATTTCAACAGTTGGCGGAGAGGGATTTGAAGCCTGGGTTAACGGCGTGAACTATCCCAACCCCGACAAAGAAGGTTATGACCACGAACAGTGCGACTGGAGAGTTGAAATATCACCAAAGACGGCATCGGAAGATGACCTTTTCCTGAATGCAATGTATGTTACCGACACAAATAAAAACCTTCCAAAACTTCCCATGTTTATGGAAGAGAGTGAAAAATTTGTCGGCGTAACAGTTATGGACAGAGTTGTACTTTTCTCCAAAACAAGAGAAAAGGTTAATGAAGGATTCAGCCTGAATGTCCGCGACAACGGATACGGCACCATGTGCACCCTCATAACAGACCTTGAAGAGGGCAACTGGAAAATCACATCAGATGAAACAAGCGTGGTTGTGAAAGTTGACGGTGAGGAAAATGCACTCTATGTGCGTCTCACCCCCGGTACATATACAGTATCAAAAGCAGATGGTGAAACACCTGAGGAAATTTCATACAAAAGAGATGAAAGAGTTGAAAGAGTTGGAGATGTGTATGTATATGACCGTGCAAGAAGGTTGTTTGAATATACCAAAAACCCGACAGTTTTAAGAGACTCCGTCCCATATCTTTCAGAGGAAGACATGGAGAAAAACGGTATGATAATCGAAAGATGCGACAATGAAATCACAGTTGAGGCAAAAGGACGCAGGGCATCTCTTACAATGAATTCCAATGTTTGTACAAAAGATGGAACATCTGTTACAATTCAGGGGGCACCATTTGAAAAAGACGGAATTTTGTATCTTCCTGCAACAGATTTTGCAGAGTTCTTTGGAAGAAGTTTTACTTATGATTCGTTGGCAAGGATTATTAAACTGAAGTAATATATAATTAAAATTCACCGAAGAAAGGTTGTTGAATATATGATGAAAAAGTTACTGGCGTCATGTCTTGCGGGTTCATTTTTGGTGACATCTTTCGCATACGCTGCACCAACAGTTGAACTGAAAGATGCCGAAAACAATGTTATAAAAGTTATAACATCCGCAAAGAAGGGAGAAACTATATCCGTTCTTATAACAAATCCCGGATATGAAAAGGCAGAAGTGTTTGATAACGGTGATGCTGTTTCCTACTACATAAAGACAGTTGCAGATAAAGACGATTTCTCAATAGACGTTCCCATGTATGATACTCTGTCTCTCGGTGGCGGAGAATATGAGGTTACCGTCAGCAAAAAAGACGGTTTTGAATCATCAAAATTCAAATTCTATTTCACAGAAGAAAAAGAGAGAGTCATTGAACTTTTGAATGGGGATGATATGGAATCATACATAGAGAAAGCATATGAAACCTATTCTCTTGCAGATTCTTTGGTGTTTGAAACAACAGATAAACAGATTCTTGCAGACATTCTTTCAGATATTGCCCCCTTTGAGGCAGATGTTCAGAAAATGTATGACATCTTAAGTGATGCTCTTTGTCTTGCATCCTATAAAGAAGGAAATGAAAATCTCATAGCAGACGGCAAAATCAGTTTTGCAGATACCCTCGGAGTTTTTGAAACTCCGCTTTATGAAGATTATCTTGAAAATCTTTCGGATGAGGGTGTTGAAAAAGTAAACACAGGTATTCTTGGTGGCGATTATAAAAAAATATCAGATATAAAAGAAAAGTTTGATGACCTTGTCCTGACAAATCTCATCTGTAATTATAAATATAAAGGTTTCGGTCACGTTCAGGAATTTCTTTCAAAATATAAAAAGGAGTATAAAGATGCCGGAATAGATGCTGATAAGATTTCAAAAAGCAAAAAAGAAAATGAAATCTGTCAGGCAATGCAGACAAGTGACGCGAAAAACTTGTCCGATCTCAAAAAAATTGCCGCATCAAAACTCAAGTCTTCAAGTGATGAAGGTTCCTCCGGAGGCGGAGGCGGTGGCGGCGGTGGAGGATTTACCACCGAAAAGCCGTCAGGCGAAGTTGTCGGAGCAGTAATCGGCGGTGTGGGAGAAGACGGGGGATATGTTCCCAATCTCACAACACCTTTTGCTGACCTTGGCGGTTTTGAATGGGCAGAGGAATCTGTTTCAAATCTTTACAGAATAGGTGCAATAAACGGAAAATCAGAGAAAAATTTTGCACCGTCTGATACAGTTACAAGAGCAGAATTTGCAAAAATCCTGATTTCTGCGTTCTTCGGAACCCCTGCGGATAAAGAAAAGATTTTTTCGGATACAGAGGGCTGGGCTGTTCCCTATGTGACCTACGGAGTGAAGAACGGAATCATAAACGGAATTTCAGAAAGTCTTTTTGCACCAAATGAAAATGTCACAAGAGAGCAGGCGGCATCCATTGTGGCAAGAGCCCTTGAAGCGAAAGGATACACATCCGAAAAGAAAGGAAAAGCATTTGACGATTCAGATGCAATCAGCGACTGGGCAAAAGAAGCAATAGATATGCTTTCGGGAGCGAAAATAATTTCGGGCAGAGGCTCGGATATGTTTTGCCCCAAAGATAGTATGACAAGAGCAGAGGCGGCAAAAATCATATATTCTGCAATGAAACTTACGGAAGGAGAGTAATAATGAATAAAAAAGTAGTAATAAGTCTTTTTCTCGTGCTGACTCTTCTTTCGGGAATGTTTTGTATGAGTACGTTTGCGGAAAATAAAGAGGAAGTTGTAAATTCTGCATCACATGACTTTGAATTTGCAAAATCCCTTGGCATAATCCCCACAGATGTGGGAGAAAAAGAAGCAATTTCAAGAATAAATCTTGCAAGATGTTTTTCAAACATTATTTTGTCAGGTGCAGAGCCTGTGGCAGAGAAAAGTGCATATTTCACAGATGTTGACTATTCTCTTGCGGGATATGCAGACACGGTTTACGGTGCAAAAATCATGAACGGCGTCGGTGGCGGACTTTTCAACCCTGACGGACATATAACATACGCTCAACTTGCAAAAGCCATGGTATCTTTTCTTGGCTATGGTGAAAAAGCAGAAACAATGGGAGGATATCCCGGTGGATATCTGGCTGTTGCCGCATCTCTTGATCTGAATTTCGGCAATCCTCAATATGCCAACGACTATGTGACGGCAGAAGCCGTGGCATCGGCTTTTAAAAGCGCATTGAATGTGCCTGTTTTGGAACAAGTGAAATACGCTGACACCTACACTTATGTGACAAGAGGAAGAGACTATCTTGAAAAATATATGCATATTCATCACCTATGGGATGTTGTAAATGCTACCTACTGGTCCAATGCAATCAATTCCAATCCCGTAGCCTACAATGAAATCATTGTTGGGGAGACTCTTCTCACATTTGACATAAAAGCATTTTCTCCCTCCGACCTTTTCGGTCAGAGAGTTGATGCCTACTATGCAAAAGAAGATGGCATAAACCGCATGCTCTTTATTGAAAATTATGACAACGAAGTTCTGAGCTACACATCAGATGTTATTGAAGGCTTTTCAACCAAAGGTATTTTGTATCTTGACGGCAAAAAAGAAAAAAATCTGAGACTTGCAT
The DNA here is from genome assembly GCA_045541875.1 of Clostridia bacterium. Taxonomy (GTDB): domain Bacteria; phylum Bacillota; class Clostridia; order UMGS1810; family UMGS1810; genus RGIG1828. The sequence goes on along the minus strand of JAZQJX010000083.1, from coordinate 8,437 downwards.
CAGATGTTAAGATTTTCTATAACGGTGCCCTTTGCAAAACCTATGATGAGAGCATCTTCACACCCTGGAGAGAAAGAGGACTTGATGGAAATCTTTCTGTCATAGACAACAACTCGGACGGTGCATATGATTTTGTTCTTATTGAAGCATATGAATCCTTTGTTTTTGATGCACTCATTGACAATATCATCTATCCCAAATACAGAGGCACAACCGTAATTGACCTGAATGGCTACTATGACGGAAAAGACGCACTTTTCACCAACATCAAAGGTCAGCCCGTTTCTGTTTCATCTCTTGAAGAAGGGGTAATTCTCAATGTTTTCAAGAAAGACAAAGGCCCCGGAATTCCCGAAACAGAAGGAGTCAAAGACGGCATAACAAAAATTATTGTATCCGTTGACTCTGCGGTGGGAACTCTTGACAGTTACGAAATTGGCGACGACAAGCTCATCCTGACCATCGGAGGAACAGAATACACATCATCCCGTTCACTTTTTCAGAGTTCCGAATTTGATAAGCTCAAAATAGGCGGAAAAATGAAAATTATGTTCAACAAAGACGGCCTTGTGTCCGACATTGACTTTTCAGCCTTTGAAATGATTTTCAACGGCTATCTCACCGACATAAAATCGGGAAAAGGTTTAGAGGGCGCAGACAAAATGATGGTGAGAATGTTCACAGATGGTGCAGTTTTTGAATCCTACACCCTATGTGACAGGCTTGAACTTTATCTCGGTGACCAAAGAGAGGTTATAAAAGGAAAAGACATAGGCGCATATATAGGAAGGGAAGAATCGGGGCGTGTTGTTCGTCAGCCTGTACGATTCAAGAAAAACAGAGATAATCTCATTGAAACTCTGTATCTTACAAACCCATCCGGCGAAGAATGTGACGGTCTTTTTGCATTCCCCGAAAGCTCCTATTCAAAAACTTCCGAATACCGTTCGGGCAGTACAAGAAGTTTTGCGGGAAAAATCCTCACAAATCCGCAGACATCAGTTTTTGCAGTACCATCTGAGGCAAAAAGAGATGATGACACTCTCTACACAATCGTAAATCTTGCAGGAAGCCATTCCTACACCTTTGAAGCATACGGCTTTAAAAAGGACAGCAAAGTTGCTTCTTTCATCATCATTCCCGATTCCGACGTTTCAAAGCCATTCACCGAAGAGAGTGCAATGTTTATGATTGACTCTGTATCGGAAGTGATGAAAGACGGAGATGAACTTGTGAAAATCAGCGGAATGTATAAGGGAAGTCCTGCAGAGTACTATGGCGAAAAAACCACCCTTTCAATAGGCGAGGGCGGAACATTGCCAAAACAAGGTGACATTATCACCTTTGAAATAAACACCGAAGATCTGATGGTTAATCCTCAACTCATATTTGTTCAGGAAACAAGAAGTTTTCCCGGCTACACTTCCAACCCGACAGCGGCTCAATATGAGACAAGAACGAGATGTATCTACGGAAAAATCATCTGGGCAGATGATGAAAGTATGATAATCAGGGCAGAAGATGAAGAAAATGAAACAGTAACCATCGAAACATATATGAAGTCTGCATCTGTTCCCACCTACAGATACGAAAAAGTAAGTTCAAAACAATCTCAGGTCAGAAAAGCATCGGTAGAAGAACTTCGTGCAGTTCCGGGAAGTCTTATGTCAGAGCAGAAAATTCTGATATACACAAAATCGGGCGATATGCAGATGATTGCCATCTATGATTAATGAGAAGGGGGAATAACTATGAAAAAAATCACATCAATATTTCTTTTGATTTGTTTAATGTTTTCACAGATAAATGTGTCCGCCTTTGAAATGGAGTATTATGGACTCATAAAAAATGAAAATCTGATTTTGCCCGAGGCAAAAACGCCTGAAGTCAAAGGCGGAAACCTGATTGTTGAAGCAGAAGAGATTGAATATTCCGCCGAGGCGGCGGTAATTTCAGAACCTGATGCATCAGGCACACTCGCACTTCTTTCAACTGCAGCCGCCTATGCAGGAACAGCAGATGAAGTTAAAAATGTGGAAATGCATTTTAAAGCACAGATTCCCGACGAAGAAACGGGAGAATATTATCTCTGGATGAGGGTTAAATGTACAAATTCAGGTAACTATTCATTCTGGGAAAAATATTCGGGTGTTGCAAACTATAAGGTGCGTTATGTAAAGATTAACCCCAACTATCAATGGGTTCAGGTTGCAAAGGGAAGTTATGGCGGCGAAGTGTTTGAATATATGATTAAACACAGAGACCCCGGTTTTAAAATTGACAAATTTATTCTGACACAAGATGCAACCTTTGCACCTGAGGGAAAAGACGATCTTCCCACCATGGAAAATGCGGAAGAGATTTCCTATGATGCACCACCATTCTATCCCCCTGCAAATACCCATCCGAGACTTCTTGCAACAGAGGATATAATTCCAAAATTAAAAGAGAATGCGTCTCATCCTGCACTTTCCACCATGTACAATCAGGTTGCCTACAGAGCAAATGTTGAAATGGATTGCAATTTGCCCGATAAAGGCGGACAAAACAACGTTGACCTTGCACTTGCATTCAATCTTCAATGCAGAGCCTATATGTATCTTCTCGGCGAAGTTGACGAAGACCATGCAAGAGAAACTATTGCCCACACAAGAGATTTTCTGAATTCTCTCATCTGGGACAGATCTGTTGGTGATATAACCAGAAGTATGGGTACGGCAATTTCAGCCGCAGCCTTTGTCTATGACTGGTGCTATGATGTTTTAACTGATGAAGACAAAGCAGACATCATAAAAGGCATGAAAAGAACCATGAGACAAATGGAAATAGGCTATCCTCCCAAGACCTACGAAATCTTTGCAGGTCACGGCGGTGAGGGTGAAGTGTATTTCTATCAGCTTGCCTGTGCAATTGCAGTATTTGATGAAGATCCTGAAATGTATAACCTTGTTGCAGGACTTTTGTTCCAGCATATGCTTGAATCGAGAAAAATGTTCAACGACAGCGGAAACCATTCTGCAGGAAGTGCCTACGGTTCCGTTCGTCTTTCTTGGGAACAGCTTTGTGCAATAATCTTTGACAGAATGGGCGTTAAGGATGTTATGGGAAATAACGTTGACAAACCATCTATGAGATGGATTCATGACAGACTTCCCCAAGGTTTCTGGTTTGAAGATGGTGACTCATATCTTAATATCACACCAAGCCTCGGACCTTCCTACAACTTTACCGCATATCCTGCCTTCCTCTATGGTGCATACTACAATGACAACCAATATTTAAGAGGTGAATACATAAGAGAACTTGCCCTGAAGAAATATTCTGCCGGTGCAACTCACTATGATAACGGTATTCTCACCCTCCTCACCTTAGATCCCGGAAAAGGATATGCCTACCCCGATGACGAAGGAAAAGAACTTCCTCTTTCATATTTCACATCATATCCGCTCACGGCAGGATTTATGAGAACATCATGGAAAGAGGGCATAGATTCGGAAACAGCGATGGTGTTTATGAACGGTCAGGAAAAACTCGTTGGAGACCATGACCACGAACATTCCGACATCGGAAACTTCCAGATTTACTATAAAGGGGTTCTCACAGGCCACGGCGGAACATATGCCGGCGTAAACGGCGGATGGGGAGCAGAACACAATTATAACTACTACAGAAGAACCATTTCACAAAACTGTCTCACAGTTTTTGACCCCAATGAAAAATTCACCGTTGAATGGTTTGGAGACAAAGAATTTGCAAATGACGGTGGTCAGATGTTTGAGAAAAACACCAATTTCCTTCCCGAATTTCTCTCTCACCCCGATCAGGCAAAAACAGAGAGCAAATATCTCGGGCCAAACGAAGAAACACCTGAGTTTACCTACCTCAAAACCGACCTTACAAATGCATATTCCGATAAGATTGAAGGCTATACTCGTTCCATGGTTGCAATGAACCTTTTCAACAACGACTATCCCCTTGCCTTTATCTGCTATGATAACGTGACATCATCTGACAAAAACTTTAAAAAAACCTGGAACCTTCAGGCAATCAGCGAACCTGAAACAGAAGGCAATCAGACAGTCATAAAAAGAACAGGCTATGGTCATTCAGGGGAACTTGTTGTAAACACTCTTCTTCCCGAAGGAAATAACATGGTTATTTCAACAGTTGGCGGACCGGGATTTGAAAGCTATGTAAACGGTGTGAACTATCCAAACCCCGACAAAGCAGGTCAGGATCACGAGCAATGCGACTGGAGAGTGGAAGTATCTCCGAAAAATGCATCAGAAAGCGATTTGTTCTTAAATGCCATGTATGTAACCGACACAAAGAAAAATCTTCCCGATCTTCCCATGTTTAAGGAAGATATGTCAGGCTTTACAGGCGTAACCGTAATGGACAGAACCGTTCTTTTCTCAAAATCAAGAGAGAAAAATTCTGCAAACTTTAACTTGAACGTGAGAAACAACGGCTATGACACAATGTGTGTTCTCATAACAGACCTTGAAGAGGGCAACTGGAAAATCACATCAGATGGAACAAGCGTTGTTGTGAAAGTTAATGCAGAAGAAAATGCACTCTATGCGCGTCTCACTCCCGGTGCATACACAGTATCAAAAGCAGATGGCGAAACTCCCGCACAAATCTCATACAAAAGAGATGAGAGAGTTGAAAGAGTCGGGGATGTATATGTATATGACGGAACAAGAAGACTCTTTGAATATACAACTCATCCAACCGTTTTAAAAGATTCTGTTCCCTATCTTTCTGAAGCAGATATGAAGAAAAATGGTATGAACATTCAGAGAAACGGTTCGGATATCACCATAACCGGTCAGGGAATCACAAAGGTTCTCAGCCTGAATTCAAATTCGGCAACAGTAAACGGTGTATGGACAACATTTGTCGGAGCACCCTTTGAAAAAGACGGAATTCTCTATATATCGGCAACAGATCACGCAGATATGTTTTCAAGAACTCTTGCATATGATTCTCTTGCCCGAATCATAAAACTCACCAAAAAACCCGAACTCACAAAGTTCAGTTATGTCTTTGACATTGAAAAGGTTGCAGAACCCGTTTCCTACATGGAATCTTCAAATGACGGTAACGTTCCCGAAAATCTCTTTGACTATAACTACGATACCAGATGGTCAGCAGAGGGCGGAAATGAGTATATCATCATTGACTATGGCATAAAGACCAAATTTGACAAACTTCTTCTCTCTGTCTATGACGGTAAATCAAGAGGAATGATATTTGACATCTATGTATCAGACGATCAGGAAACCTTTGAACTTGTATATTCCGGACAGACAAGCGGTACGTCAAACGAACTTGAATCTTTCCCCATGGATGTATCGGGAAGATATATCAAACTTCAGGCTCACGGAAACACGATAGATAAATGGAATTCCTATACGGAAATTATCGCAATTAAGAAATAAGGAGGAGAGCAGATGATGAAAAAAATATTAACCTTAATTATTACGGCATTAATGCTTGTTCAGGCATTTGCCCTTCCTTCATTTGCAGAAGATGCAATCACAATTGCCTTTGATGGAGCATATTCAGATGACACCTTGCCGGGCACAAAGCTCGGCGTCATCTGTGAAGATGTCTCTGCAATGGGCGATGTTAAGTATTATCTGAACGGAGAAGAAGTTCAGGCAACACAGACTGACGACGGGTTTACGGTTGAAAGCGTTGCAGGGAAAAACGAAATTCAGGTGAAAGTTTTCTCGGGCGACGATTATGAAACCCCCATAATGACATCAAATGTCATTACAAAAGAATTTGCAAATCTTGAAAAGGTAAAAACTTTTTCACAGGATGACTTCACTTTTGACGGAACAAGCGCCTATGACACAACGCAGTTTTTCAATGTAAGTCTTGCATCCGGAGAATTTGAAAATGTTGACAACACCCTTAAAATCACAGCGACAGAACGCCGTACAATCGGTCTTCCGGGCGAATCCGCAAAGTGGGCATTCCAGAACGAACTTTCAAAGGGCGGATGTATGTATCTTACCTATGACATCAAAACCGATATGGCGGCAAGAAAAAGACTTTTGTATGTTGACACCAAAAAGGGTAATGTGGACAGTTACATAAACGGCCCCTTCCTTGAAAAAGATGGAAGTTTAACAGGGCTTCCTGCATCATATGCGAAGTTGAGAAACTTTGATTTTACGGGTGATGAATGGCACAACGTTAAAATTGTTGTGGATGTGGCAAATTTAATTTATGATGTATACATAGATAACATTCAGGTTGTAACAGATGGCGTTATGGATGCAAATTCCGGCACACCGGGATATGTGTATATCGCCCAGAACTGGGACAGAGTTCAGTCTGAATACTATCTTGACAATGTTGAAATTTCCCAACTTGCAAAAAGTTATACAATCACCCCATACACAGAAATCAACGGCGAAACCACAGAGGGGCTTTCAGACTTTCCGTTGTCGGGAGGAACTGCAAAATTCGTATTTTCCGAAACAATGCCTGCATTTGTTGAAGACAATGTAACCTTCACGATTGACGGAAAAGATGCGGACTTTGATTTCTATTTTGACACAGACGAAAACGCTGCCTGCATCACACCCCTTGCGGAATTTTCAGGAAGAGAAGAGTGCAGGGTTTCATTTGCAAATATGAAATCTAATCTCGGAGCATCATCTTTTGGTGACAGAACTTTTGTTTTCAATGTGTGTCCGCCGATATTCGGAATTGCAACCTCTGAAATTTCAGTATCTTCAGAGACTTCAACCCTTGATGCACAAATTGTTATAAACAATCTGACAGAAGATGACAAAAATGCATCAGTTCTGATTTGTATCTATAAGGATTCAAAACTAATAAAGACATATTCAAAAAGCATTCAGGCATTTGCAGGAATAGGAGCAGAATGTGAAATAGAAGGTGCTTTGCCTGAAGGATTCACAGAGGGCGAGTTTGAATTTGTGACATATCTTATGGATAAAGATACGTTCTTTGCAGTTGACTATATAAAAGGAGTCTGACATGAAAAAATATCTTCTTCCCCAAGGCGGAAATTTCTACAAAGCAAATCTTCACTGTCATTCCACCATTTCTGACGGTCAGAAAACACCGGAAGAAATTAAGGACATATACCAAAGACACGGCTATTCAATTGTTGCCTACACAGACCATGATATGCTTATTCCTCATCACGACCTGACAGATGAAAGTTTTCTTGCTTTGACCGGTATTGAATACGGCGTTGAACAGCCTACCGACAAACCCGATCAGTATATGAAAGTGTGCCACATCTGTGCCATTGCTCTTGAAAAAGACAATGAAATTCAACCCATGTGGCATAGAAGCAAGTATATCACCACCAAAAATGCGTGGACAAACAGGGAATTTGTAAAGTTCGACGAGAATAAGCCCGACTATGAACGCCGCTATGGTTCCGAGGGCATAACCGAAATGATGAACATTGCAAGGGACGAAGGTTTTTTCGTAACCTACAATCATCCCGTCTGGTCTCAGGAAAACTATCCTGAATATATGGGGTATTCGGGAATGCACGCAATGGAGATATTCAACGGCGGAAGCTATGCCGCAGGCTATGACGAAGAAAACTTTAAAGTCTATGACGATATGCTTAAAGGTGGAAAAAAGATCTATTGCATAGGAGCAGATGATAATCATTCCACCTCTGAAGACTCACCCTACACCGATTCCTTCAGGGCATTCACCATGATAAAATCTCCCGACCTTGAATACCGCAACATAACAAAAGCCCTTGAAGACGGCAATTTCTATGCATCTCAAGGGCCGGAAATATATGAACTTTATGTGGAAGACGGAAAGGTGCACGTTGAGTGCTCTCCTGCTGTTAAAATTTATTGTAACCACGGCGGAAGACACGCTCAGGTAAGATATCCTGAAAACAGTGAAACCGTTACAAGTGCAGTTTTTGATATTCCCGAAGATTTTGGATATTTCAGAATAACAGTTATGGATAAAACAGGAAAACGCGCCTGCACAAACGCATACTTCCCGGAAGAGATGTAAAAATTGTTTGAAATTGTCTAATCTCACCCTCGACGTACCTTTGTACGCCTTCGGGCTGTCGTGCTACCCTGCGGGTCGCATTCGATTTTCCAATTTCAATTCAATTTTTCCTATCTCTTTATAGTGTTGGAATTGTACGATAAAAATAAAAAATAAATAAACCCACGCCAAAAAACTGTTCAGATGAAAAGGTAAAACCTTTATCTGAACAGTTTTGTTTAAGAAAAAAGATACAAAATGGAGTTTAGCGGTGAGTTTGTTTTGCAAACTCACCGAATGAAATGTGCCTTTCGGCACATGAAATGGCTTCGCCATGAAATGACAACGCAGTTTTCATGATATGAATCCCTTTGGGATTCATTAAAGTTCAAACTCGCTAAAGCGAGTTTGT
>JAZQJX010000082.1:0-18005 GCA_045541875.1 Clostridia bacterium | reverse complement strand
CATATTAAGAAGAAAAAGGGTTATCCACAAACCAACACACCTATTAATACTACTACTGAATTTATATTATATATTTATTATAATTTATTTAATAGCAAGGAGAGAAAACCATGAAATTTTCATGTGATAAAGAATTACTTTTAAAATCTATTGAAACAGTTTCAAAAGCAATACTTCCCAACAATCCCGTTGACATTTTAAAGGGAATGAAAATTGAAGTAACAGATAAAATAAAACTTACCGGCTCTGACGGAAATATGAGCATTGAAAGTATTTTTGATGCAAACATTGAAGAGTGCGGAACACTTATTGTAGATTCAAGAATTTTTTATGATATTATAAGAAACATTCCTGAAGGAAAAGTAAAACTTTATACAACAGACAACAATGAAATGAAAATTGTATGTGAAAATACACTTTTTAACATTCTCTATCTTTCAAGCGAAGGTTATCCTGAAATATCAAAGGTAGAAGATGGAGAATTTATAAGAATTTATTCCAAAAATTTTAAAGATATTATTAAAAACACTCTCTTTGCCGTATCTGATGATGAAAGCAAACCCATCTTTACGGGAATTTGCTTTGAAATTAACAAAAGCAACTTAAAGGCAATTGCAATTGACCGTACAAGACTTGCTCTCAGAAATCAGATTATCCCTGAAACCAATATAAATGATTTAAAATTTGTTGTTCCGGGAAGAGTATTATCTGAAATTTCAAAAATTTTAAAAGATGATTCTACAATTGTTGATATAAAGGTTGATGATTCATGTGTAATGTTCATATATGATTCATTTACCATAACTTCAAGACTTTTGCAGGGAGAATTTTTGGATTACAGAAAACTCGTTCCCCCTCAGGCAAATATTCATGCAAAAATAAATGTAGATAATTTCAGAGGAATGATTGAAAGAGCATCAATTATCATTAACTATGATGATCCTAAAATTCCTGTTATCTTAAAACTTAAAAATTCTGAAATTACAGTTGAATGTATTTCAAAAATGGGTAATTTCTGTGAAAAAACAGAAGTGGATAAATATGGTGATGATTTAAGAATTGGTGTAAATTCAAAACTTATTTTAAATGCATTAAAATGTATTGAACATGAATATGCAAACTTTGAATTTACAAATATGAGAGGTCCTTTTGTTATTAAACCCCTGGAGGGAGATTCATATCTTTATATGGTTCTTCCCATGGAACTTAAAAACAAAAACTGATTTTTGAAAAGAGAAAAATTATGAATGAAATTAAAATCACAACTGAATATATAAAACTTGACCAACTCATAAAATTTGCAGGACTTTCTTTTGACGGAGCAGAAGCAAAAGATATGATAAAATCAGGAATTGTTTTTGTAAACGGCGAAAAAGAAGAAAGAAGAGGAAGAAAAATATATTCAGAAGATGAAATACTTATAAAATTTGAAGATGAAGATTTTTATATGAAGGTAGTAAAATGATTATAAAAAATTTGTATCTTACAAACTTCAGAAATTATGAAAATGAAAAAATTGAATTTTCTCCAAAAACAAATATAATATATGGAAAAAACGGACAGGGAAAAACAAATATCATAGAAGCCATATATTATTTTCAAAGCGGAAAATCTTTCAGATCTTTAAGAGAAAATGAAATCATAAATTTTGGAAAGCCCTATTCAAAAATAGAAGCAGAATTTGAATCGGGCGGACAAACTGATTCTTCATATATTTTTGTATCAGATAAAAAAAGCATAAAGTTAAAAGGTGTACAAATTGAAAAATTAAGCGAACTTATAGGTGTTTATTCAATGGTAATTTTCACTCCCGACTTTCTTTCTTTAATAAAGGAAGGGCCGGGAGAGCGAAGAAAATTTCTTGATTCATTTATAAGTCAGATAAAACCATCATATTTTAAAAATCTCATAAGTTATTACAGAGTTTTAAAACAAAGAAACAATCTTTTAAAATCAGGTAATAAAAATATTGCCGATACCATGGATATATGGGAAGAAAAATTAGCATCAATAGGCGTGGAAATCTGCAAAATGAGAGAAAAGGCAATAGAAAAAATAAATGAAACTGTAAATAACATAGGAAAAGAAGATGAAAAAACGGAATTTATAAAATTAAAATATTCACCAAGCATAAAAGGTGATTATAAAGATAAGGAAAATTTTAAAAATGAACTTTTTTCATCAAGACAGCGTGACATTGAAAAAGGAATGACACAGCAAGGTCCTCACAGAGACGATTTTGAAATATTTATGAATGATATAAACATAAAAAAATTCGGTTCTCAGGGGCAGATGAGAAGTTGTGTTTTGAAACTTAAACTTTCAGAATGTGACATCATAAAAGAAAAAACAGGAGAAGAACCCATACTTCTTTTGGATGATATTTTAAGTGAACTTGATGTTGAAAGAAGAAAGTTTTTTATAGAAAAAATAAAAGATAAGCAGGTTATTATAACCTGCACAGACAAAGAAGATTATTTTGATGAAGACTGCTATGTTTTCAAAGTAGAAAATGGTAAAGTCATAAAAGAGGAAAAGAGGTGAGAAAATGTATATTCATCTCGGAGCAGATATTGAAGTGAGAAAAAAAACGATTGTTGCGATTTTTGATTTAGACAACACCTCAACTTCAAAAATTACAAATGAATTTTTTAAAAGAGCATCAAAAAATAATATTGTTGTAAATGTAAGCGAAGAAGATTTACCAAGGTCATACATTCTCACCGAAGAAAAAGGAAAACAAACACTTTACATTTCACCCATATCATCTCAGACACTTTCTAAAAGAGCAAATATATTTGATTTGAAATAATGAAAGGAAAAAGATTATGACAGAAATAATAAATAACAATTATGATGAAAATCAAATACAAATACTGGAAGGACTGGAAGCAGTAAGAAAAAGACCGGGTATGTATATCGGTTCAACTTCCATAAGAGGTCTTCATCACCTTGTGTATGAAATTGTGGATAACTCAATCGACGAAGCCCTTGCAGGTTTTTGTACACAAATTGATGTTACATTAAACAGTGATGATTCCGTAACCGTAAGAGATAACGGAAGAGGTATGCCCCACGGCATTCATCCGAAAATGGGAATATCCACAATTGACGTTATTTTCACAGTTCTTCATGCAGGAGGAAAATTCGGCGGTGGAGGATATAAGGTATCGGGAGGTCTTCACGGTGTTGGTGCGTCTGTTGTTAATGCGCTTTCTACAAAACTTGAAGTAAAGGTGCACGACGGTGAAAAAATATGGTATCAGACCTATTCAAAAGGTGTGCCACAGGGTGAAGTGAGAGAAATCGGCACAACTGATACAACAGGAACAGAAGTAACATTCTGGGCAGATCCCGAAATTTTTGAAGAAACAAAATATGAATATGAAGTTCTTTTAAAAAGACTTCGTGAACAGGCTTTCTTAAACGGAGGCATAAAAATTGTTTTTACAGATAAAAGAGGAGAAGAAGAAGTTTCTGAAACACTTCAGTATGAAGGAGGAATCAAAAACTTTGTATCCTATCTTTTTGATGAAAAGAAAAAAAGAAAAGAAACTTTAGAAAAAATCCATGAAGATGTAATATATGTAAGCGGAGAGAAAAACGGCTCCGTTGCAGAAGTTGCCCTTTCATGGTATACAGGCTATGATGAGGTTATAGAATCATTTGCAAATAACATTTCAACCACAGAGGGAGGAACTCACGAAACAGGCTTTAAATCTGCCCTTACAAAAGTTTTGGTTGATTATGCAAGAAAATATAAACTTATGAAAGATGATGAAGAGTTAACAGGAGAAGATGCAAGGGAAGGTCTCATTGCAGTTATTTCTGTAAAGTTAGAAGAACCTCAGTTTGAAGGTCAGACAAAAACAAAACTCGGAAATTCAGAAATAAGAGGACTTGTGGAAAATATGGTAAAAGAAAAACTTACCGATTTTCTCGAGGAAAATCCTCAGATAGGAAGAGCAATAATAGAAAAAGCACTTCTTGCATCAAGAGCGAGAATTGCTGCAAGAAAAGCAAGGGAAGCAAACAGAAAAACTCCCCTTGGCTCATCCTCACTTCCCGGAAAACTTACAGACTGTATTGTTAAAGATCCCACAAAGACAGAAATATACATAGTCGAAGGAGATTCAGCGGGAGGCAGTGCAAAGAGTGGAAGAGATTCAAAATATCAGGCAATTCTTCCTCTTTGGGGAAAAATGCTCAACGTTGAAAAAGCAAGAGCAGATAAAGTTTATGGAAATGACAAACTCACTCCCGTAATTCAGGCTCTTGGAACAGGAATTGCAGGAGAGTTTAACATTGAAAAATTAAGATATGACAAAGTTATCATAATGGCCGATGCCGACGTTGACGGATCTCACATTCAGACACTTCTTCTGACATTTTTCTTCAGATTTATGAAACCCCTTGTAGAAGCAGGACACATTTATCTTGCAAAACCACCTCTTTATAAACTTACAAGAGGAAAAAAATCACAGGTTGCATTCAGCGATGAAGAAAGAGACAGAATAAGTGAAGAAATGAAAGAAGGAGATTTGAATGCAAAAGTAGACATCAGCCGCTACAAAGGTCTTGGTGAAATGAATCCGAAAGAACTTTGGGAAACAACAATGGATCCAAAAAACAGAATTCTTCTGAAAGTTACACTGGAAGATGCAGAAAAAGCAGATCAGATTTTCAGTATTCTGATGGGTGATGAAGTTGAACCGAGAAGAATATTTATTGAAGAAAACGCCCAGTATGTAACAAACCTTGATGTGTAATGGAGGAAGTATAAATGGAAAAAAATAAAAATTATGAAGAGTCTCATTTTGAAGAATATTTTGATACTCAGAAAATAGTAGATATAGACATTGAAAAAAGAATGAGAGAAGCATTCATTGACTATGCAATGAGTGTTATAGTATCCCGTGCTCTTCCTGATGTAAGAGACGGTCTTAAACCTGTTCACAGAAGAATTCTCTATTCAATGTATGAAGAACATTTAACATATGACAAACCATACTTTAAATCTGCTACAACCGTAGGTAATGTTATAGGTAGATATCATCCACACGGTGATGCATCGGTTTATGATGCCCTTGTCAGACTTGCTCAGGATTTTTCTATGAGATATCAACTTATAGACGGTCATGGAAACTTTGGTTCAATTGACGGCGATCCTCCGGCTGCATACCGTTATACAGAAGCAAGAATGAGCAAACTTTCAAATGTGATGCTCGAAAATATTGATAAGAACACAGTTGATTTTGCTCCAAACTTTGATGAAAAAAGAAAAGAACCCCTTGTTCTTCCTACAAGAATTCCAACACTACTCATAAATGGAAGTTCAGGTATTGCTGTAGGTATGGCAACAAACATTCCTCCCCACAACCTTACAGAAGTGCTGGATGGAGTTATTGCACAGATAGATGATCCTGAAATAAGTATTGAAGAACTTATGGAATACATAAAAGGTCCTGATTTTCCAACAAGTGCATCAATTATGGGAAGATCAGGCATCAGAAGTGCCTACACAACAGGTAAAGGCAAGATTATTATCAGAGCAAAAACGGAAATTGAAGAAAGAAGAGACGGAACATCTTCTATCATCATCACAGAACTTCCCTATCAGGTGAACAAAAAACTCCTTGTTGAATCCATTGCTGAAATGGTAAAGGAAAAGAGAATTGAAGGACTTTCCGACATTGAAGACCATTCATCAGACCGTGTGGGAATAAGACTTGAAATTTTCTTAAAAAGAGATGCAAATCCGCAGGTTGTTCTCAATCAACTTTTCAAATTTACCCGTCTTCAGGACAGTTTTTCCATAAATATGCTTGCTATAAAAGATGGAAAACCAAAAACAATGGGACTGAAAGAAATCCTTGATCAGTTCATAAAATTTCAGGAAGAAATTGTTACAAGAAGAACAAAATATGACCTTGAAAAAGCAGAAGCAAGAATGCACATTTTAGAAGGCTTAAGAATTGCCCTTGCAAACATCGACGAGATTATTACCATAATCAGAAATTCTTACGATGATGCAAAAGAAAGACTTATGGAAAGATTTTCAATGAGTGAAATTCAGGCACAAAGCGTTCTTGATATGAGACTTGGACAACTTCAGAAACTGAACGGTGAAAAAATTGAAACAGAATATAATGAACTTGTGGAAAAATGCGAAGAGTTCAGACTTCTTTTGTCAGATCACGGAAAACTTATGGAAAAAATAAAAGAAGAACTCACAGAAATCAAGGACAAATACGGTGACGAAAGACTCACAACGCTTGAGCCTGCCATTGACTTTATTGATGATGAAGACCTTATTGAAAAAGAAAACTGCGTCATCACAATGACACACTATGGCTACATCAAAAGAATTCCTGCAGACACCTACAAAGTTCAGCACAGAGGCGGAAGAGGAATTTCAGGTCTTGCCACAAGAGAAGAAGATTTTGTAGAAACAATCTTTACTGCATCTTCCCACGATTTTATTATGTTTTTCACAAACACAGGAAGAGTGTATAAACTCAAAGGCTACAGAATCCCCGAATCTTCAAGACAGGCAAAGGGAACTGCAATTGTAAATCTTCTCCCATTGGAAAAAGATGAAAAGATAACTGCAATGATTCCTATTTCTGAATTTGAGGAAAACAAATATCTTACAATGATAACCAAAAACGGTTTTGTAAAAAAGACAGGACTTGATGAATATGACACCAACAGAAAAGGCGGTATCATTGCAATTGGTTTAAGAGAGGGAGACGAACTTATAAAAGTTGTTCTCACAGAAGAAAACCACAATATTATCCTTGCCACCAAAAACGGTATGTGCATTAAATTTGCTCACACAGACGTTCGTCCCATGGGAAGAGGTGCAACAGGTGTAACAGGCATTAAATTAAGAGACGGTGACTTTGTTATCGGAGGAAGTGTCTGCGACGACGATTGTGAAGTTCTTTCCGTATCAGAAAACGGCTACGGCAAAAAGACCGACATTAAAGAATTCAAATGTCAGGCAAGAGCCGGCAAGGGTGTTACAGGCTATAACATCACCGACAAAACAGGACCTCTGGCAGGTATGGTTATTGTTAAAGAAACAGACGATTTGATGAGCATAACCTCAGACGGTGTTATCATAAGAATGTCAACAGATGAAATCAGCACCTTCGGAAGAGTGACACAGGGCGTGAGAGTTATGAAAATTGCAGACGGTGTTAAAGTTGTTTCCATTGCTTCCACCAAAAAGGAAGATGAACAGCAGCAGGAAGAAACACAAAATCAGGAAACAAATGAAACAATAGATGCAAAAACAGAGGAATAATTAAGATTTTATTTCAATAGTAAAAAAACAAAACCCCACTCAAGTATTTAAAAATTACACTTGAGTGGGGTTTTTAATAAATAAATAAATTTAGAAATTAGAACCATTCCATCCCCAGTCTGAAACGGGGTGATAGGTAACATAAATTTTGTCGGGTTCAATTCCAAGTTTTTCCGATAAAAGCAAACATATTGCCTTTGTAACTTTCTGATAATTTTCAGATGTGGAATTTCCCAGAAGACTCAAAGACACATATGCACCTTTTTCAAGTTTTTCACCTGCAAACCACAAATCCTTTTTATCTTCAATATTAACCATTAAAAAGGCTTCGGGTTTTCCAATAAGGCTCATTGTTTCTCCAAATCCGCATTTTAAGTCTTCTTTCTGACTGTCAGAAAGAGGGAGAGAGATTTTTGCTTCAATATACGGCATAATAATCCTCCTTTATATAAAGTAAAAAATCAGAGTTTGTCAATGTCTGCCTGTGTTATGATTTTAAATCCTGAATCTGTCAGTGCTTTTTCGGTTTCTTCATTATTTTCCACACGAAGAACCACATAGGCATGCTTTTCTGTCCTTGCCATGAAAGCATAAAGATATTCAACATTTATGTCTGATTTATCCAACACGCTAAGGGCAGATGTGAGTTTTCCCGGTTCATCACCGATTTTAACACCCACAACATCAACTGCTTTTATGAGATATCCGTTTTCTTCAAGAACTTTTTTTGCACCGTCAACATCATTTACAATAAGGCGCAAAATTCCGAAATCTTCAGTTTCCGCAATGGAAAGGGCTCTTAAGTTTACATTGTTTTTTGCAAGAATGTCTGTTACCGAAACAAGAGAACCTTTCTGATTTGAAACAAAAACTGTTAACTGTGTTATAGCCATTTATAAAATCCCCTTTCTTAAATTAACTTACGTTTGTCAACAACACGAACTGCTTTGCCTTCACTTCTTGCAATTGTCTTTGGAGCAACAAGATGAACCGAGGGGTTGATACCGAGCATTGTTTTCATTGCGTTTGCAAGATTTTTTTCCATTGTGAGAACATCGCCCACTTTGTCTGTGAACTGTTCGGGAGACATTTCCACATTAACTTCAAAGGTGTCTGTGTTATTTTTTCTGTCAACAACAATCTGATAGTTTGGCTGATAGCCTTCGTTTAAGAGAACTGTCTCAATCTGACTTGGGAACACATTAACACCTCTGATGATGAGCATATCGTCAGTTCTTCCCATGGGTTTTGCCATTTTTATGAGAGTTCTTCCGCAGGAACATTTCTTCCTTGAGAGAACGCAGATGTCTCTTGTTCTATATCTCAAAAGAGGAAAGGCTTCTTTGTCAAGGGCAGTGAAAACAAGTTCTCCTTTTTCACCTTCGGGAAGAACTTCACCTGTGTCGGGGTTGATGATTTCTGCAATGAAGTGGTCTTCGTTAATGTGCATACCTGTCTGCTCCGAGCATTCAAAGGATACCCCCGGGCCTGATGTTTCTGTAAGACCATATATGTCATAGGCTTTGATGCCAAGGGTTTCTTCAATGTTCTTTCTCATTTCTTCTGTCCAGGGTTCTGCTCCGAAAATGCCGGCTTTTAAGGGAATGTCATCGGGACCGTAGCCCTGTTCTTTCAGAGATTCACCGATATATGCCGCATAAGACGGTGTACAGCAAAGGATTGTTGCACTAAGGTCTTGCATGAACTGAATCTGTCTTTCAGTGTTACCCGAAGACATGGGAAGAGTCAGACAGCCGACTTTGTGAGATCCGCCGTGAAGTCCTGCACCGCCTGTGAAAAGACCGTAGCCATAGGCAACCTGACAAACATCTTCATTTGTTCCGCCTGCGGCAACAATAGCACGTGCACAGCAGTCTTCCCAGAGGTCAATATCATTTTGTGTGTAGAATGCAACAACACGTCTGCCTGTTGTTCCCGATGTGGACTGAATACGTACGCAGTCTTTGAGAGGTTTTGCAAGGAGTCCGTAGGGATATGCATCTCTCAGGTCTGCTTTTGTAAGGAAAGGAAGTTTGTGCAAATCTTCAATTCCTTTAATATCTTCCGGTTTAACACCTTTTTCATCCATGAGGTTACGGTAGTATTCAACGTTTTCATAAACGTGTTTAACCTGTTTTACTAACTTTTCCGATTGAAGTTTTTTCATTTCTTCAAGGGGCATGGTTTCAATTTCTTTCTGATAATAATTCTGAGCCAATTTTCTTCATCCTTCCTATATAATAAGTTTTTTCGGGATATTGGGGATATTTATTTTATAAAACAAAAAACGTCCTCCGTAATCCCTTAAGGATACAGAGGACGAAAACATCATTTCCGTGGTACCACCTCAGTTCGCCACTTCCTCACGGTTGTGGCCTTATCAGGTACTTTCATACCTTAGCTCTATAACGGGAGCACCCGTTGCATCCTACTTGAAATCTCTTTCGTTCAGCGCACTGCTAACAGAATGAATTCATTCCGGTCTCTTCCATTGCCTCGCACCAACCGGCAACTCTCTCAAGGATCTTTGCGGAACTACTTGTTTCTGCTCAAACGCATTTAAGATATTACATATTATAATACTTTAATGTGGTAAAGTCAATAGTTTTTTCAAAAAATCACTCTTCGTTATAACATTCAAAGATTTCATCAATTCTTTCTCTGTCTTTGTTTTTGGTAAAAGCACTTATCAGGGGAACTGCAACAAAAGAAACCGCCATTGCACAAACTCCCATTTCAGGTGATTTTGCTGCTGCTGCGCCAAATCCCGAATTAAGAGAGATAACAAGGGTTGAAATTCCAACAACCAAAAGTCCTGAAATAACACCTGAATATGCACCAATCTTTGTGATTTTCTTTGAGAAAAGTCCCCAGATGTAAGGTCCTATGAAGCAACCGGAAACAATTCCCCAGGAAAAAGACATGAGGCTTACGATGATAGGAATGTTTTGTGTTGCAAAGATAAACGAACATGCAACAAACACCAGGCAAAGAACTCTTGTAAGAACCATCTGTGTTTTGGATTTTGTCTCTTTCTTTCTTACTGCAGGGATAAGGTCGACTGCAACTGCTGATGCAGATGTTAAAACAACTGCCCCGAGAGTTGACATTGATGCAGAAAGAAGGAGAACCATTATAACTGCAAGAAGAATAATTCCAAGGGTTCCTCCTCCCAAAACTTCCATAAGAACTGTGGGGATGACAGAGTCAACACCGCCGGCTGGAAGATTTCCGCCAAGAATGAGTCTTGATGTAGAGCCGACAAGATATGCACCGCAGCCTATAACAATACAGAAAATTGTTGAAATGACAGTACCTCTTTTGATTGCCGCTGTGTCTTTTATGGCATAGAATTTGCCAATCATCTGAGGAAGTCCCCATGTACCGAAACTGGTGAGCATAATGTTTACACAAAGGAATTTAAAAGAAGAACCGCCAAAGATGCTTGTGAGTTGTTTTCCGTCCTGAGGAATTGCTCTGAGATTTTCAATAAGTCCCGAAATTCCGCCGACTGTATCGTGACCAAGAACAGCAACAATCAGACACACAACCCCGGCAATCATAATAACGCCTTGAACAAGGTCTGTGTAGGCTGTTGCAATGTAGCCCCCTGCAACAAGATAAACGGCTGTGAGACAAGCAATGATGAGCATCCATACCCAGGTTTCAACACCGGGGAAAACTGCACTGAAAAGTGAACCGAGGCCTTTGTAAACTGCTGCAGAATAGGGAACAAGGAAAATAAATATAATTGCCGCAGCAAGAATTTTCATACCTTTTGAAGCATACCTTTTTTCAAAATAGTCAGGCATTGTTCTTGCATTGAGTTTTTTTGTCATTTTTCTTGTTTTGTTTGCAAAGAGAATCCAGGAAAGAAGACAGCCTAAAACAGCATTTCCGATACCGATCCAGATGCTTCCTATTCCGATGTTCCATCCGTGCTGACCTGCATAACCAACAAAAACAACAGCGGAAAAATATGTGGTACCGTAGGCAAAGGCAGTTGCCCATGCTCCGATGTTTCTTCCGCCGATTATAAATCCGTCAAGACTTTTTGACTTACCGTAACTGAAACATCCGATAAGTGCCATTGCTATCCCATAGATACAGAGAGCAACGATTGTGAAAAGTTGTGCTTTTGTCATTTGTATTCCCTCCGGGTATTGCTTTTTTCTGTAACATAGTATATAATACAAACAAAGATTAGTCAAACAAATGGTTTTAATGTTTGCTATCGAAATTTTCGATGGTGGAGGATTAATATGGAACTTCGCAATTTAATTACCTTTATTCATGTTGCAGAACTTGGCAGTTTTACAAAGGCGGCAGACCAACTTGGTTATTCCCAGTCAACGGTGTCATTTCAGATAAAGCAACTTGAAGAAGAACTGGGGTGTCTTTTGTTTGAAAGAATAAATCACACGGTAAATCTTACCCAAAGGGGACACGAACTTGTTTTTTATGCACATAAAATCTGCACACTTACAGATGAATTCAAGGAAAATCTTGAACAGGAAAAGGAACTTAAGGGACACATTCACATTGTCACTCCTGATTCTGTCTGTGACGATATGATAAGCAGAGACTACATAGATTTTCACCAAAAATTCCCGGGAATTTCCGTGAAGTTTACAACTGCCGACACCTCAGTTATGTTTGATATGCTTGACCATAACGAGGCAGATGTTATCATAACACTTGACAGTCATTCCTACAATAAAGATTATGTAATCGTAAAAGAAGAACCCCTTTCAATGCATTTTGTGGCAAATTCAAAGTCGGAATTTGCAAAGGAAAAAAACATTTCCATTCACGACATTATAGATGAGCCTTTTATCCTGACGGAATACGGTCAGGGGTACAGAAAGGTTTTCGACAGGGAACTTGCAAAAAAGTCTCTTGAAATATCTCCTGTTCTTGAAATCGGAAGAACCGATATGATAACATCCCTCATTGCACAAAGTGACATGGTTTCCTTTTTGCCCGATTTTGTTACAAAAAGTTTTGTTGAATCGGGGGATTTGTGTTACCTTGATGTTTGTGATATGAACATAGAAATATGGAAACAACTTATCTGTCACAAAAATAAATGGATGTCAAAATCACTTAAAACTTTCATGGATTATATAGTAGAAAAAGAATTTTCGTCAGAATCTGTTTTGAATTAATTATTGACGCAATATTCTTTTTTAAATCCGTGGGAACCGAAAATCTGCCACTTTCCAACGCCCAGCCTTTGAATAATGGCATTTCTTTCTTCAAGACAAAGGGATGGATTTGTGTCAACCGACGTCATAAGAATCGGAGCATATTGATTATATTCTGATTGCTCAGGTGTGAGACCGTGGGTGTTTATATAAATATCGCCCGTTATTGCAATATGGTTTGAATAGTCAATCAAAATAATCTCCCCTTTCAGATGTCCGCCTTTTCCCTCGTACACTTCAAAATGAAGTTTTCCAAAATCAAAAAAACCAATCTGAGTGAGGGGTTCTGTCAGATTATCCCTGTTGTCCCACATGGGAGTGATTTTTTCCGGATTAACAGCCTTATATGAAGTGAGGATTTTACAAATGCCTATATAGGGTTTGTGAAGAGGATTAGACTCTCTGTAGCCGTCTTTGCCCTCATATTCGTTTTTCAGACAGTCATAAGTTTTTTTACTTGTGATGATTTTGTCGAACAGGGGCAAAAGACCGCAATGGTCAACGTCTGCGTGGGTGACAAGAATGGTTTTTTCCATATTGTCAAAACCCGGAAGAACTTTTCCTAACACATCCGCCATTTCATCGGCATAGCAGGCATAACCGGAGTCTATAAAGAGAACTTCGTCTCCGGACTTTATGATTATGGTGTTGCTTCCGCATGGGGGTTCAATGAGAATTATTTCAGTATCATCGGTAATTTTGTGGGTGCTGATTCTGGGATTAAAGTTTTTTCCTTTTGATTTTCCCAGAAGTTCTGCAAATTTGCTGATACTGTCAAAGGTACGGTATGGCGACAGACCTTGTTCGTCAAGAGTCTGCATTGCAAGATTGACATGTGTCAAAAGGCTGTCTCTGACATTTTCGCCAAGTCCCGTTGACTTTGTCAGACCTGAAACGTATGTGTTATAGAATATACTGTTGTCATACACCTTTTCGCTGCTGTTATAATTTATCACCCTGACTTTGCAAAGTTTTTCAGCCTCTTTTAAAAACTTTGCAATCTTATCATAGTCATCAACGTAGAGTCCCATCTTGAAATACTGAAAATCTGTTCCGTTTTCCTGAGAACTTATGTAAGAAATATTGAAACTGAATTTACTTATTAGTTCAAGAACATTTGTCACACTTCCCGGAATGTCTGCAAGACAAAATTCAATCAGGACTATGCTTGTTTTATCCGAATTGCTTTGCAGATATCCAATCTTTTCAAGTTCGGCATCTGCCCTGTTTAACTGTTCTTCAGAGCCTTGAACATCTATAAACAAGGTGTGTGAATCAACCGCTTTATTATAACTTACACGGGTGATGTTTATTCCGAGTTTTGAAAAGCATTTGCTTGCTTTCAGAAAGGCACCGATGTGGTTCGGCATTGAAGTTACATATGTTTTTTTCACTGTTAGTCACCTCTTAATTTAAAAGAGAGTTCCCAAAAGTTTCGGGAAACTCTCGTTTTTTGCTGTATAGGAAATTACGCAGAATTTAGTTCGCGAGATAAGATGTATATCAAATTACGCTCGCGACTCAGGCTTCAGGCTCAGCCTGCTTTTTTGTATGGGAAACTTCGCTCCCATACAGAAAAAATAATTATATTACCATGCAAATTTTTTTGTAATTATGCCTGCGACATAATATTCACTCTTAAACTAAGATGCAATCCGTCACGTACAAACCGGACTTAATATCCCATTTTTCCGTCTAAGGACTCGTCGTTTTCAATCCATTCATTAACATCCACAATGGTGTATTCATCATGAGTGTTTCGGATAACAACCTTGGAAATTCCCGCATTTATAACCTGGCGTTTGCACATTGAACAGCAGGTTGCGTCGGGAACAAGTTCTCCTGTTTCAAAAAATTTTCCCACAAGATAAAGGGTAGAACCAATCATCTCTTCCCTCTTTGCACTTATGATAGCATTTGCCTCTGCGTGAACACTTCTGCAAAGTTCATATCTTTCACCTCTTGGGATGTTGAGTTTTTCCCTTGTGCAATACTTAAGGTCAATGCAGTTTTTTCTGCCTCTGGGCGCGCCCACATAACCGGTTGAAACAATCTCATCGTTTTTCACAATGATTGCGCCGTAATTTCTCCGAAGGCAAGTTCCTCTTTCCAGAACGGTTTCGGCAATGTCAAGATAGTAATTATTTTTGTCTCTTCTTATGTATTCTTTCATCTTTATTCCTCTTTTCTGTTTCTTATAACATTTTTTGTGGCATCTGCTTCTTCAAGGAGTTGACGTGCATTTTCCAAAGCAACCTCTGTCAGTTTATTGCCAACAAGTGTGCGGGCAATCTCTTCGACTCTCCCCTCGCCTGAAAGGGGATCGACAAAGGTGTGGGTTCTTCCGTCTGAAACTTCTTTTTTTATAAGATAGTGTGTGTCTGCCAAAGATGAAATCTGCGGAAGATGGGTTATGCAAAGCACCTGAGAAGATGCTGACATTGAGTAGAGTTTTTCGCCGATTTTTCTTGCGGCACTTCCGCTGACTCCCGTGTCAATTTCGTCAAAGATAACAGTTATGCCTGAATCCACGCCCGAAAGAACGTTCTTTATGGCAAGCATAATTCTTGAAAGTTCTCCTCCCGATGCAATTTTCGAAAGGGACTTTTTCTCCTCTCCCACATTTGTGCATATGAGAAATTCAACAAAGTCTTTCCCGTTTTCAGTAATGCTCTGGGGCAAAATTGAAACCTCAAACAAAACCTTTTCCATGTTAAGATCTGAAAGATGTCTCATAACCTTTTTCTCAAGATCTTTGCTTTTTGTCTTTCTGATATCAGACAAGATGTTCGCCTTTTCTTCTCTTTCTTTTTCAAGTCTTTGTTTTTCGTTTAAAAGTTCTTTTATTCTTTCGTCAGACGTTTCTATTTTTTCAAGTTCCTCTATTGCCTTGTCATAGAAGGCTAAAATGTCATTTACACTTTTGCCGTATTTTCTTTTCAGTGTGTATATAAGTTCCAGTCTTTCTTCTGTCTCTTTTGCCTCCTGCATATCAAATGATGAATGGTCAAGGAAGGTTTTCAGTTCCCTCACCTTTTCATCAAGAAGATATCCTGCCTCTGAAAGCCCTGAATATATAGAAGAAAGTTGCGAGTCAAAATCAGATATTTCCTCAATCTTTTTTGCCCCGCTCCACAAAAGGTCGTGACAACTGCCCGAATCTGAACCGTAGAGCATTTCGTAGGCAAAAGAAGCATTTTCCATAATACGGCTTGCATTGTCAAACATAAGTTTCTTTTTTTCAAGTTCGTCGTCTTCTCCGGGGTAAAGATCGGCATTTTCAATTTCTTCTGTCTGGTAGGTGAGCATATCTTTTCTTCTTAAAACTTCCTGCTCATCATCGCTTTCTTTTTCAAGTTCGGAAACAACTTCTTTATATCTTTGATTAATGAGTCTGAAATCAGACAACGTTTCCTTTATGTCATCCCCTATGAATTTGTCGAGAAAATCAATGTGGGTTTTCACCGACAAAAGGGAAGTGTTGTCGTGCTGACCGTGGATGTTTATGAGATGTTCGCCAATTTCTTTCAGCATTGAAAGATTAACGGGAACACCGTTTACCCTGATGGTGTTTTTTCCATCAATATTCATTTCTCTTGAAATGATGATTTCCTGTTCAGCCTCTTTTCCGAGAATGTCTGAAATCTTCTTTGCGCTTTCCTCATCTGTTTCAAACTCGCCGTCAACTCTTGCAAAAGTTTCCCCCGATCTTATGAGACCTTTGGATGTTCTCTCGCCTTTTAAAAGATTTATGGCATCAATAATTATGGACTTTCCTGCTCCTGTTTCACCTGTAAGAACATTAAAGCCTTTTTCAAAATCTATCTGTGCCGATTCAATTACGGCAACATTTTTTATTGAAAGATGTTTTAACATAACAAACATAAATTCGCAAATGCGAATTATCCCCTATCTTTTACTGAATATATTTTGAGAGTCTGTTGCAAAGTTGTTTTGCGCTCTTTTCGTTTCTCACCACAATCATAATTGTATCATCACCGCAGATTGTTCCCACAATTTCGTCCCAGACAAAACTGTCAAGGGCATAACCAACAGCCTGTGCGGCACCTGACATGGTTTTTAAAACTGTGATGTTGTTGGCATAATCTGCTCCTGTAAGGCAATGCCTGAGAATTGATTCGAGTTTGTCGCTGATGCTTATGTCGGGATCTTTTGATGGTGCATATTTATATGTGCCGTCACTGAGCAAAACTTTAATAACTCTCATTTCCTGCAAATCTCTTGATGCTGTTGCCTGAGTGACATTATATCCGCATTCGTTGAGTCTTCTTGTGAGATCTGATTGTGTGGAAATTGCTTCATTTGTTATAAGTTCGAGGATTTTTTCCTGTCTTTCCGATTTTACCATTGTATATTCTCCTTTGGCAGTTGTTGTTACCCCTGCAGTTTTTTGTGAAGGATTTCATAGAAGTTTCTGTCGCTCACCTTTATAAGCCTTGCCTTGAGAGGCGATCCCTCGATATATATGACATCTCCATCGGACGTTTCAAAGGCTATTTGACCGTCAGATGTGAGCATTGACACATCATCAAATGTGTTTTTAAATCTTATGGAAATTTTTGCTTCTCCCGGAACAATCATAGGCTTTGCACCCATTGTGTGGGGACAAACGGGAGTGATGATGGAAACAGAGAGTGACGTGTCAACAACAGGCCCGCCTGCGCTGAGGGAATATGCCGTGCTTCCTGTAGGAGTTGCAACAACAACTCCGTCTCCCATATATGATGCGGCAAAGTGGTCATCAATCCAGACATCGAGAGCAACCATTCTTGTGTATGATGCTCTTGAAATCACAAGGTCGTTTAAGGCGTTGATTTTTTCTTTTCGTCCGTCTTTTTTAAGAAGAGTTGCACTTAGCATAAACCTTTCTTCTATTGTAAAGTTCCCTTCCATAAGAGAGAAAAGAGCCTCTTCAAGTTCTGAGATTTCCACATCTGCCAGAAATCCCATATGTCCCATGTTAATTCCGAGAAGGGGTATTTTATTTTTCGCGGCAACATGGACAGAAGAAAGGATGGTGCCGTCTCCGCCGATTATTACAGCGGCAAAGGAGTTTTCAAAAGCCCTTTCGGTTTCCTTTTCGTCTGTGCCGTCTGAAAGAATAACGTTGTATTTACTTTCAAGGATTCCCTGACACTTTTTTGTGATTTTGCCGTCGGGATCCTTTTTTTTGTTTGTTATAATTGCAATTGTCTGCATAAATTCCACCCCTTTAGCAGTTGCAGTAATGAATAACTGATATAATTATACATTATATACTGTATATTTGTCAACATAGAGATTAGGGATCAGGAAACAGGAATCAGACAGAATAAGTATTGTGTTAAGCAGTTGCGTCAGCATCCGAACCCGTTTTGGGTGTGTGTTTTTACGCCACTGCTTTGTTAAAATACTCGCAAATGCGTCAGCATTTACTGTGTTTTTGCCTCGCACTGTCGCAAAAACACTACACCGAAAATTCTTTG
>JAZQJX010000081.1:0-49226 GCA_045541875.1 Clostridia bacterium | reverse complement strand
GTGCATTTTTGAAAAGCAAATTTGCTTTTCAAAAAAATTTGCACGGCAATATAATTATTTTTTACTGTATAGGAACGAAGTTTCCTATACAGTAAAAAAGCAGGCTGAGCCTGCACCCAAGTCGCGAGCGTAATTTGATATACATCTTATCTCGCGAACTAAATTCTGCGTAATTTCCTATACAGCAAAAAACGGCTGCTGAAAACCCGATTTGGTTTTTAGCAGCCGTTCAATTTTTCTATAGGAATTTTTAATTATCAGTTATCATTTTGAGGATTTGTGGCAGTTTCAAAAATTGCCTCGACTTCTTTGGACGGTTTTTTGTCAATGAGAGTTGCAACAAAGGCAACAACAGCACTTGCAATAAATCCGGGAAGAAGTTCGTAAATTCCGGTTGATGCACTAAGATACATAAGCCACAAAATATCCACCACAGCACCTGCAACAATACCTGCAATTGCACCGTTATATGTAAATCTCTTCCAGAAAAGTGAAAGAAGAATTACAGGGCCAAATGCCGCACCAAAAAGTGCCCACGCATTTGATACAAGGTTCATAATAGCAGCCGCTGTATCACCTTTGCTGCTTGCAATGAAGAAAGCAACAACAGATACAATTATAACAACGATTCTTCCAACCCACAAAAGTTCTTTTGCGGAAGCGTTCTTTCTTATAAGGGGTTTGTAGATATCACTTGTGAATGAGGAAGATGCAACAAGGAGCTGGGAATCTGCAGTTGACATTGATGCTGCAATAATCGCTGCAAGGAGTATTCCACCGATAAATGCAGGGAAGAGTTTTCTTGCAAGAACAACGAAGATAAGTTCCTGGTTACCCTTGTCGATGAGGAGATATTCAGCAAAGGGTTTGCCGTCAAGAATAAACATTCTTCCTAAATATGCAATAGCAATTGTGGCACCGAGAGCAAGTATAATCCATACAGTTGCGACAATTGTTGATTTTTTAATCATGCTGGGTTTTTCAATAGCCATAAATCTTACGATTATGTGAGGCATACCGAAATATCCGAGTCCCCATGCAAGACCTGATACAATCTCTTTCCAACTTGCAGAGAAGAAATTGTTTATAAAAGTGTACTCAGTTTCTCCAACAACAACTGTTTCTTTAAGAAGCGATGCATCTGTTGTACCTAAAGATATAATTACAATGGGAACAGCAAGAACTGCCACAAGCATTAAAAGTCCCTGGAAAAAGTCTGTCCAGCAAACGGCTTTGTAGCCTCCGAGGAATGTGTATACAAGAATGATTGCCGCAAAAATAATCATCGCTGTCTGTTCACTGAGATTTTCAAAAAGTTGAGTAAACACCTTTGTTCCTGCTGAAAATCCCGACGCAACATAGATTGTGAAACTTACGAGGAAAACAACGGCACAGATAATTTTAAGGGCGGGACTCTGTGCCATAAATCTGTTTGTAAGATACTGAGGCATAGTGATTGAATCGCCTGCAGCCTTTGAGAATTTTCTGAGTCTTTTTGCAACGATAATCCAGTTGAGAATTGTTCCTATTGCAAGACCGATTCCGATCCACGCCTGGCCAAGACCGAAAGCAAGGATACTTCCCGGAAGTCCCATAAGAAGCCATGCGCTCATATCAGATGCCTGGGCACTCATTGCAGTAACCCACGGTCCCATGGCTCTTCCGCCTAAAAAATATTCTTTTTCGCCATTGCCTTTACTTTTAAAGAAGAACACAACACCTACTGAAAGCATTGCAACAAAGTAAAGAACGAAGGCAAGTACTTCATAATTCATGATTTCAAATCCTTTCATTTATTAAACTGTTAAAGCAGATTATAACATACTTTGACAAATAATGCAAGGTTTTTTCAAGATTTCCTTTTGTCATTCACCGGCAAAGGAAAAGGAGCATATTATGTAAATGGAGGGAAAAAGATTTATGAATAATGTTTTAGTTATAGGTGGAGACAAAAGATTTTTATATCTTTCCCGCATTCTTGAAGAAAAAGGCTGTAATGTCGGAAACTTCGGCATTGATGCAAAAAAAGAAGAATATGATATGGAATCTTTTGAAAATGAGGTAAAGAGAGCAGATGTAATAATACTTCCCATACCCTATACCAAAGACGGGATAACTGTAAACACCCCTCTTTGTGATGAGTGTCTGTATCTTTCAAAGATTTACACAAATGTTAAAGATGATACTCTCATATTCGGCGGAGTTGTGGGAGAAAAGTTTCTGCCTCCCGAAAATTTGAATTTCTATGACTATGCCAAAAGGGATGATTTTGCATATTTGAATGCTGTTCCCACAGCAGAGGGCGCAATTGAAGCAGTGATGAAGCATATGCCGGGGACAATACTTGGTTCAAATGCGCTTGTCACAGGCTTTGGCAAATGCGCTAAAGTTCTTTCTCTCACTTTGAAATCTCTTGGCGCAAATGTAACCGTGTGTGCAAGACGCTCATCCGACCTCTCTTTTGCAAGAGCCCTTGGAATGAATGGGGTCAGGATTTGCAAAATGAAAAATCATCTTGGAACAGCCGATGTGATTTTCAATACCGTACCTCATATAATTTTTAAGGAAGAAGAGTTGAAACTTATAAGAAAAGAATGTCCTCTTGCAGACATTGCATCACTTCCGGGGGGTGCGGATAAGGCATTGGCGCAAAGAGAGGGTGTAAACTATCTTTTTCTTCCCGGAATTCCCGGAAAATATTCTCCCTCCAAAGGAGCACAAATTATTCTCGAAACCATTGAAAATATTTCAGAAGAAATGGGAAAGGAAGGAAAACTATGGAACTTATCGGAAAAAGGATAGGTTTTGCTTTGACGGGATCATTCTGTACTTTTTCCAAAGTTATGACAGAACTTGAAAAACTCATCTCTTTGGGGGCAGACGTTTACCCCATAATGTCAGAAACTGCATGGAGCACAGACACAAGATTCGGTCTTGCAAAAGATTTCATAGAAAAAGCGGAAAAATTGACAGATAAAAAGGTGATACACACAATAAAAGATGCAGAGCCAATTGGTCCGGGGGCGTTTCTGGATGCTCTCATAATTGCACCCTGCACAGGCAATACTCTTGCAAAACTCTCAGGCGCCATAACAGATTCATGCGTGGCTATGGCGGCAAAGGCAACCTTAAGAAACAACCGTCCCGTGGTCATTGCAATTTCCACCAATGACGGTCTCGGAGCCGGTGCAAAAAACATAGGTTCTCTTCTTGCAAGAAAGAACATATATTTTGTTCCTTTCCGTCAGGATGATCCCATAAAAAAGCCTGATTCTCTTGTGGCGGATATGACTCTCATAGAAAAGACCGTTAAAAATGCTCTTGACGGTCACCAGATTCAGCCAAGAATTATTATCAGATAATTTTTTTATGTGTACTCATAAATTCTGACACTGCGATATACGCTCCCGAAAAAATGAGAATTTCAAAAAGCGGCGAAAGATGAGAAAGATGTGAAACAATTAATTTTGCAAAAACAATGGAAATTATGGGAAACAGAACAGCCTTGCAAAAAGGAAATTGCATGGCTGTTCTTTTTTTCATTCTGTAAAAACTGAAAGTGAGATTAAAAATTTCGCTTGCATATAAAATCAGTATATATCCTTTTTCTTTAAGTATGGGAAGAATAAAAAATATGGAAAGATTTCTTAAAATGGAATCTATGGCATTTAGTTTCAGGGAAAAAACCTGTTCGTCAAGCCCTTTTAAAATTGCATCGCAAACAGAATCTGAAAACATAAACAAAGGAAGAAAGGACAAAAGGGTAACATATTGTCCTACATTTTTCCCCGGATAGAAAAACGAAGATATATCATATCCCCAGAAATACAGAATTGAAGATACCAAAAAAGAGAATTTCAATGTGTATTCAAGAGAAAGAGAAGATATGTAGGCAAGAGATTTTTTCTCGCCACCAAAATGACGTCTTGCAATTTCGGGGATAAGAAGTGATGAAAAAGCACTTATGAAAACCGATGGGAACATGATAATTCCCATGCTCATCCCCTTGATTTTGCCATAGGTTTCAATAGATTTTCCGTCACCGCCGCGGGAAAGCCTTTTCGGAATAAGAAAGTTTTCAAGTCCCGAAAGCCCTGTGCGCAGATATGAACCAAGGGCAAGGGGGGTACACAGCCTTAAAACATCAGAAAACTTTGTGTCTCCTTTTTTCTGAATGTGGCATCTTGCAGACAGAATCATCATGCAAACGTCAGATATTGCCCTTACAGCGCACGATATGGCACAAGAATAAATGATTGCAAGATACATGTTTTCTTCCTGAAAATATCTCACAAGAAAAAGCGTGAGTCCCCAGGAAACAAATTCTGAGATGAACTGTGAGAAAAAACATTCCCTCACCTTTGCAAAGGCGGTGAAATATCCGCCCGCAACTCCTGAAACTGCAACGCATAAAAGGGCAGGGGACAAGACCTTGATTCCCAAAGCACAACTTTTGTTTCCAATGAGATATTCCGAAACAAAATCCGATGAAAAAAACATTGTCAATGAAGATACAACAGACGTCGCAAAACATAAGCACAGACATTTTTTAATAATATGCAAACTTTGGGAATATCCTTGATTCAAGGGCTTTTCGGAAATAAGCCTTGTACATGTGAGACTCATTCCGGACACGGCAAAACTAATGCCTATGGAATAGACATTCATTATAAGATGGAAAATTCCGACACCCATACTGCCTATTTTTTGCGATATATAAATATTATATAGTAGTCCGGATATATTAAAAATGAGAAAACTTGCCGCCATTTGCATAACTTTGGTGAAAAAAAGTCTCTTCCTCATTCCGTCTCCTTTTAAATATAATAAAAATAATATTTCTTTTTTTAAAATAATATGCTATAATATAAAGTATATAACTTTATATGTTCAATTAATAACAGATGAAAGGTGTGGATTTAGTTGGCACAAAAACAGGACAATAACACAAGTTTTATGCATGGTGCCATAATTCTTTTAATAGCCAATGCCCTTGTCAAGGTGATAGGTGCAGTTTTTAAAATTCCTCTTACATATGTGCTGGGAGAGGAAGGAATGGGATATTTTTCCACCTCATATCAGATGTACACATGGATGTTCATCATCGCAACTGCAGGAATTCCTGTTGCTATTTCCAAAATGGTTTCGGAAAGCAGGGCAAAGGGAAGAATTTATGAGGTAAAAAGGATTTTTTCTGTAAGTTTCAAACTGTTATCCGTGATTGGTATATTCGGATTTTTGATGCTTTATTTCGGAGCGGATTTTTTTGCAAGTGTTCTTTTGAAAAATTCCCGTGCCGCTCACGGAATAAGGGCGATTGCACCTGCGATGCTTTTTGTTTCTTTTATGAGCGCATACAGAGGCTATTTTCAAGGTCATCAGAATATGCTTCCTACAGCCGTTTCAGAAGTTGCAGAAGCAATAGGCAAACTTCTTGTAGGTTTTTTTGCGGCATTTGCAATTAAAGAATGGCTTGGATACGGAATTGAATATTCCTCTGCCGGCGCAGTTTTCGGTGTTTCTTTCGGGGCGGCTCTCGGATGCTTTGCGCTTGTAATTATATATGTTAAAAGCAAAAAGAATCTTCATCCCGGAAAGGATGAAACCGGAGTTTGTGAATCTGATGGAACCCTTCTTAAAAAATTAATAAAAATTGCAGTACCAATAACTATCGGTGCATCTGTGTTTTCTCTCACAAGTCTCATTGATATGGCGATGATAATGAGAAGACTTCAGGCAGGAGGATTTTCTGAAATGGAAGCGAATAAACTCTGGGGTTCATATTCAGGGTTTGCTTTTCCTCTTTTTAACCTTCCTCCCACTTTGATAAACGCCATAACAGTCAGCATTGTTCCTGCCATTGCGTCAGCCTATGCATCAGGAAACTTTCACGGAGCGTCTCACACAACCTGCAAAAGTATGAAAATAACAGTTTTGTTTTCTCTTCCCTGTGCTTTGGGAATGAGCATTCTGGCAGAACCTATCCTCAATCTTGTGTATGGGAAAACCCATGCCGCACAGACTCTGGAGATTCTTTCTCTTGGCATAGTTTTTGTATCGCTGGTTCTTGTGACAAATGCCATACTTCAGGCAACGGGAAATACGGTTGTTCCTGTCAAAAATATGCTGATTGGCGGTGCTTTGAAGGTTTTGATAAATTATTTTCTTGTGGCGCACCCCTCTGTCAACATTAAAGGTGCCCCCATCGGAACAACGGTTTGCTATATTGTAATACTCGCTCTTAATATAATTGATATGAAACGTCACATGAAAATAAAATTCCCTGTGGGCGAACTTGTATTAAAACCTCTTTTGTCGGTACTTGTTATGGGGGCCGTAATTTTTGTGTTAAAGCCCTTTACATCCCAGGCAGGCAGAGTTTTATCGTGTATTATACCCATAATTGCAGGCGGGGTTTTCTATCTTATAGCCCTTGTTTTGTTAAAAGGAATAAACCAGGAAGATATTGAACTTTTGCCCAAGGCAGATAAACTTGTGAAAATATGCAAAAAAATAAAAATTATAAGATAAATACGGAGAGAATTATGAGAATAGACAAATATCTTAAAGTTTCAAGAATAATAAAAAGGCGGACAGTTGCCCAGGAAGCCTGCGATCAGGGAAAGGTTACGGTTAACGGCAAAGTTGCAAAAGCCGGACAGAATGTGAAAATCGGAGACATAATTGAAGTGACTTTCGGTGAAAGGGTTTTAAGAGCAGAAATTCTTTCTGTTGCTGAACACGTCCTTAAAGATGAGGCAAAGGAAATGTATAAGCCTCTTTAAATTTCATTTCACGTATAAATTGTCCATATTATTCATATATTTTACTATTCTTAATATATGGAGGAGATAATATGGACGAAAAAAAGATGATAAGAAATGTCAAGGCAGACCTTCCCCACAATATTATTATGGAAAACCGTTCAAAGATTAGCATATCCGGAGTGGAAAATGCGGAAAGTTATAATGAATCAGAGGTGGTTCTCCACACTTCAAAAGGAATTCTTATGATAAAAGGTGAAGGAATGAACCTTTCAAAACTTAATCTTGATTCGGGGGAAATTACCGTTAACGGACGTATAGTTCTTCTGGAATATGCTGAGCCAAAAAAGAATGGCGGATCTTTTCTTTCAAAGATTTTCAGGTGATTTATGTGGTCGATGATTGTTGACACAAATCACGATATCCGTGTGTTTGTATGCACTCTTTTATGCGGTGCTTTGTCGGGATTTATTCTTGATATATTCAGGGCAATCCGCAGAAGTTTCACGCCCGGTAAAACTATGGTCGCCATTCAGGATATTATTACCTGTGCTATCATATTTACCTTGTTTTCCTGTGTGATAAACAAAGAAAACGACGGTGATGTGAGATGGTTTGAATTTGCAGGGGCAATTCTTGGTGCTTCGCTGTATTTTTGCACCCTCAGTATGTGGACTATGAAATGTCTTAATTACATAATGATTTTTTTGAAACGGATTGGTTCTTGTTTTTTAAAATTTGGCTTGAATATAAGAAAAGAATTAACGGAAAAATTATCTGTAGTAAAAGGTAAGACGGCAAGAATCAGGAAAAAATTGTTTCTGATAATGCCAAAATTACCCGAAAAGATTTTCGGAAAAAGTAAAACAAAGAAAAATTAAATTTTTTTATTAAAAAATCTTTACAACTTGAAAAAAATAGTATATAATGTTAGAGTGTATAGTGTTTTTTGCTGTGATTTTGCATTCAGGAGTAAAAAAGATGAAAAAAACCAATAAGAAAAAATTTAATATTGGCAAGAGTCTTTTGCTTGCAGTAGTGGCATATTTTGTTTTTTCTGCTTTCTTTGGGGTGTTCAGACAGATTGGCGACTATAACTCTCAGATAGAAGTTGTCAATAAACAAATTGAAGAGGCTTCAAAAGAAAGCAAAATGCTTCAGGA
This sequence comes from Clostridia bacterium, assembly GCA_045541875.1. Taxonomy (GTDB): domain Bacteria; phylum Bacillota; class Clostridia; order UMGS1810; family UMGS1810; genus RGIG1828. The sequence continues at coordinate 41,299 of JAZQJX010000081.1, read as the reverse complement.
AGAAAAAATCAGTATGCACAGCGATGAAAATTACAAAAAAATCGCAAAGAAAACTTTGGGGCTTGTTGAACCCGGCGACAAAGTGTATATCAACACCAATGATAAATAAACGAGGGGGCTGTATTTTACAATGCAGGTAGAGGAAGGTAAAATACTTACAGGAAAAATAACGGGAATAACCAATTTCGGAGCATTTGTTGATTTGGGCGACGGTGTAACCGGTCTTGTACATATTTCTGAAATTTCCACTTCTTATGTAAAGGATATAAATGACCATGTTAAAGTTGGAGACACAGTGGATGTGAAAGTTCTCCCTGCAGACAAAAAAGGTAAAATAGGTCTTTCAATAAAGCAGGTGATGCAGGAAAGAGGCGAAGGCACAAGCCCTGCAAAACCAAAGTTTGAAAAGAAAAGTCGCACACCAAGACTTCCTGAAACCGACTTTCATTCGCAACCTGAAGAATTCAGTTGGTTTTCAAATTCGGATTCTGAAATGTCTTTTGAAGATAAACTCAACAAATTCAAACAGGCAAGCGACGAAAAGATGCACGACATCAAACGCAATATGGAATCAAAAAGAGGAAGCGGCAGAGGAAGAAACGGTTCTTATTAAAAAACAGAGAATGTTAAATCATAGTTTAACATTCTCTTATTTTTTACTGTATAGGAAACTTCGTTTCTATACAGTAAAAAATTTATTATATTGCCGTGCAAATTTTTTTGAAAAGCGAATTTGCTCCGCACGTCCGCCGCAGGCGGTGCGGCGAAGCCGCTTTTCTTGGGAAAACATATTTGAGTTTTCGCATAAAAATGGAGTGTAAAAAATTCACTTGAATTTTTTACACTCCGTTTTGATATAATTCAGGATACAGGCGATCCGCGCTTTGTTTTACATTCCCGTTGATCTGATGTATCTGTTAATATTATCTTGAAATAAGCATCAGTGTCCAGTACGTTCCATTGGGACCGCCGAAATAATATCCTACACCGATGTGAGTGAATTCAAAATTAAGAATGTTGTCTCTGTGGGATTCTGAGTTCATCCAACTTTTCACAACATCCTCTGCGGTGATAAATCCGGAGCCGATGTTTTCTGCTGCTGTAATATAATAGATTCCTTCAAGATCAAGTCTGTCAAAAGGAGAAAGTCCTGACGGTGAAGTATGGTCAATGTAATCATATGTTGCCATGTCTTTTGAATGTTCATATGCAACTTTCGCAACATTTGCATCAAGAGCGAGAGGGGCAAGGTCGTTTGCCAGTCTTTCTTTGTTTATCAAATCAATAACTTCCTGCGGAAGTTTTGTGTTGTTTTTGTTAATATATGCGGGATCATCATCAATAACAGGTGTATAATTCGGATTTTCCGGCATAACAGGTGTATCGGTAACACCGGGGCTCTCAGGTGTTTCGGGATTTTCAGGTTCAACAGGCGGAACATAATCTTTTGTTCTTATAACAACTTCTCTGTTTTCGCCATCCCAGCCGACAACGCAGTCAAGAGCCTCACAAACTGCTCTTGCAGGAACAAGAGTATGACCGTCAGATATAAACGGGGGAGCATCAAGAGTGTGGATATCAGCATTTATAAGCATTTTATCAGAGCCGATTGTCAGGATGATTGTTTTGTCTTCACCTATTGCATACACTTTTTTGAGTGCATCGCTCCACTCAACATCAATTCCGAGGGCTTCAAAAATCACCCTGAAAGGAACCATAGTGCGGTCATTGACAATCATAGGAGCAACGGGACAACTGATAAGTTTTCCGTCAAGTCTTAAAGTGATGTCATTTGAGGCAAACGCAGAAGCAGAACCAAGAGCAAGAACCAACGTCAGAATCACACATATAAATCTTCTCATACACACATCTCCTTTGAGTGTAATATCATAATCTGTAATTATTATATCATAAGAAATTGCCTTTGTCCACAAAAATTGTTAAATATATTGTGGACTTTTTTTCGTGTAAATGGTATAATTACCATGTATTAATATTCAATGCGAGGCGATAGAATGTTTTTCAGGAAAAACAGAGACAACGAAATTCTTGACGTGACAAAAGGCCCTATGCTGAAAAAGATGATACTTTTCACAATTCCGGTAATTCTTTCAGGAATTTTGCAACAGGCATTTAACACTGCGGACAATGTGGTTGTGGGAAGATATGCAGGTGCTGACGCTCTTGGCGGAGTGACGGCGACAGCCTCACTTACAAACCTTATAATATGCCTTTTTATAGGTCTTTCTGTCGGCGCTTCTGTTGCTATTTCCCATGCGCTTGGAGCCTGCGACGAGAAAGAGGCGGGAAATCTTGCTCATACTGCCATTGCTACCGCAATCTACAGCGGAATAGTGGTTGGTATAGTGGGCTTTATTGTTTCAAAACCAATCCTTGAACTTATGGGAACTCCAAAGGAAAACATTGAATATGCCTCAAAATATATGAAGATATATTTTTGCGGTGCGCCCTTTGTTCTGCTTTACAATTTTGGCAGCGGGATATTAAGAACAATGGGGGACACAAGACGGCCTCTCATTTACCTTGCAACAGGCGGAATTGCAAATGTTATTTTAAATCTTATTTTTGTAATAGGCTTTGATATGGATACAGACGGGGTGGCAATTGCCACGGTAATTTCCAATGTTATTGCATCTTCGCTTGTTCTCTACACTCTCGTAAAAAGTGATAACTGTTGCAGAATTTCACCGGGAGACATCCGCATTGACTTCAAAAGATTTAAAAAAATAATGGTTCTGGGGATTCCTGCGGGGATTCAGAGTGCAATGTTCAGTCTTTCCAATGTTGTCATGCAGTCGTCCATAAACTTTTTCGGAAGTGCAGCCGTTGCAGGAAACGGTGCGGCACTTACAATGGAAATGTATGGGGGATTTGTGGCAGAAGGTTTTGCAAGTGCAGGAATGACTTTTGCAGGTCAAAATACAGGCGCAAAAAAATATGAAAGACTGAAAACCGTGTTCTGTCAGGCAAATCTTCTCGGTGTTGTAATGACGGTTATACTTTCTTTGATAATAATCCCCTTAAGGCATACTCTTGTGGGATTTTTTATCACCGACAGTCCGGAGGCAGTAAAAATTGGGTGTGAAAGACTTATGTGGGTTTTCTCCTGCCATTTCCTTGCCACGGCAATGACGGTTTCAAGCGGATGTTTAAAAGGTATGGGGAAATCATTCAGTTCTATGATTGTTTCCGTATTCGGAGTGTGTATTTTAAGGGTAGTATGGATTACGACCATATTTAAACTATACCCGACTCTTAGTGTTGTTTATATGATATATCCGATTTCATGGATTATAACCATTGTTTGCCTTTGTGTTATTTTTACCATATCGTACAAGAGGTTTATCCAAGAAGCATTTTCCTCTTGCAAATGAAGCATCTTTGTGGTAGAATATATATGTTATTATAGCGTAGGATGTGTAGTAAAGGAGATATAGAGTTTTAATGGCACAGACTGATAAAAATATAACCCGAAAGAAAAAAGAAATAATAATCGTGCTGATAGCCGCAATTGTTGTGATTGCTATTGCTTCGGTGTTTGTTATAGATTATTTTGTAAAAACAAGAATTGAAGAAACCCGCAATGCGCAACTTGGCGAGCATTTTTCACAGTATGTGGATGAGGTTAAGGACAAATCAGAAAAGCTCAGAGAAACCATAAGCCATGATATCCCCGGAAACTATATTCTGAAAGGTGAAGTTGATACCTCTGATCCATCAAAGGCATACAGTGCAATTCAGATTCTTCCCGACGGAACTGTGTCAGGTCAGACAATAGCCGGTGAAAAAGTATCCGGATGGTGGAAGTCACAGAAATCGGAAAGTGCAAAAAGCAAAGGTGTTGAACTTGTGGCTGTTCTTTTTCCGATTGATGAAGAACCCACTTTGTATGCGGTGTGGAATAACGCTCTGATTGACTGGAAAACTGTATATTTCGGAAAGGTTTTAAATTCAGACAGATTTGATTCCACTTTTGTTTCGGCATTTGATACGGGTACAATGACAATAAATATAAAAGCCGATGGGAAAGCCGAAGCAGAATTTGTTGATACCAATGAAAAGTCTGAAAACAAAGGCCTTAAGTATGTATATGGTGGTAATTACGAAGTTGAAAACGGCTATATGGACATAACCCTTAATTCTGCCATGTCAAGGTTTTTGATGTTTGACTATAATATTGAAAATTCTGAAACAGACAGTGGTATTGCGCCTGTTTTTTATGAAAAACAGGAATAAATTCCGGAGGGTAAATGATGGAAAAACAAAACAATTCCAAAAGTGAAAAAACAGAGACAATAAAAGAATCACCTATGTCTGGCATTATAAGTAAAGATTCAGCATTGCAAAGGCGTGCAGGAACTCTTAAGGTGGTTGTACCTCTGATATTTGTTGTTATATGCGCAATTATCATGTCTGTAATGCTCAGTGTCAAACACGAGAAAAGCAACAACATTGACGGAAGGTTTGTTCTTTCAACAGACTATGAGGGCGCGTATCTCGAAATGGATTCGAACGGAAAATATGAACTGTACGATTCGGGCAAAAAAACAACCGGAAAATGGAGCCTTGACGGAAACAACCTGACTTTTGAAGATGACGAATTTACATTTGAGGGAAAATTGTTGGACAGAAAATATATATTTTTCTATGATGCAGGTTTTTTTAAAGGTGATATTCCCGAAGGAAGCGAATTTGATGCAGAGGTAACAGGTGCTGACGGAACGATGTATGGGTTTTCAAAAGACGGAAAAGTATATTTAGTTACCGATGGTGCCAGCACAGAAATCGGAAACTATATTGCAGATGGAAATTTTATTATAGTGACTACAAAGGATGAAAATATAACATATCTTAATTGCGGTGACGGCATAACGTCTAATTTTTATCAGGCGGAATAATCATTGAGGTGAATAGGATGCGTCTAATAAAAAAGATGCTGATATTGTTTTTGATAGTATTCACATTTTTAAGTACCAATGCATATGCACAAAGTTATGAAATTAATCAGATTAAATTAAAAAACATAAACATACCTGACGACTTTGGTGTGTGTACCCGGGAAAACTGCGACTCAAGATTTTCAAGAATGCTGAAAAAATTCAACCATACGTATGAAGACTGGGTTGAAAAAGTTATGATACCGGGAGATGTATATTTTTACGCATCAGACGTTGATGATGTGAACATTTACATAAAGTGTGTTGATATTTCAAAGGAACAAAAAAAGCACGACGATGAGAAGTATGACAAATATATGTATGACTACAACCTGGCGTCAGAAGAAGACCGAAAAACAATAATTAAAGAATACAAAAAAACTCTTGTGGAAAGCGGAGTTAATGACAGAGGAATTGAAATGACGTGGCGTGAAGCAACGCAAAATGTCCCTGTAGCCTATATTGAGAGTGAGTACAAGACAGGAGGTATGTGTGTTTACGAATTCCATTCCATATATTCGGGAATGGAGTGGACATATTTTTTGTCATCACCATCAGAACTTTCGGCAGGAGAGAAAATGATTCTCGAAAAAATGATCACTGATGTATGTTATGATTATGAAGTTGACTACACTCATACGAAAGTTGTAATGAGACAGAACACGCAGACTGAAAAAGCCAGCGATCAGACAATGTATATAGACTCTAAAGACGAACGTGTAGTTTTTTTTGTGACAACCATAATGATTGTCTTTATATTAATATATATAATTGCTTATAGAAAAAGTGATAAATTTAAAAACTCATAATTCTAAAGAAAAGAAGGGTTAAGGTTATGCAGATTATCAAATGTTACAATTGTGAAAATGAAATTTCTGACACAGAGATTGTATGTCCTTATTGTGATTATCCTGTGAGTTCCACCAAGAAAAAGATTGAAGAAAATGAGGCGGCACTTTCGGGAGAAACTGTGAAAATTGCAACCGGAAAAGATTTTGAAAAAGAAAAGGCTGCGATTCTCGGTTCAATAAAAGAAGATGAAAATATCCTTAGTGATGAGGATGAACAGAGAGCAAAAAAGGAAAAAGAATATGAGATTCAGTCAGAAACCCTGAGACGATCCCTTGAAGAAAGAAGAGCACAAAAAGAAGAAGAACGCCGGAAAAAGAAAAACAAAAAAGGTGCAATGGTTGGCATTGTTGCTCTCATCATTATTGGTGCATTTGTTGTCATATATCTTGTGAATAATCTGGTGACAAGTTTTGTGAAAACCACAAAAACAAATACTGCAAAAAAAGCGAAAAAGGAAAAGGTTGTAAGTTCAGACGTGTCAAAGGAAGTCGGATTCAGTTTCCATTCAAACACATTGACAGTTATGGACCAGACAATAATAATTGACGGGTTTGACGGCAACGAAGAAGATAAGCCCTGGAGCGAACATTCAGATGATGTTGTATACCTTACAGTCGGAAGTGAAGTGACAAATATAGGACCGTATTCATTCGATGATTTGTCAAATCTTGAGCAGGTTACTCTTGCAGATTCTGTTGCCTTTATTGGCGAAAGTGCTTTTTACGGTTGTTCATATCTTGAGGAAGTCGCTATAAAGAGTGATACAAGTAAACTCAAAACTATAGATAATCATGCTTTTACCAATTGTGAGTCCCTTGAAAAGATAAGTTTTGGTGAAAAACTTGTCCGCATAGGTGATGGTGCATTCAGCGGTTGTGACAGGCTTGAGGAGATAATAATTCCTGATTCTGTAACAGAAATTGGTGAAGATGCATTTTTTGGATGTCATAATCTTGTAATTGCATGTAATAAAGACAGTGTTGCATATAAATATGCTATAGAAAACGGTATAGAAGTAAATGTGCTTGACGAAGAAGAGGAAGAAGAAGTTATAGTAACAGGCGAATCTTCTGAACCTGAAAACTCTGCAAATACCTCCGAGGGAGAAAAAACCACATCTGAAGGTGCACATTCATCAGAATCTGCTCCCGCAAAGGTGTCAAAAGAGGAAAAAATAGCATCTCTTCAGGATCAACTTGCAAATGCACAAACTGTTGAAGAAAAAGACAGAATTCTTCAGGAAATTGATAAAATAGCAATGGAATAAATTAAAAAGCAGGCTGAGCCTGCTTTTTTTACGCAAAAACCCCCACGGTGTTCGAGCCCCTTTTATTTCAAAAAAATAACACTCACCTGATATGGTAAGTGTTATTTTTACGACCGAGAAGGGGCTCGAACCCTCGACCTCCAGCGTGACAGGCTGGCATTCTAACCAACTGAACTACTCGGCCATCATTGTTTCAGCCTGATTATTATATCATAGTCAAAAATAAATGTCAATACTTTTTTGCAAAAATTCTAATGCATTGTAAATGAATATAAAAAACGTAAAATTTATAAAATCTGAATTGATGACTACCGATAACTTGCAAAACAACTCTTTGTTTCGATGAAATGTGGATAAAACCTTTAAATTTTGAATAATATAATAGAAAAACTTGCAAAAAATGTTGACAAAGTGGAAAAAATTGTGTATAATTCTAAGTATATCAAGGTAAACATCAGTAGTTTACAGATATAAAACAAATAAATATTTTGAACACAAACATTTAAAAAGTAAACTCCCCGCTCTTAATAAAAAAGTGGGGAGTTTTGCGTTATCTGATTAATGAATAAAGATTGTTTATAACGGATGAACTAATCGGCGTTCTGCCGTAAAGGGCTTTGGCGAGGTTAATAACAGCATCTGTAATGTTTTTGTTTTTCTGAATTTCCAATTTTTGTTCTTCTCTGAGATCCTCAATGCTGTCTCTTTCTTTTTTATACTCAAATTCTTCCTTATCCTTGGCTGTCTTATACTCCATATCACTGTCAGTTTTGTATATGTCAATATTCTGGTCGAGAATATCTTTATCCTTTTTGTAATTATATTCCCTGTCAGACTCAAAATCATCGACAGTGTCTCTATAGCGTGAATAGTATTCTTTGTCAAGTCCGGAAAGTGCTTCCAGTTTGTCATATAGCCTCTCATATTCATCATTATATCTTGAATATGCATCGCGGAAAAGTTCGGGTATTTTTTCGCTTATCATGGAATTATAGTGATTTTTTGCTCCGCTTGCAGCAGAAATTGCACTTGAACTTACAACACCGCCTGTACGAAGTGCACTTTCCGAAAGAGCCCTTTCGTATGCATCATTTCCAAGTTTCTGATACAGAGAGTAATATGCTTTGAATACCGGATCACTTTCATAATTATAAGAGAAATCTTTTTTGTTTTCAAGTTTTTCAATAACTTTGTTGATTTGTGATTCATAGGGCGAAGTGTATCCGGAGGGATTTCGTATTTCATAGTTTTTTGGTTTTCGGTTGTAATCACTTCCGTCTTTTCCTCCGTCATAACTTCCCTGAGACATTCTTATTGAATTTGCCTTTTCGTTTGCTTCTTTCATTTTGACGTAATCGCCTGATTGCTGAGCATTTTTGTATATTTTTTTCTGCTCAATGATTCCTGAAAGTGCATCAGGATTCAGACTTTTGTCGTAATCTGAAATGTAAAGATCCTTGTTTTCGTCAATTAATTTCTTTTTGTCAAAATATGTAGCCAATATAAATTCTCCTTTCTTTGGGTGACTTTTAGTATTTATATTTCACTGCCCTGATAGAATTTTAGTTTTAATCCTTTAAGAAGAAAAAAACCTCTTCCGGAAAATTCCAGAATAAACCTCCGGCATCTTTTGACCGGTATGATAATTGTACATCCGTCGGTTTGATTTTCGTCATATATTGCTCCGCAAATTGCACCTTTGGTGTTATCATCGTAAATTGTTCTTACCGTAAATGATGCATTTTTTTCGAGTGAGTATCTGAGGGATATTGTCCCGTATCCTCTTTTTTCAAAATGACGGTCATCAAAATTCATTTTAAAATTCCAAAAGACGTTTTCTTTTTTGTCCTCACCGGGTGCAACAGAGTCAATCAGCAATACTTTTGACTTAGTTGCAAGATATATATCTTTTCCGTGAGATGCTAAAAATGCTGAATCTTCAGGGGCATCCTGACTGTGCCAGATTTTTCTTTTAAGGTCGTATACAAAAAGTATGCACTTGTTTTCATATGATGCCAGAAGATAATAGTATCTGTTGTTTGAACATGCGTCAATAGGAGTAAAATCAAAATTCAGTTTTTCAGATATACATTTTGGAAAATCGTCTGAGTATGTGTATATTCCGTCAGATGACGGATATATGATACAGTCTGCACCGGTGCAAAGACACAAATTTGAACCGCTTGTGAGACCTGAGCAGATTTTTGAGTAGAGTGCATATTCATCAGGGGAATTTCCGTGAACTTTATGAATAGCATTTTCTTTAAATGCAAATATAAAGTTGCCATATGGAATGATTCCTGTAAAGACACCGCCTGTTTCCGCTTTTGTGTTAAAGCAGGCATAAGGAAGCAGACCATATGAATCTACGGAAAAATCATTCCATTCCGATGCATCGCCAAGTTTTGACGTATATATTTCATTGCCTGCTGTTGCCCAGATACGGTTGTTGTGGGAACAGATGTTTTCAAGCACAGGCATTCCTCTTTCAACGGTGATTTTCGATATTCTTAAGTTTTTATAGCCTCCGCAGTCAATAGTATTATCTTCAAATATAAGTCCAACGGTTTCTGTTATATCACCGTTAATTGTGCTATGGGTTATTGATGTAATGTCTTTGATTTTTACGCTGATACCTATTTTCATTTTTCTAACATATTCCTTATAGGCACTATCTTCCTCTTCACTATCGGAAAAAACCGTCATCTTAAGGTTTATAACATCACCTGATTTAAGGGATGTGTCAAAATTTGAATAATAGAAAACCTTACTTCCGTTAATGGAGTAATTTGCTAATCTGTATGTAATGCTGTTGTGCGTATATGATGCAATATATCTTATCTGCGCATTGTCCATAATATCTGAGTTGTTGGTTTCCTCTGCAAATTTTTCCCTGGTTTTTTTTGCACTGGATTCACTTGAAACACATATCTTTGAAAAACTTCTGGAATTTGTGTAAAAAATGATGTTGTCGGGAATTATCAGAATACTGTCAGACAGAGAGGCAAATCTTCTTGTAAGTTCCGGTTGGGAATCAGTAAATTCGGTAAATTCATAATTTGTGCCGTCATAATTTAAAAATATACGGCTGCTTTCAGGAAGATATGAAGTGAATATATAACCTTCAAATGTGGAAAGACCGTTAATTATGCCTTCTGTTTCAGATAGGGTTATTCTCTCTTTTCTTGTTCCAAGGGAAGGAAAATACAGGGACGTCATATTCTTACTTTCTGTAATTTCCCCCACAGACATATCTTCACTTTTGTTGAGTCCCAAAAAAGTCCGTATGGTTTTTTCATTAAATTGCACTTTTGATGTCATAAATGGAAGCATAAAACTCACCCCCTATATAGTTATTGAAATATTACATTCAGGCACATTTTCCCGGCGGTATCTTTTCTGCCAGTTCTTAAGCCTGTCGTTATAAAATGCGGAAGAGTTATTATACAGAGCATATTCCTGATTGGAAAGATCAATCATAGATATGAGATAATAAAGATATATGTCCACATAACCTTCGTCCAAAAACAAAACAGGGTTTTCGCAGTTTACAAATGAAAGGTCTGCACTTTTTTCTGAATACATGGAAACATACCGTCTGATTTCAGACTCGACTTTGTTAAGCCATTCTCTTTTTTGCCCGTAGGAATATTCGTTTGGTTTAATTCTGTCACACTTTGTTATCACATCAGATGTTGTCATTGGGATTCACCTCTCATTTCGTTTATAGCCGCCTGAAGGAGGTCGGCTTTTTTGTTTAGGATTTCAAGCATAAAAGCGATTTCCTCTTTCAGATTTTCAACATAGTTTATAACAGATTCATAAGTCTTTTCTGAATCCTCTGTCGGTCTGGTTGTTTTAATATACATTTTTCACATCCTCACATATTGCAAGTCATATTAACCGCCTTATATCCAAGCCAGTAAAGATCCTTGTCATCTTCAAAGAGTTTCATCCAAAGATGGGTGTCTGTGATGATTTTTCTTTCCCCAAGTTCCCACACAATGTCGTTGACGCTTTCAAGTTTTGGATTTCTCCCTTTGCTCATTTTTGTCTTGTTGCAAATTTTTCTTGCAAGCCAGTAAGCATTTTTGTCAGATGTGCATTTCACATTCCAGAGAGCGGGATTTGTGACGATTCCTCTTTCCTCAAGTTCGGATATAATTTCGGGAATTTCAGTAAGTTCTTCTTGTTTAAATCCCGGAAATCCCGAAACGCCAACTTCTCTGCCATAGTTTTTCCATCTTGCTCTTGCCACTCTCACATCAACGTGTGTAAAGGTTGGATAAAGACCAATACCGCCTGTCTTTGGCATTAAGTATTCCGCATATTTTGCCACCTCTTCAGGGCCAACTCCCTGCACAACAATATCTGCCGCAGTTCCGTATGTGTGCTGACTGTAGGTTGCACCGCCAATTTTTTTGTTGTATGCCTTGTTTCTGTAGGCAGAGTTAATTGTTACAGGCTTTTTAAAATAATTTCTTATCTTCTGAAGAATTTTCACAAGTTCTTCTGAAATCAGAACTGTATCGGATCCATCCTTGCAGGCAAACTCTCTGACACAAAAGTTTTCAGAGAGTTTTTTTGCTCCGTCTGATTTTTTGCTGTAAGTTTTAATCATTGATGTTTTCCCCTTTCTTAAACCTTTCCCAAAGTTCTCTGAAAGTGTCAAAGCCATACATTGCAATAAATGCAACAATGAAAGAACCGGCAATTGCAAGAATGATTGCAAGGAATGAAAATTTTATGTATCCGATTGCCATAACCGAAAGCACACATCCGATGATAAGTGATGCAGAGACAACTATGCACCAGAGTTTTGTGGGGAGCAGTATAAAATCTTTTGTAACCTGCACGATGATATTGACCGAAAATGCCAGAATCATCACAATTCCAAGAATACTGCCTATGTTATTTGTTATTATTTCCATTGCTTTTCTCCTTTACATTTTTAATCCAACCCATCACTATTCCTTCAGCGCCAATAGCACCAAAATATGAATATATTAATGAGTCGGGTACAATCCTTTCGAGCCATGCAAAATACATACAGGCACATATGAAAATCAAGGTTGTTATTCCGATTAAAACCAAAATCTTATTCATTGTTCCCATTTGTCATCACCCTTTCCCAAAAGTCTTTAACATATGAATTTTCGCCCAAATCATTTGTGTAGTGGTCGTAAACATCGTGTGCAAACTTCCACTGTACCTCGTTTTTGTCGCATCCCTGCTCAACATCCACAAGAAAATCAATCAGAAATCTTCTGCATTCCTTGACATCCATTTTGTGAATCTGCCCTTTTAAAGGCTCAAGTTCAGAAGAAAGGATTTTTGCAAGGATTTTTTTTAAAAAGAGAGTGATTGCACCAACTGCGCCAAGGCAGGTGGAGATGTATATCAAAATGTCGAAAAAATTTTTCATTACTCATCACTCTCCACCGCATAAAACTGCCTTGGATTTTCCTCAAAGTCATAATTTACAGGACAGGATTTTATTCCTTTTGTAAACCCAAGTTCAATTTCATCTGTTTCAGTCATAGCCTCTTCATCAAATACGGGACGGTCAAGTTCTTTTGCGTGAAGTTTGTATCCTTTTTCGGGAGTTATGACATATGCGGTTTCAATATCGTCAATTAAAATAATTTCCATCATGGTATTTGGAATTAATGTTTCATCAAGTTTTTTGTGAACACCTTTTTTCATATTCATACCCCCTTTACATACTCCATCCGAGGGATTCCACATAGGAAATCCAAGAGCCATAAAATGATATTCCAACTTCAATTGGAGAACTGTATGTCTGATTAAGTTTTTCCCACGCATTAGCATGAATTGTCAATATTCTTGTACCTGCATCTGATGTTCCTGAAAAGTCAACAAGATGTTTTATTATATTTATCTGACTTTCGGCGGAGAGCAGAGGGGAATCGCTAAAACTTATACTGTTTCCAATTTCGCTTGGTACATATTCGCCATTTTCGTTATAATCAATAAACCGAATTTCGGTTAATGCATTGCAACCAGAAAAATTAGAAGCAAATGTTCGGTTTCTTGTTACCCACAATCCTCCGCCAGTATCGTCGCCAATTTTAACTAAGTTTCTATTATTGACAAATGTGCTGTTGCTCGTTGTGTCATAAAAGTATAAAGGTATCATTATTTCCGTTATATTGTACGAATACTGAAACATTGTATTTGTACGATTGGGATTGACATCTGTCACAATCGGATATTTAGGCTTAAAGTTTTCATTTGTCCACCCATATCCACTAAAAGCATAAGAGTAAAATCTTCTGTTTCCGTTCTCTTGAAACTCATCCCAAAATCGATCATATTCGGCTTGTTTGCCTTTTTCATAAACTGCATCTGCTATTTTCTCAAATTTTTCTGCAATACTCATTCGCTTTCACCGCCCAATCCGTATTTTTCAATGATGTTTTCAAGGGATGTTTCAACATCGCCAATTGCAGAGTCAACATATTCTTTGGTTGATAGTGTTGTCTCTGTCCACTTTCCATTTATGTGTATTCTTTTGGTGACGTCATAGGTGGTGAATATATACTGTACATCTGCATATCCATACTCACCTGTTTCTTCGTCATAATGGTCATTATCTTTGGTTACTATAAGCAGTTTGTATCTTTCTTTATACGGCTCAAGCAATACATATATACCCTCGGTTGTGAATTCGTTATAGTTGTGAGTGCCATCCTCGCTTGTTGATATAATAATAGGTTTGTTTGACAAATCATTATATGATGTAACACCAACAGGCTTCCATTCTGACCAATCTTCAATGCCTGTTCCTGTTCCGAGTCTGTATTGGGATTTTCCGTCGCTGTGAATAAGATACTGACAAGTCTGAAGCACATTGCCACTCACATTTGTCATGACAAGCATATAACTTGAACTGTTGCCCATACCGACAGTACCTGACATTTCCTTGCCCAAAACCTTGTATATTCCGTCTTTTTCTCTTCCATACAGAGAATCAATATCAAGCCAGTTAACATTGCTAAAAGGTTTGTCTGTCAAGTCATTGTAAGATGTAACTATATCAGTTTTCTTGGCATAAGTTAAATGAAATTTGTTACCATAGGTATCAGCCTCTGCCCTCATAACAGGGTACGTGTGATTTCTATGTATGTTTATAACATCATCTTCGCTGAGTATTGTCGGCTTGTCCGATAAATCCTCATAACTTCCGCTTGTTGCAACTTTTGATAAATCCTTAGAATTTGCCTTTTTTGAAAGTTCTGTAATTATGTTTGCACCAAAATCAGGCTCATTGTTTAAGGCATCTGCAATTTCTTTCAGTGTATCAAGAGTTTCAGGGGCGGAATCTGCAAGAGATGCAATTGCAAGACTGATTGCCTCCTTTACCGCTTTTCCGCTTTGGGGAAGGTCGCTTTGAGAATTATATTCATTGTCTGTAACACTCGAAATTGAAACGCATCTTGTATCAGGTCTGTTCTGAACTTCAAAATCTATTCCATGTCCTTGCACAAAGGTGACAGGCATGTCGTCGCCTTTAAATTCAAAGGTTGTCATATCCTCATTTACAAAGAGCAAAGAGCCAAAATTTGAAGGCTTGTTTTCAATGTATGAATCCTTTGAAGAATCTGTTTCCATCCAGTCGGGATTCACATTTTTTTCAGCACCCTCTTCAATGCCTTCAAGTTTTTCTTTTAGTTCGTTTGTAAAATCATTTGCAGAAAGTTCTTTTCCATCCTCTTTGTCCACTTTTGTATCAGAAAGGCTGTTATAGTTCTCTTTGCACTTTTCCACATTTAAAATGAGCCTTGTTAAAAGATTGGGATATGTTCCTATGACAGAGGCGCTTTTTGAAGACGAGTCTATGCTTTCGGTAACTGTGAGTCTTCCTTCTTTTGAATACCATGTTGACTCGGGATTATCAATATTACCCTTATACGCAACAATCTGATATATAACAACAGTTGATTTTGAGGTGATTTCTCTTCCTATGTTCCACAAAAGAGTGGTTTCGTTTGTATCGGGAGTAATGTCTTTAATAAGAACTGTGTCATCGGGAGTGACAAAATCCACCTGACCGTCGGTATCTGTCAAAAGCAAAATATTATAGTCTTCGAGGTTTTTCTTTATGATAAATTTGATTTTTGTAAAATTGTCTGTAAACTGTCCAACCTGTGGTGATGCAGTATCTATTCCGCAAAGGGCATCTATGATACAGCAACCGTCTTTAATTGTGTTCATTGTAATCTCTCCTTTACTGCTTAAAAATTTTCACATTTGCCGGATAACTTTCTTCAAGCATAGAAAACCCGTTCATAATTGTTTCGATAATAATGTTTGCTTTCTGATTTTTTTCAGACTTATCCGAAAATCCGATGTAACACCATCCGCCCCCATATCTCCCTTCAAAATCATTTAGTCCTAAATTCTTCAGACATTTAAGCAGAGTGTGAGTTAGCATTGAAACAGCACAGCAACAAAGGTCAAATCCGTTGATTCTTCCTGCATTGCAATGTCCCATAATTGTAAGTTCGGTTTTTTCAGGAAAGTGTTCTAATCTGATTTCTGTCATGGCAATTCCTTTCTGGCAGAATCAAGAATTGCCTTGCCCGGAAGATTTTTTCTGTATGCATCTGTGATGTAACTTTCTTGGGGCATTTTTTCCTGTTGAATCTCATAATGAGGGGTTTCAGGAATTTGATTTTGGGCATTTTCCTTGATTTTTTCTATGATTTTTTCCTTACCTTCAAAGTTCATCATTTCAAGACACAAAAGCGCTTGGTCAGCCATCTGAGGGTTAAACATCCCAAGATTATATAAATCCTTTGCAAGTTCATTCTGTGCAGATGTTGAAAAGGGATTGCTTTTTTCACTTGTTACGGTTATATCAAAAACGGGTTTCCTGATAAGAGTATTTTTGCTCTCCGTTGATTGGGGAGAGAGGAAAATGTCGTTTGATATGTCTGTAAATTTGTTTTCATCGGTATGCCCGCTGATTCTGAAGCACCTTGGCTCATCATAGAACTGACGGATAAGTTCAATTATGAGATAATTGATTTCTTTAAATGCTCTGTATGAACTTTTAATCATATCTCTTGAAAGTTTGCTTCCCGCTTCCTGAAGTGCGGCAATGGCACTTGCGGCAGTGACACCTGCGGCGGTTCCGCCGTGAGAAACATCACGGTTCCCTGATGTTTCTTTGAGTTCATCAATTTTTTGATGCAAAAGATTGATAACACTTCCGTCAAGTTGCGAAACCTGAATTTCTCTGATATTTCTCTCGTCGGGATTGCCTGAGGTATGAACAAATTCCTTTGACCAGTCTGCAAATTCTTCCTCATTGATTCCTGCATTGTCAGATATGAAAAATCTTCGTCTTCCCGACTGAAGTGCATTTTTCAGGATAATCTGGTTGAGTTTGTCGATGTACATCTGAACGTTTTTCATCACATCAACATATCCGAATCCGCAAGGTGTTCCTTCCTCCGTAAAAAGAGTATCAAGAACAAAAGGATATTTTCCGTGATCGTAAAATCCCCTGTCATATAAATAGGGGTCATTTTCAGATGCATAAAGAACAGTATCACCCACAAATTTGCAGTAGTGAACAATTTCCTTTTTACCCACACTTTTTTTGTAGTACCAGTCAACAACGGCACTTTTGTCACTTGTGTCCACTGTATCGTCATATATGTATTTTGCAATGTCGACAACGGGACTTCCCAAGGTTTTTTCAAGATTTGGAAAACGTTCCAGGAGAAGGTCATTGGATTCAAGTTCGACACAAAAAACATTGCGACTGTCCTGAAGGTTTTTGATGCCGCTTTCCCAGAAAAGGTTTAAAATGTCAATTTGTCTTATGTCCACATCACCAAGTCCGTTTCCGAGTGAATTGTTCCAGAAAACCCCATAGCATCCTGTTCCTGTCTTTAATTTATACCACCACGTGTCAGAGTAGGTCTTTTCAAAATTGTTGTACTCTAAAATCACAGGAAGAACACAGGATAGCATAGATGCACTTTTTTCATCGCCCTTTTCTCTCGGCAAAACTGACGGTGACGGGAAAGAGTCCATAGCGTCTGCATGTTTGTTGGCAATACAGTTAAAAAGCCAGGCAGATGCCGGCTCAGGATCCGTCGGATTTGTTTTTTGAATCAGCGACCAATGTTGCATCTTCCACCATTTTTCGTTTTCTACAATTCTTTTTTCAAGATTTATCTTTCCCTGCTTGTACTTTCCGAGAACAGCAATTGCCTTTTTGACAGTATCAGAAGTTACAGGGAGAGATGCGTTAAATTTTTGTCTGTTCATATTCAATAGCACGGTCACATAGTGCGTGCCGCTCTCCTTTCATTTTACCCATGTCCCGATATAATTTTATTATATGTGCAAAATCTCGGCGATTATTGTTTTGCAAAAAACGAATCCCTCACCACCATTGTTTTTTGCAGACTTTACAGAAGGGATTTAGTAAAAAAAGTTACGGAATATAACACCTTTCAATTGACTTTTTTTCGCCTTTGAGGTATAATTATAATGTAAAATTGTATGTAATTTTAAATATGATATACAGGAGGCATTGCATTATGGTATGCAGAGTTTGCAAAAGAGAACTTGATTCTCCCATATGTACATTTTGCGGTGAGGATAACACACCCTATATGAATAATAAAGAACAAGAGGAAAACGAAAGAATAAAAGAAACTGTACCTGAGACAGTATTGCCTCAAAAAGAAAAGACATCAAAGGTTAAAAAATATAAACTTGATTTCAAAAAACTTTTAAGACTTCTCATTATTTTGGGTGTTATAATAATATTGGTAACACTTATAAAAGGGATGTTTAGCAAAAAGGAAGAAGAAATCCCGGCAGATCCAAGAGTTGTATTTTCCTCTGATATGCTTGCTCTTTATTCAGACGGACAATGGGGGTATGTTGCACTTGAAGATCTGTCAAAGTATGCGGTAGAACCGCAGTTCCGTACAGTAACAGAATTTTACGGCGACATTGCCTTTGCGTGCATAGGCGGAAAGTATTCAATCATTAACAAAAAAGGACAACTTCTCACAGAACCCACATATGAAAGTTTCGGTTCTGTGTCAGACAACGGATATATTGCTGTTGAAACAGAGGGGAAATGGGGATACATAAAAGAAGATGGCACATATGTTATTGATCCCAAATTCACAACAGCATCAGGCTTTTCAAAAAATAAGACTGCTCTCGTGTCAGTAAACGGAGCCTATGGATATATAGGCGAAGACGGAGAATATACAATAGCACCCCAGTATGAAATGGCACTCCCGTTTTCTGATGACGGCTATGCTGCCATAAAATCAAACGGTAAATGGGGATATATAAATGCAGAGGGAACTGCAGTTATTGAACCAAAATTTGAAGAAGCAAACAACTTTAACGGAGGATTTGCAACAGTAAAACTTTACGGCGATTACGGTGTGATAAACACAGAGGGAAAATTTGTCATAAAGCCAATGTTTGATGAATATTTTGAGTTTGATTCCCATGGATATGCAAAGGTAAAAGTCGGAAATAAGTATGGATATATAGACAAGACAGGTGCTTATATAATCGAACACAGATTCCATGATATTGGGAATTTTAAAGGTCAGGAGTTTACATATGCATCCCTTGGTGACGGAAAATACGGATTTGTTGACAGAGCAGGAAAGTTTAAAATAAAAGCAAAGTATACAGACGCAGGAGAATTTGCAAACGGACTTGCCCCTGTCTGCACAGGAGATTTGTGGGGATATATCGGTATTGACGGAAAAATGGTCATTGAGCCGCAGTATACCTATGCCTATCCTTTTGGTGATGAGGGTTATGCCATTGTGCATGATGTTCTTGGAAAAATCGTTCTTATAGACAATCAGGGCAATGTTATGACGGGAAGCAAAATGTCCATAGACGGTGCAATGATAAAATAAAAATGTTCAAAAATTATCTGATAGATTTGCCGAGGAAAAAAATAAGACCTGCAAAGTCAGGTGTTATCTGAGGTGCAGGTCATAGGTATGATTGTGAGACAATGGTCAATAATAAATCATACAGTTTTTACAATAAAGAGGCTCGTAAAAAATCAATAAAGTTTTTTACAGCCTCTGTTTCATTATGGAGGATGTTTTATGAAGGCAGAGTATGAAAAATTAAAAAATGATATAGCCTATCACAGTCATAAATATTACGTTCTGGATAATCCCGAAATTACGGATTCTGAATATGATAAGATGATGAGAAGGCTTCTTGAAATAGAAAAGGAACATCCCCAATGGGTAACTCCCGATTCACCGTCTCAAAAGGTGGGAGGAACGGTTCTTTCAGAATTTAAACAGGTAACACATCAGGTGAAAATGGAAAGTCTTCAGGACGCCTTTGACGAAAATGAACTTATGGAATTTGATGAAAGAGTTAAAAGTGTGATTTCGGATGGCGTAGGGTATTGTGTTGAACACAAAATAGACGGGCTTTCTGTTTCCCTTGAATACAGAAATTCCATTTTTCAAAGGGGTTCAACAAGAGGCGACGGAACTGTGGGCGAAGATGTGACAGAAAATCTTAAAACCATAATGTCCATACCTTTAAAACTTAATGTCAATGTGGAATATCTTGAAGTAAGAGGCGAAGTTTTCATATCCAAAAAGAACTTTGAAAAAATCAACACCCAAAGGGAGGAAGACGGAGAGATGCCCTTTGCCAATCCGAGAAATATGGCGGCAGGCTCTCTTCGCCAACTCAATTCTGCCATTGCCGCAAAACGCGGGCTTGACATATTTGTTTTTAACATTCAGCAAATTGAAGGTGTTGAAATAAAAAGCCATATAGAAGCCATGAGATTTTTAAGGGATGCGGGCTTTAAGGTAATTATGAATGACACTGTATTTGACAGTATGGAAGATGCAATAAAAAGAGTTCGGGAAATAGGCGACGAAAGACAAAGTCTTCCCTTTGACATAGATGGTGCGGTAATAAAGGTGAATGACCTTAGCCAGCGTCAGATTCTTGGCTCAACGGCAAAAACACCCCGCTGGGCAATTGCATATAAATATCCTGCAGAAAAAAAACAGACAGTTATCCGTGAAATAACCGTTCAGGTGGGACGCACAGGCGTTCTTACACCCAATGCCAGATTTGATACTGTGAGCCTTGCAGGAACATTTGTCAGCCGTGCAACTCTTCATAATATGGACTACATCCGTGAAAGAGATATAAAAATAGGAGATACCGTCACTGTCTTTAAGGCAGGTGACATAATCCCTGAGGTTCTTTGTGTGGATTTTGATAAAAGAGACGGAACTGAAAAAGAATTTGTTATGCCATCTGTCTGTCCTGTTTGCTCATCGCCTGTTACAAGAGATGACGGGGAAGCGGCATACAGATGCACAGGTGCAGACTGCCCTGCTCAACTTGAAAGAAGCATAACCCATTTTGTGTCAAGAGACGCTATGGATATAGAAGGAATGGGCCCTGCAATTGTAAGCCAACTTCTTGAAAAAGGACATATCAGAAATTTTGCGGATATATATTACCTTTCTAAAGATGTGATATCTTCTATGGACAAAATGGGAGATAAGAGTGCAGATAATCTTCTTTCAGCCATTGAAAAATCCAAATCCAATGATCTTCCAAAACTCATTTTTGCTCTCGGTATCCGTCACATAGGTCTTGGGAGTGCAAAACTTATATGTAAAAAACTAAAAAATATCGATGCATTTTTCACAGTTGATGTCCAGACTCTCACTTCAATAGACGATATAGGGGAAACAATGGCAAAAAGCATAACTCAATATTTTGCACAGGATCATGTAAGGGAAATCATTGACCGCATAAAAGATGCAGGAGTCAATACTGAATATTTGTCCGACGAATCATCGGGAACAAAACTTTCCGGAATGACTTTTGTTCTTACCGGAACTCTCCCCACTCTCGGCAGAAAAGAAGCGAGTGAACTTATTGAGAAAAACGGCGGAAAGGTGACAGGAAGTGTCTCCAAAAAAACCACAATGGTTGTGGCAGGTGAGGAAGCAGGATCGAAACTTGACAAGGCAAAGGAACTTGGGATTCCTGTTATAGATGAAGAAGAATTTTTAAATATGCTGAAATAAAGGACATTAACAAGATGGAAAACACCAACGAAAATCAGAGAGTATCGGAAGTGCGAAAGGTATATTTCTGGCGTCTGGCGGGCAGAATAGCAGCATTTCTTGCCTGCATATATGTATACATTTTTCATAGGGATGAATTCTTAGTTGCACAAAACGGAAGGTTTTTTAAATCTTTTTCTGTTCTTCACATTTTGTGGGGAATATGGATATGGGATATGGTGCTTCAACTTATTCCCGTTAAAGCACATATATCAATAGGCTCTCAAAAAATCTTTTCGTCTCTTTTCAGACCGATAAAAGAAAGAATAAACTATAAAAGTTTGAAAAAACACATAAAAGATACAACAAAATCTGCATATAAAGTTATGATAATATGGCTTTGTATGAGCATATTTTTGTGGATGCTTTACCTCAATGGCAGAATTGATACAAGTCATCTTGTGTTGATTTCAACTTTCTTTTATGTGTGCGATCTTATATGCGTTCTCATATGGTGTCCTTTCAGGCTCATTATGAAAAATAAGTGCTGTACAACCTGCAGAATCTTTAACTGGGATCACCTCATGATGTTTTCACCTCTTGTATTTGTAAACTCATTTTTTGCCCGCACTCTTGTGATCATATCATTTGTTATATGGGCTGTGTGGGAAGTATGCGTGTTCACCTATCCTGAAAGGTTCTGGGAAAACAGTAATATGGCACTCAGATGCTCTGAATGCAGCGATAAACTTTGTACACAATATTGCAGGAAACTTAGAAAATAAACAGTGGGAATGGAACAGTCTCTATATGATTGCCCCATTCCCATTTTTATATATTATATATCAACATTAAACGCATCAAGTGCCGGATAAACCGCGTTTTCTCCAAGCTCTTCCTCAATTCTTAAAAGTCTGTTATATTTGGCGCATCTGTCAGAGCGAGACGGTGCGCCGGTTTTTATCTGTCCGCATCCAAAAGCAACTGCAAGATCGGCAATGGTTGTGTCTTCCGTCTCGCCTGATCTGTGACTCATAATGGTTGTGTAAGAGTGCTTGATTGCCTCTGTCACAGTAAGAGCCGTTTCAGAAAGAGACCCTATCTGATTAACCTTTACAAGAACTGAATTTGCACAATTTTTCCCAAGTCCGGTTTTCAGTCTTTTTTGATTGGTCACAAAAAGATCATCACCCACAAGTTGAACTTTTTTGCCAAGTTTTCCGGTGATTTTCTGCCAGCCCTCCCAGTCGTTTTCTCCCAAAGGATCTTCAATGGAAATGATGGGGTATTTGTCACAAAGCACAGACCAGTAATTTATCAGTTCGTCACTTGTAAATGTGACTGAAGATTTCGGTAGTTTATATCTTCCGCCCTCCAATGCCCATTCAGATGATGCCGCATCAATGGCAATGTGAAAATGTTTCCTCATTTTATATCCTGCTTTCTCCACCGCTTCGCATATGAGCATGAGTGCATCTTCATCTTTTTCAAGAGCAGGCGCAAATCCGCCCTCATCACCCACTGATGTTATGAGTCCCTTTGAAGAAAGAACACCTTTCAGACTATGGAAAACTTCGGCACACATTCTCAGGGCTTCCTTGAAAGATTTTGCACCTGTCGGCATAATCATAAACTCCTGAATGTCAATATTGTTGTTTGCGTGGGCACCGCCGTTTAAAATGTTCATCATAGGAACAGGCAAAATATTTGCCATTGCACCGCCAACGTAGTTATAGAGTCCCAAGCCAAGAGCGTTGGCGGCAGCCTTTGCACAGGCAAGAGACACACCGAGGATGGCATTTGCACCAAAATTCCCCTTGTTTTCACTGCCGTCGGTTTCAATGAGAGTTTTGTCAATCAGAAGTTGGTCGAGAACATTCATACCTACAATTTTGTCAGAAATTTCATTGTTTATTGCCGTTACTGCGTTTTCAACACCCTTTCCAAAATAGCGGTTCATATCACCGTCTCTTTTTTCAACGGCTTCGTGTTCTCCCGTGGATGCACCTGACGGCACTGCCGCTCTGCCGATATATCCTCCTTCGCAGATTACCTCTGCCTCCAGAGTTGGGTTACCCCTTGAATCGAGAATTTCTCTTGCAAAAACATCAAGAATTTCAATATACTGTTTCATTATTTTTCCTCCAACAAAAAATACAAGTATCATTTCGATACTTGTATTTTTTACAAAAATGGTATTTTAATACTGAATAAAACTTATTTTGCTGAAAGTTTCTTCGACTTTGAAAGAAGAATGTCAACAATTACTGCAGCAGTCGGTGCAAAATCTCTGATGTTAACATTCTGGCTGTCAAAGAAGAATCCCTGGGAGGATGAATCTTTCTTTTTAAGGTTTCCTGAAAGTTTTTCACCGTCGGGACTGTAATATTCATAAAGAACACCGGTGTTTTCAAATTCTTTCATAACTGCATCAAGACTTTTGAATTTAATCTCGTTAGCCTTGTCGTGCATTTCATATTTTTCAAGTCCCTTTGATAAAAGATAATTAATGTACATATGAACAGGGCCTCTGAACATATCGTCAGAATAATCTTCAGAATCTGCACAAACGGTAGGAACACCGTGTTTCAGATTGAATTTGTCTTCATTGTTGAGAAGTCTTAAAAGTGCCATTGCATTTCTGTTTTCACATACCCCTGCAAAAAGAGGGAGGAAAGATGCAGCAGTTTTTGATTTTTTAAACATTCCCGAAACAACGGCACGGTCATAATATATTTTGTCGTCTTCATCAAACAAAAGTTCGTTTATTGCACCTTTAATTCTTTCAAAAACAACGTTCCAATACAGGGATTCTCCGTGTTTGTCAATTTCTTCGGCAATAAGATTCATAAAGTATGCTTCGTTTGCCACATATGATGTGAAATCAACTGAGTCAAGAATAATGCCGTCATCAAAACGGGGTGAGTTGACCATTATGCTTTCCTGACCGCAGAACTCTTTTGAATCGTCAATCTGCCACTCATAAAGATGGTTTTTGTTAATATCTCTTGTTTCCATTATGTAGTGAAGATATTTTTTGAGTGGTGCATATGCATCAGACAGCATTGTCTTATCACCGTTTATGAGATAAAGTTCCCAGAAACACCACGCAAGGATAGGTGGATTTATGTCGGAACTCTTTGACTTTGCGCATATCTTTGCACTTATCATTCCGTCGCCTGACTGAGATGCAAGAATGGATTCGAGAGTTTCTTTTGCAATTTCAGGAGCGATATGTCTAAGACCGAGAGTGCAAAAAGCAGACCAGAATGACTCAAGAGGTGCATCAGTTCCTTTTGTGGGTGTGATATAACGTGATTTTAGGATCCCTTCAGGTGATGTTATTTGCGAGAGAAGAACAGATGCACATCTGTAATAAAGTTTTTCAATTCTTTCATTGGGAATCCGTATTTCAGGAAGAGATTTATAAAAGTTTTCCTTATCCTGAACCATGTCGGCAGGATTTTTTTCAAGAATCTGTGTGCATTTGTCGCCGGCATTTTTTCCATATGAAAATGCATAGGTTAAAATGCCGTCTTTTTTCTTTGAACTAATTGCAAATGTTTCTGATTCCGATGTGTATACTGTTGCTTTTTTTCCTTTTTTGATATTTACGCTTTTTTCAAAATCACATCTTAATTCGATTGCATAGTCGCTTGTTACAATAACCGTATCGCAATCTGCGAATATAAAACTTACTCTATATTCACCTGAATCAATTTTGAAAATTGCATCAATAAAGTCTGTCATAACTGTGCTGAAAGAAACATCTTCAAGACCATCTGCAAACACAGACAAACTGCACTTGTTTTTTGTGTTAAATATAAGACCTGGTTTGTCGCCCAAAAGTCTTGCCGAAAATGTTTCGCTGTTTTTACATTTTCCGTAAGCGGCACTGTAGGAAAAAATTCCTCCCTGTCCCCAGATATCAGGTAATATCATAACCGGCACTTCCTTTCTTTTGTATGTAAACGTAAAATAAATTCAAAATGTATAATAATACTATATCAGAAAATTTGGCTTTTGTAAAGATTGGGAAACTTGACTGGAGGGTTTAAATTATAGTATAATATGTAGCAAACAGGAAAAGAGATTTTCAAAGGATGGACAAAAATGAGCAAAGAAGTCATATTAAAACCCATAGCCCACATATATAATGACTATAAGACAAAATTTGCAATTCCGCGCCAAAGCGGACTTTGCGAAAAAGTTTTGTCGGAGATTGTCTTTGAAAAAGAATATCAAAATGATCACGCATTGCGCGGTCTTGAGAGTTATTCCCATCTTTGGCTCATATGGCATTTTTCAGAATCTGAAGCAAAGGAATTCCGCCCCACAGTCCGCCCACCGAGACTTGGCGGAAATGAAAGGGTGGGAGTTTTTGCAACCCGTTCACCTTTCAGACCAAACCCCATAGGACTTTCATGTGTTAAACTTGAAAGAATTGAGAAAAAACAAGGAAAGGGGACAGTCCTTATTGTAAGCGGAGCGGATATGACAGATAAAACCCCGATTTTTGACATAAAACCTTATCTTAGCATTTCAGATTCAAAACCCGATGCTCTTTGCGGATTTTCGGATAAGGTTAAAGACTATGCCCTTGAAGTTGTTTTCCCTGATGAACTAAAGAAAAAAATTCCAAGTGATATGTCGGAAATTCTTGAATCTGTTTTGTCCGGAGATCCGAGACCTGCATATCACGATGATAAAAACAGGGAATACGGGTTTGAGTTTGGAGAATATGAAATAAAATTCAAAGTTAAAAATGAAGTGCTGACAGTTACGGATGTAATTTGCAAATAATAAATAAAAGAAATCGGGAAGAAATGATATAATTTATTTAAAAATTATATAAAAAAAGACTTGAATTTTTGTTTTCTATGTGATATAATAGCAAAGTGCCTTAAGTGAGGCATATAAAATTTAATCTGGACCTTTAGCTCAGTTGGTTAGAGCAACCGGCTCATAACCGGTTGGTCCGGGGTTCGAGTCCCTGAAGGTCCATCAAAAAAAGAACGCAAATTGCGTTCTTTTTTTGTGTTTGTGTCCGCAGGACACAACATCATTTTGCGACAAAGTCGCAAACACTATTTCAGGCTCTGCCTGAACATCATTCCGCTTTAGCGGACACAAAATGATGTTGCCTTTGGCAAATAGTGTTGTGCTTTGCACAAATGATGTTACACCTTCGGTGTAAACGATGTTGCACTTCGTGCAAATGTATGGTACAATCTGCTATGAGGTGGTTTCAGATGAAGGAAGATAAACTTGGTAAACTATCAATGGAATTATCTGTTGAAGTTTTAAATTTGGTTAAAGATTTACGTACTAAAAAAGAAAATATAATTTCGAATCAAATTGGAAGAAGTGCAACAAGCATTTGTGCTAACATTGCCGAAAGCAAATATGGTCATAGCCGAGCTGATTTTATTGCGAAATTGGAAATTGCTTTAAAAGAAGCCAGCGAAACCGGGAAATGGCTTGAAATGCTTTACAAAACAGATTATATTGATGAAACAAAATACAAATCCATAAATAAAATTTGTTCTACCATTAGAATCTTATTGATTGCTTCCATTAAAACAACTAAAAATAACTCCGGCAAATAATAGCAAAAAGAACACCGAGTGGTGTTCTTTCAGACTGTTTTGTTATGAACCTTTCTCATCTTCGATTCGACGGATTCAAGCATCGCACGAGTGCTCGCTTTCATCTTTCAAAACTTATGTATTCTTTTGCGCATCAGACGGCATACCGACTTTTGCAAGCATAGCATTTTTATATCTCACATCTTCTGTCACATCTTTTATTGCCCATGGGGGATTTGGATAACTCAATGCATCCTCTTCTGATGAAAATTCAATTTCCATATAGCAAAGACCTGAGAGTTCACCTTCAAAAAAGTCAAATTCCATTGTTAGCCCGTCATCTGTATCTATGCAATATCTTGTTTTTCTTATGATTGTGCCTTCGGTTTTCAAAAGAAGTTTTTCATAATCTTCTTTAGAAATTTCAGTTTCAAATTCATCTCTTGAAAGTCCGTCTTTTCCGCCTTTGTTTTTAACACAGAGAATGTAGGATTTATCATTTGTATTTCTGAGTCTTATGGTGGGCGAAAAGTTGATGTAAGATTGTTCCATAACAAGAGGTTCGGCCTTTGAAAAATCAAAGGGTATTTTTGCTTTGTCCACAAGCCATTTTCTTTCAATTTCCTTTTTTGTGCCCATAATCATTTCTCCCTCGGGATTTTTAAAAATAAAGGTTGCAGATAACTTTCGTTTTCCGCAACCTTTTTTCTATGACCCATACGAGAATCGAACTCGTGATTGCGCCTTGAGAGGGCGCCGTCTTGACCGCTTGACCAATGGGCCTTGCCGTTACCTGATTATTATATCAGCAACACCTTTATTTGTCAAGGTTTTTGAATCAAAGAATCGTGATTTTTATTTCATAAAAATCAATGACAGCAAATCTCTGTTATAGTTCTGAACCAGAGATTTGCTGTCATATTTTTGTGGATTTTAATCTATTGGTTTTAATCAGATATTTTAACCAAGATATGATAATTCTTCAACCATATCTTCTATGGGTGTTACGAGTTTAATGTCAGCCTTTTCGGTGAATCCTCCCATAATGCGTGAAGAAAGTTCGTTTTTTATTTCATTTTCAATCAGTGTCTTTATATATTCGCTGGCAGGCGGAAGAGGTTCTTTTTTTATAATGTGATATCCATAACTTGTTTCAACAATATCGCTTACTTCTCCCTCTTTGAGTTTGAATGAAGCCTCTTCAAATTCAGGAACCATTTCACCAACTGTGAAAACATATCCTTCCGGATTTTGCATAATTCCCGGATCCTGACCGAACTCGTTCATCAGAGCATCAAAATCTTCACCTTTTTTTAGCCTTTTTGCAATGTCTTCAATCTTGCTTTTTGCTTTTGCCTGCTCAGTTTTAGAAAGGTCTTCACCGGTCTGAGGATCCTGTGTAAGAATGAGGATATGTTTTGCTCTTACATAAGCCTGGTTGTAATAGTCGTTGATGTTTTCTTCGCCGATTGGGTATTGTTCAAGAAGAGTGTCAAGATATGTCTTGACAATAAGATTATCAGAGAGAACTTTAATAAGAGGAGCCGTAAGAGTTGATGAGTAATACATATCCTTAGCATTCATAATGCTGTCTGTAAGTTCTTTTTTCTGAGATTCGTTAAGAAATATTCCGTTTGCTTTGGCAGCATTTGCAACGGGAACCACATTTACAAAATAGTCAAGGGCATCCATGACTGATTCTTCAATATTTCCAGGAGTAAAGGTAATATAATTCAGTGCAACTTCCATGTCATCCATACTCACTCCATATCCGTCAACAGTTATGGCAGACGGATGATCTGTTATAAGAATCTGTCTTGATGCATCAACATATTCCACATTTTTGCCAAGTGCTTCACCCACAAATCTCAAAGGGACCATTGTTCTTCCGTCTTTTATTGTGGCGGGAGTATCAAGTGTTTTTTCTTCTCCGTTTACCAGAGCAACATTTGAATCAATTGTAAGTTCAACGGTTTTGTCTTCCGATGTGATGGTAACTTTTCTTGCGTCATTATCCCAGTCAACTTCTGCACCGAAGTTTTCTGAAACAACTCTCACAGGAACCATTGTTCTTGAGTTTTCAATATAGGGAACAGCGTCGATGGTTTTTGATTCAATCTCAGCATCTTTCACATACAATTCTGTTGACCCAATTGTAAATTCCATTGTTTTTGCGGATGCTCCAATGCTAAACAAAAAACAAAATGCAAGAAGCAATCCAATAATTCTTTTAATATTCATATAAAAATTCCTTTCTTTTAGTTGTGCATATGTTTCACACAACTTAGAATTCTACTGTATAATACCACAAAAATCCGTATAAGTCAAATTTGATATGAAGATGTAACGGATTTTAACCACATACAAACCAACATTGTTTTGCCGGACAAAATAATCCTATAACAGAATCTTAAAAACCATCCATAAACATTGACATATCTCATCTTGTATGGTATTATAAATTGATGTAATTTGGCTATTTTATTTGGTTTATATACTCACATCAAAAGTCAAAAGAAAGGATGAATATAAATGGGTTTAACATTAACTGAAAAAATTCTCAAAGCACACACCGTAGACGGTGTTTTTGAAAAAGGAAAAGAAATCGGAATCAGAATTGATCAGACTCTCACCCAGGATGCTACAGGAACAATGGCATACCTTGAATTTGAAGCAATCGGAATTCCGAGAGTGCAGACAGAACGCTCTGTTGCCTACATAGATCATAACACACTCCAGTCGGGTTTTGAAAATGCAGATGACCACCGTTTTATCGGCTCAATTGCAAAAAAACACGGCATATATTTCTCACGTCCCGGAAACGGAATTTGTCATCAGGTTCATCTTGAACGTTTCGGCATTCCCGGAAAAACTCTCATTGGCTCTGACAGCCACACTCCCACCGGCGGCGGTATCGGAATGATTGCAATCGGTGCAGGCGGACTTGACGTTGCAGTTGCAATGGGCGGGGGAGCATATTATATCACATACCCCAAAATCGTAAAAGTAAATCTTACAGGCGCTCTTTCTTCCTGGTGTGCGGCAAAAGACGTAATTTTGGAAGTTCTGAAAAGAATGTCTGTAAAAGGCGGAGTAGGAAAAGTTATTGAATACACAGGCGAAGGGGTTAAATCCCTTTCTGTTCCCGAACGTGCAACAATCACAAATATGGGTGCAGAACTTGGTGCCACCACATCAATCTTCCCGTCTGATGAAACAACAAGACAGTTTTTGAAAGCGCAGAAAAGAGAAGATGCATGGACACCCCTTTGTGCAGATGATGACGCAGTATATGATGAAGTAATAGATATTGACCTTTCAAAAATTGAGCCTATGGCGGCTTGCCCTCATATGCCCGATAATGTAAAAACCCTTTCAGAAATTGGAGAGATGAAGATTGATCAGGTTTGCATAGGTTCCTGCACAAACTCTTCACTTCAGGATATGATGAAAGTTGCCCACATCTTAGAGGGCAAAACTGTTCACCCTGATGTTTCTCTCTCAATTGCTCCCGGCTCAAAACAGGTTCTCAATATGCTTGCTAAAAACGGAGCCCTTTCTGTTATGATTGATGCAGGAGCAAGAATTTTAGAGAGTGCCTGCGGACCGTGCATCGGTATGGGACAGTCTCCAAATTCAGGCGGTATTTCACTTCGTACTTTCAACCGTAACTTTGAAGGTCGTTCAGGAACAAAAGACGGTCAGATTTATCTTGTGTCTCCCGAAGTTGCAGCCGCATCTGCGATAAAAGGATTTCTCACAGATCCCCGTACCCTTGGGGATATGCCCGAGTTTAAAATGCCTGATGAATTTATTATCAATGACAATATGATTGAAAAACCCTGTGACGAAAGGGACATGGACTCTGTTGAAATTCTTCGCGGACCAAACATCAAACCCTTCCCCAAAACAGAACCTCTTGCAGACAGTGTAGAATGCAAATGCTCACTCAAAGTTGAAGATAACATCACCACAGACCACATTATGCCTGCAGGTGCAAAAATTCTTCCTCTTCGTTCAAATATTCCTGCAATTTCAAATCATTGCTTCACAGTATGCGATGAAGAATTCCCCCAAAGAGCAAAGGAAATGGGCAAAAGCATAATTGTCGGCGGTGCAAACTACGGTCAGGGTTCATCAAGAGAACATGCAGCCCTTGCCCCCCTCTATCTTGGTGTAAAAGCAGTTGTGGTTAAATCCTTTGCAAGAATCCACAGAGCAAACCTCATAAATGCAGGCATACTACCCCTCACATTCAAAAACGAAGCAGATTATGACAAGTTTGACTTAAATGATGAGATTTCAATGAATAATCTTATAGATTCAATCAAAAACGGAAAGAATATCATCATCACCAACAAAACAAAAGGCGTGGACATTGAGTGTGAATGTGAACTTTCTGAAAGAGCAAAAGAGATTGTTCTCTCCGGAGGACTTTTAAGTTACACAAAAGCGCAACTGGGAAAATAAGGAGGAATCATTGATGGATATTAATCTTTATTATGCAGACAAGAACGAAAAACCACTTGACAGAATTGTTGATGACGGTGGATTTTGCAAAATTTTCAGAACAATCGGTGTTATAGGTGACAGCCTTTCCTCAGGAGAGTTTGAATCTTTTGAGGAAGGCATAAAAGGCTATCACGATTTTTATGAATATTCCTGGGGACAGTTCATGGCTCGTGCCCTTGGGAGCAAAGTATATAATTTTTCCCGTGGCGGAATGACAACAAAGGCATTTATCGAGTCTTTTGGTTCACAGTGCGGAGCCTTTGAATATGAAAAACTTTGTCAGGCATATATCATTGCCCTTGGAATCAATGACCACAACAAAGACGGCGCTTTGGGCGATCCCTATAAGAGCAAAGAACTTACCATATGGGATGATGACAGTTTTATGACCTGTTACGGTAACATCATAAAAGCGATTAAACGCAAACAACCCAAGGCAAAGTTTTTCCTTGTTACAATGCCTGATGACACAGGATACAGTGCAGAAAAGATTAAAAAAAGAATTGAGTGGAACGAAGCCATCAGAGCCCTTGCAGAAGTTTTTGATAACACATATATCATTGACCTTGAAAAATATGCACCCACCTTTGATGAAAAATTCCGCAAAACTTTCTTCCTTGGTCATATGACTCCCACAGGCTACATATTAATAGCAAAAATGGTAATGTCCTACATAGACTGGATAATCAGAAACAATCCTTCTGATTTCGATCAGGTTGGATTCATTGGAACACCTTACAGTTATAACGAAGACAAATAATAAAGGAAAAGGAATGATAAAAATGGCAAAAATACCCATGAAAACTCCTCTCGTTGAGATGGATGGAGACGAAATGACAAGAATCATATGGAAAATGATAAAGGATATTCTTCTCATTCCATATGTGGATTTAAAAACAGAATATTACGACCTTGGTCTTGAATACAGAAATGAAACCAACGACCAGGTAACCGTTGACAGTGCAGAGGCAACAAAAAAATACGGTGTTGCAGTTAAATGTGCAACAATCACACCAAACGCTGCAAGAATGGATGAATATAACCTCAAAGAAATGTGGAAATCTCCAAATGGTACAATAAGAGCACTTCTTGACGGCACAGTTTTCCGCACACCCATAATTGTAAAGGGAATCACACCCTATATTCCCACCTGGACAAAACCCATAACCATTGCCCGTCATGCCTACGGCGATGTATATAAAAACACAGAAATGCAGGTTGGAGAAGGTTCAAAATGTGAACTTGTCTGCACAGATAAAGACGGAAATGAAACCCGTCAACTTATTCACGAATTTAATGGCACCGACGGTATAATTCAGGGACTTCACAACACAGATAAATCCATTTCAAGTTTTGCAAGAAGTTGCTTTAACTATGCACTTGACACAAAACAGGACATCTGGTTTGCAACAAAAGACACCATCAGCAAAAAGTATGACCACCGTTTTAAAGACATATTTGCTGAAATTTTTGAAAATGAATACAAAGAAAAATTTGAAAAAGCAGGTATAGAATATTTCTACACTCTCATAGACGATGCAGTTGCAAGAGTTGTTCGTTCAGACGGCGGATATATCTGGGCGTGCAAAAACTATGATGGTGATGTTATGAGTGATATGGTAGCCACAGCCTACGGAAGCCTTGCAATGATGACATCTGTTCTTGTATCACCTGAGGGTGTATATGAATATGAAGCGGCTCATGGCACAGTTCAGCGTCACTACTATAAACACTTAAAAGGCGAAACAACTTCCACAAACTCTGTGGCAACTCTCTTTGCATGGACAGGGGCCCTCAGGAAAAGGGGAGAACTTGACGGACTTGATGAACTTATGGCTTTTGCAGATAAATTGGAAAAAGCAACAATTCAGACAATTGAAGAAGGTGTTATGACAGGTGATCTCTATCTGCTTTCATCTTTGGAAAACAAAAAGAAAGTTGACACAGAATCATTCCTTGAAGAAGTCAGAGTAAGACTTGAAAAACTTCTCTGATATCAGAATAAATAAAAAGGAGCAATGCTATGAAAGTGACATTTAATCCCGACAAAGAAGTTGTAAGGACCATTCAGGAAGGTCTCAAAGCAAAAGGCGGATATTGTCCCTGCAGAGTTCAGAGGACAGAGGAATTCAAGTGCATCTGCAAGGAATTCAGAGAGCAGATTGCAGACCCTGATTTTGAAGGATATTGTCATTGTATGCTCTATTATAAGTCAAAATAAGGAGGAGTAAAAAATGGCAGAAGTTATACTCACAAAAGAAAACTTTGAAGCAGAAGTTTTAAATTCGGACATTCCTGTCGTAGTTGATTTCTGGGCAACATGGTGCGGACCTTGCAAAATGATTGCACCGGTCCTTGAAGAATTTGCCGAAGAATATGACGGTAAAGTTAAGGTTGGAAAGGTGAATGTTGATGAGCAGGGAGAACTTGCCATGGCTTTTAAGATTGAAGTTATTCCCACCCTTATTCTCTTCAAAGACGGCGAGAGTGTTGACATGATGTCAGGCTATTGCCAGATGGATGCTCTTGAAAGATTTGCAGGAGTATAAAAAAGAAGAAATTTCATCAAAAAACGTGAAAGGAATTTGTTTTCCTTTCACGTTTTTTTGATGAGTATTTATATGTCAAATTATAATCTGTGTTTCTTTATGATTTTTGAAAGAATACTTCCAAGAAAAACACAGGATATTATTTCACCAACTGCAACCGTAAAAACAAGATACCACCATGCATCACCAAGTCCATAGGTGAATTTTAAGACTATGGGAACAATTATGGCGTTTGAAACGACGGGAGGCAGATACAAAAGATACGGATGGTTTTTAAGTTTTAATGTGCCGTACGCTCCAATAAGGGTTGCAATGCTTCCGAAGATAATATCCATTGGTGCACATCCTGTTAAAAGATTTGCAAGAAAGCATCCAAGCCAAAGTCCCGTCACGGCTTCCGGAAAAAATACCGGCAGAACGCATAGTGCCTCTGAAAGCCTTATTTGTATTGCTCCGCTTGCAAGACCGAATGTGTTTGCAATAAAAGTGAGTGCAACATAAATTGCACCAATCATTGCACCTCTTGTGAGGCGTCTGAGTTTTGTTTGATTTTTCATTTTTCATTTCTCCTTAGTTTTGTTTGAAGATAACATATTATCTTCGGTGAGGATGGTTTCGAACTCACCTTTTGTACTGTATAGGAAATTACGCAAAAATTGGTTCGCGAGATAAGATGTATATCAAATTACGCTCGCGACTTGGGTGCAGGCTTAGCCTGCTTTTTACTGTATAGGAAATTACGCAGAATTTAGTTCGCGAGACAAGATGTATATCAAATTACGCCCGCGACTTGGGTGCAGGCTCAGCCTGCTTTTTACTGTATAGGAATCGGTATATTTTCATTCTCGTTTCCACCGTTTCAACATAGTTTTCTGTTTCATGAAACGGAATCTTGGAAAGAGTATAATCCTTGGAATTTTCGAGTTTCAGCCACTTTGAAACATTGCCTTCTCCTGCATTATATGCCGCAAGAGCGGTTATTACATTGGAATCATATTTATCCATAAGATATTTAAAATATGTACATCCAATGCTGATGTTATGGACTGCATCATTATAGGAAAAGGGAACATCAAAATTTTCCACACACCATTTTTTTGTTGTGTCTTTAACCTGCATAAGTCCCTTTGCACCTTTGATACTGACTGCATTTTCATCAAATCTGCTCTCGGTGCTGATAATTCCTGCCACAAGATAAGGATCGAGACCAAAATAATCCGATATTTCCCTTATCTCCTTTTCATATTTTATTGGATACACAAGTTTCATTGCAGGTTTTATCAAAAGTATGAGGGATGTCAGAACAAGTATAACAAAAGAAAACCTTTTAGCAATCTGACTTCTGTTTAAAAATTTCTGCATTGAAAATCTCCTTGATTTGTGTCATTACATATTCTTTGTCTTTCGTATTTTCAATAATAAAATCGCAGTTTTGCCTGAAAAATTCCTCGCTTTTCTGGCTGCTGACTCTTGCATTTGCAACCGCCTTGTCAATGGAATCCCTTTTTATTATCCGCTCTATCCTCACATCTTTCGGTGCAACAACACCAATTACAAAATCGCACTTTTTGTCAAGTTCTGCCTCGAAAAGAAGAGGGGCATCAAGAACGAGATTTTTATCCGGAGATTCATTCATAATGTTGTCGGACTCTTTTAATATATATTTATGTGTAATTGTGTTTAATGTTTCTAACTTTTTGGAATCGGAAAATACGATTTTACCAAGTACTTTTCTTTGAAGATTGCCGTCTGAGTCAAGAATTTCTTCTCCGAATTCTCTTCTGAGTTCCAAAACACATGGGCTTCCCTTTTTTGAAATGTCTCTTGAAATTTTATCATAGTCAATAATCACAAAGTTCATTTCTTTTAAAATTTGTGCAACCGTACTTTTACCCGAACCTGTAGGTCCTGTCAAACCAATAATCATATCAATCATTCCTAAATCTTTTGTTTAGCCGCCATGTAGTACTCCAACGGCTATCAATCAGTGAGCATCATACCAACTTTCGCCCATGCCTGTTTCTGATATCAGAGATGTTTTAAGATTGGCTGCACTCATCATACATTCTTTCAAAAGTTTTTCAACTTCCTCAGCCTCTGTCTTTTTTGCTTCGATAATCAGTTCATCGTGTACCTGAAGAATAAGACGGGATTCAAAGTTTTTATCTTTTAATGCCTTATAAATTTTAACCATTGCAATTTTTATGATATCTGCGGCAGTTCCCTGAATGGGGGTGTTCATTGCAACTCTTTCGCCAAAAGACCTTGTCATAAAGTTTGATGATGAAATCTCGGGGATATATCTTCTTCTTGCAAAAAGGGTGGTAACATATCCTTTTTCTTTTGCATCTTCAACGGTTTTATCAAGATAATTTTTGACGTTTGCATATTTTTCAAAATAACTCTGAATGTACTCTTTTGCCTCTTTAACGCTGATTTTAAGATCCTGAGACAAAGAATAATCACCCATACCGTAGACTATGCCAAAATTAACCGCCTTTGCCCTTGTACGCAAAAGGGGAGTGACTTCGTCTTTTGATACACCAAACACCCTTGATGCAGTTGATGTGTGAATATCTTCGCCTGCTCTGAACGCTTCAATCATTGCTTCATCATCTGCCATGTGAGCAAGGATTCTCAGTTCAATCTGTGAATAGTCGGCATCAATTAAGATATGGTCAGAGTCCTTGGCAACAAACATTTTTCTTATTTCTCTGCCTTCTTCTCTTCTCATCGGGATGTTTTGAAGATTTGGTTCTGTTGAACTGATTCTTCCTGTGGTGGTAACTGTCTGATTGAAACTTGAATGAATTTTGCCTGTGTCAGGATTTATTACAGCAAGAAGTCCGTCACCATAGGTGGATTTTAGTTTTGCATCTGTCCTGTAGGCAAGAATTTTTTCAATAATCGGGTGAGAGCCGTTCAGTTTTTCAAGAACAGTTGCATCTGTTGAATAACCTGTTTTGGTCTTTTTTATGACTTTCAGCCCAAGTTTTTCAAAAAGAATCACACCAAGTTGTTTGGTTGAATTGATGTTGAACTTTTCTCCTGCAAGTTCATATATTTCGCTTTCCAAAAGTTCAAGCCTTTCGCCAAGTTTTTTAGTGAAGGATTCAAGCATATTCTTGTCAACCCTGAACCCCTGAATTTCCATATCTGCAAGGACTGCCACAAGGGGCATTTCAATTTCATAGAGAAGAAATTCCTGTCCGTCTGACTTGATCTTTTCCTTTTCATATTCCCAAAGTTTTTCAATTGCACAGATTTCCTGACACACAAATGCTTTTAAAACATCGGGGTCAGCCTCTGAAAGGCATTTTTGATTTTTGCCTGTCCCCGTCACATCTTCTTCGCTGATTATTGGCATTTCAAGCATTTCGGTTGCAATGCTTGCCACGTCATAAGAAGATTTCGACGGATTTATAACATATGCTCCGATAGAAATGTCAAAATAGGAACTGTCAAAAGTTATTCCGTACTTATTAAAAATGAGCATACTCTTTTTTATGTTTTCCGAAACCTTCAAAGTCTTTTCGTTTTCAAAAATATTTTTCAAAGACAGCGCAAGATTTTTCTTTTCAGATTCTCCATCAGGCAGCACCATATATGCATTTTCGCCTGACTTAAATGAAAGTGCCTCAATATCACTTTCTCCGTAAAGCCTGTATATAAATGTGTCAGGTGCATCTGATATCAGATTCATGAAAGAAGAAACATCAACAATTTCAAATCCGCACTCAAGGACGGAATTGGTATTTGAATCTTTAACAATGTCTTTCAAAAAGGCGTTGAACTCAAGATTAATGAAAAGTTCTGTGAGTTTTTTCTCATTGTATGGCTTTTTCTCAAAGTCTGAAATCTTTGCACCAATATCAACAAAGCGGTCAATGGTGCACAGTTCCTTACTCAAAAATGCCATTTCTTTGCCTTCTTCAAGTTTTTTTCTTGCGGCAGGTTTTACGATTTCATCATCAAGATTTTCATATAATGATTCAATAGATTTGAATTTCTGAATATATCCAAAAGCGGTTTTTTCACCTATTCCCTTAACTCCGGGAATGTTGTCGGATGTATCTCCCATAAGACCTTTAACGTCAATAAACTCTGCAGGTGTCACACCGTATTCACTCAAAACCTCATCTTTGTCGTATACACTTGTTGTTGTCTGTCCCATCCTTGTGATTGTCAGGTGTACCTTAGTGTTATCAGATGCAAGTTGAAGGTCGTCTCTGTCGCCTGTCAGAATGTGACATGCAATTGCGTCTTCATCGCAGATTCTTGAAACAGTACCGATAATGTCATCAGCCTCAAAACCTTCTTTTTCAAGTATTGTAATGTTCATAGCCTTTAAAACTTCTTTCATAACAGGCATCTGAACACGTAGTTCCTCAGGCATTCCTTTTCTCTGTGCCTTATACTGGGCATATTTTTTGTGCCTGAATGTGGGTGCTTTCAGGTCAAATGCAACACAGATATAATCGGGACAAATCTCGTCAATGGATTTGAACATGATTTTCAAGAATCCGTAGATTCCATTTGTAAAAAGCCCGTGTTTGTTTGTAAGGAGTCTGATTCCGTAAAAAGCCCTGTTTATTATACTGTTTCCGTCGATTATAAGAAGATTTTTCATATTGAGTACACCTCTTTTGCACATATATAAACACAGTATAACACAAACAGAAATTTTTTTCTACTGTTTTATGGGATAAAATTCATTAATTTTTCCGCATATTTCTTTAAAAGGCAAAACACAACTTCCGGCGCCGCTTTTTCCGTCGTCTGAAAAAATGACCATTGCATATTTTGGAGATTCATAAGGGAAGAAGCCCGCAAACCATCCGTGAACCTTGAAAGTACCGTCTGAGTTTTTCCATCCTGTTTCGGCAGAACCTGTCTTTCCTGCAATGGAGAATTCGCAGTTTTCCGCAGTTTTCCCCGTTCCGTCAGTCACACATAATCTCATCATATCCGAAATCATCTTTGCACAGTCCTGTGATATGACCTGAATTTCCCCCTCATTCCTTAAAGAAGAGATTGCATTTCCCCAAACATCAACCTCAGAGTCTGCAATGTTCACTTTTTTCATAATTCCACCCGATGCAATTGTTCCCATAAGGACGGCACACTGAATTGGCGTGACCATAATTTCTCCCTGACCTATGCTCACATTTGCACTGTCACCGTAGGTGAAGGTCTCAAAATCAGGAATGTTCCCTTTTGCCTCTTCATCCGAAAAACCAAGGACCTTTTCTCCAAACATGAGTTTTTTTGCAGTTTCGCATATTTTGTCTGCACCGAGAGACACACCGAGATTATAAAAATAACAATTGCAGGAAGATGCAAATGCTTTTTTGAAATCCAAAACGCCATGTCCCTCTTTTTTGTGACACAAAAACTCTTTCCCGTCAGGGGTTTTAAAACTTCCTGTGCAGTTGTAGGGATAATATATGACAGGGGAATAGTTTTCTATGGCACAAATTGCTGTGACTGTTTTAAAAACACTTCCTGCATTAAAACCTGAAAGACACTTGTTTAAAAGTTCGCCCTTTTCCGATTCAAGATACTTTTCAATGTTTCCTCTGTCAAAATCAGGCAGACTTACCGACGCAACAATGTCAAAGGTTTCAACATCAAGGACAATTGCGGCACCGCTTTCTATGTGACTTTCCATAACTTTTTGCACGGCGTTTTGAATGTGGCTGTCAATAGTCAGTTTGATTCCGCCGATTTCTTCTTTTGGAAATGAGACACTTTTTCTTTCCTTTTCCCATAATCTTCCCACGCCGTCAACACGGCAGTTTAAAAAATAATTATCATCGGTTTTAAGATAAGAGTCAAACTTTTTTTCTATTCCCGAAAGCCCCACCGAATCATATGAAGAATATCCCACCATATGGGTTGCAAGGGGATATGTCGGGTATCTTTGAGGCATAGTGATTTTTACGCTTGATATTTCCTTGCCCTGTTTTAAACCGGGCGTCAGATAAACGTTTTTTTTATCAAGATTTGTAAGGGGTATCATATTTCTGTCATAAATATTTTTTCTTTTTGTTTCAATGGTCACGGTTTTTGTACTCTGTACGGCAATTGCTTTTTCATAGGCATCTTGTTCAAATGCACAGATGTACACTATTTTAAGGCTGAGAAGAGCGAATATAAATATGGTTATCAAATAAAGATATCGGAAACGTTTGTAATAAATATACATCACCTCATTTAGATTATTTTGTCCATGAAATAAGAATATATAATATAAAACCTATTGAAATTAATTAAAATTTGGTGTACAATGGTTTTGAAAATCAATAATCTGATGAGGTGTTTAAATTGAGT
Source organism: Clostridia bacterium (assembly GCA_045541875.1). Taxonomy (GTDB): domain Bacteria; phylum Bacillota; class Clostridia; order UMGS1810; family UMGS1810; genus RGIG1828. The sequence goes on along the minus strand of JAZQJX010000081.1, from coordinate 1,141 downwards.
AAATATTATACAATGAAAATAGCAGGTCTTGAAAGAAATTTGCAACTTTTCAAGATAAATGACAATCTTCAGATAGCCGCATTCATTCTTTTCGGTGACGTGGAGATTACAAAGGCGTCAGCCTCTGAACTTTTAAAACTTGCCCCTGAACATGACATTATGATAACTGCTGAATGTAAGAGTATTCCTCTTATATATGAAATGGCAAGACAGCAAGACGCTGATAATTACATAATTGCCCGTAAAGGCCCCAAACTTTATATGGAAAATGTGGTTACAACCGAGACAAATTCAATCACTACTGCAAAAACGCAGACTCTTTGCATCGGACAGAAGGAAATTGATGCAATGAAGGGCAAAAGAGTTCTGATTGTTGATGATGTTATAAGCACAGGTGAATCTCTTATGGCTATTGAAGAACTTGTCAATCTTGCAGGCGGAACAATAGTTGGAAAAATGGCAGTTTTGGCAGAAGGCGATGCTGCAAAAAGAGATGATATTATATTTCTTGAACCTTTGCCTCTTTTTGATGCAGAGGGAAATGCTTTGAAATAATAAAGGAGAGAAGATAATGTACAAAAAGAAACTATTTGCGTTAGTGTCAGTTATTGCTCTTTCACTTTTTGCTTTCTCGTCCTGCTCCGGTAAAGATGAGGCAAAAGATGTGCCCTCAGAAGTTCAGGAAAACACAGATCAGAGCAAAAATGCCGAGACCGAATCCAAAGAAGAAGTAAAGGGAAAATATTCTGACAATGAGGTGTATAAAGGCGACGACGGAAAGGAATATTCCAAAACCGAAGACGGCACAGAGGTGGAAATTACAGGCGATAACTTCCAGGCACTCTTAGGAGAATATGAAAAAGTAAAGGGAACAGGAAGCGAAAGAGAAAAAGAACTTCTTGATCAGATTCAGGTTATTATGGATATAATATCTGCAAAACAACCCCAGTAAAATAATGACACAAAAAATCACGGTATAATTGAATAACAAGAAAAGCGGCTTCGCCGCTCCGCCTGCGGCAGGAGCGCGGAGCATTATCGCTTTTCTTAAGCCATGTGCATTTTTGAAAAGCAAATTTGCTTTTCAAAAAAATTTGCACGGCAATATAATTGTTTTTTACTGTATAGGAACGAAGTTTCC
>JAZQJX010000080.1:0-40730 GCA_045541875.1 Clostridia bacterium | reverse complement strand
ACCACGGTGTCGGCATAAAACTTGGCAGACTTATGAAGGAACAGTATGGACCTGCTATGCAGGTGTTTGAAGGAATTAAAAAGCAACTTGATCCCAAGTCGGATCGTAGCCATGTCGTTCTGTGGGCCAAGGAGTTGCCTTAATTAATTGTCTTCCTAAGACCGCTTGGCCTCCGACTTACCACGGTGTCGGCATAAAACTTGGCAGACTTATGAAGGAACAGTATGGACCTGCTATGCAGGTGTTTGAAGGAATTAAAAAGCAACTTGATCCCAACGGAATCATGAATCCGTTCAAACTTGGTCTGTAAGGAGGAAGAAAAAATGGAATTTACACCAAAATCAAAACAACATATAGATTCATGTCGCTTTTGCTGGATGTGTCACCACGTTTGCCCCATCGGAAACGCAACAGGACAGGAAAGAAATACGGCAAGAGGAAGAGCCCTCGGACTTTCTCTTGTGATGAGAGATTCTATTGAATATTCTGATGATATTATAAACAACGTTTACGAATGTTCACTTTGCGGCGGTTGTATGACTGACTGTGTAACAGGCTGGGATCCGGTTATGTTCACAAAAGAGGCACGCCTTGGTGCTGCTCTTGACGGAAAACTTCCCGATTATGTTTTAAAGATGATTACAAACCTTTCAGAAAAAGGTAATATCTACGGAGCAGAAAAGAATCCCAACATTCCCGTAATTGAAGATTCTGAAACTCTTTTCTTCCTTGGCGAAGATGCAAGAGCAAAAGGATGTGCAAAATCTGCAGTTGAACTTCTCAAAAAAGCAAACGTGAATTTTGCAATTCTTGAAAATGAGCCAAACAGCGGATATTCCATGGATTTCCTTGTTGGTGCAAGTGCTGAAACAAAGGCAATCATGGAATCTTGTGCAAAGGTATTAAATGGCTACAAAAAAGTAATCTGCTATGATGCAGGGGATGCAAAAGTAATGATGAGGGAATATAAGGAATGGGGCATTGAATTAACTGCAGAAGTTGTAACTTTCCCTGCATTTGTGGCATCTCTCATAAAAGACGGAAGTCTTAAAGTCAAGAAAACCGACAAAATATTCACTCCTCAGGACAGTCCTCTTCTTGCAAGAGACCTTGAAGAAACACAGGCTATAAGAGACATTCTTTCCTCCATCGGTGATGTGAGAGAAATGCTTCTTTGCAAAGAATATACTCAACTTGCAGGACATCTCATTATGAACGAATATATGAGTGACGTAATTGATGAAGTGGCTAAAAACAGATGGAAAAATGCTATGAATATGAACGCAGAAATCGTGGTAACTGAAAGCGTTGCAGATTATGTGGCACTTTCAAAAACAAAACCACAGGCGATAGAACTTCTTAAACTGGAGGAGGCTGTATTAGATGCTTGTAACGCTTAAACAAATTATAGATATGGCGGAAAAAGGGGGCTATGCCATCCCTGCCTTTAACGTGTATAACACAGAAACCGTAATGGGTGTGGTGAAAGCGGCAGAAGAACTCCGCGCTCCAATCATTATGCAGGTGTACCCAAGACTCCTCAATGAAGAAGTGGGATATTACCTTTGCCCTGCAATTGTTGCGGCGGCTCGCAAAGCAACAGTTCCCGTATGTTTCCATCTTGACCATGGTGCAACAGAGTTGGAAGTTCAAAAAGCCCTTCGCTGGGGTGCAACAGGAATAATGTATGACGGATCTGTTCACGAACTTGACGAGAACATCAAAAACACAAATCACATTGTTGAAATTTGCTCATCTGTAGATGTGACAGTTGAGGGTGAACTTGGACACGTTGGAAGTGTCAATGATGATGTTATGGGAGATTTCACAGATCCCGAAGAGGCAAAACAGTTTGTGGAAAGCACAAACGTAACCTGCCTTGCGGTTTTAATCGGAAATGCACACGGTCATTACAAAAAAGAACCCAAACTTGATATTGAAAGAGTAAAGAAGATAAGGGAAGCAACCGGAGGAATCCCTCTTGTACTTCACGGCGGCAGCGGTATTCCCGATGAACAGGTAAAAGAGGCAATAAAAGCCGGTATCAGAAAAATGAACATTGGAACAGATGTGTGCTGTGCATTTGCAGAAGGCACAAAAGAGATTCTTGCAGATCCCAAAAGACCTCTTGGAATTGATACATTTATGAAACATCCGATAGAAACAGTAAAACAGTTGGCACTTAGCAAAATCAAACTTTGCGGTGCTGACGGGAAGGCATAAAAAATGGCAGATATAGTAGGCATTGGTGCAAATGTATATGACATTTTAATAACTGTTCCAAAGTTTCCTGAAGAGGACACCAAAATAAAAGCAGACTCCATCAAAAAAAGCGGCGGCGGACCTTGTGCAACAGGACTTGTTGCCGCATCAAAACTTGGCGGGAAAACCGCCTTTATTGGAAATGTTTCTGATGATGCGCAAGGAAAGTTTCTCATAGATGATTTTGAAAAGTATGGAGTATCCACGGAATATGTAAGCATAAAGAATGGATATGACAGTTTTGAATCTCACGTAATTTTGTCGGAAGAAACAGTTTCAAGAACCTGCATTTTCCACAGAGGAAATGTGCCGCCAACAGAACTCGACGATAAGCAGATAAATGCCATAAAAAATGCAAAAATTCTTATGGTAGATGGAAATGACATAAAGGCAGCAACAGAGGGTGCAAAAATTGCAAGAGAAAACAGAGTAAAAGTTCTCTATGATGCAGGCGGACTTTATGAAGGAATTGACAAACTTCTCGAAAATACGGACATCTTAATCCCGTCAGAAGAATTTGCCCTCGGAAAAACAGGAGCAGACAAAGTATCTGAGGCTGCAAAAATTCTTTACGAAAAATATAACCCTGAAGTTGTGGTAATCACATGCGGAAAAAAAGGTGGGGTTATGTATGATGGTGAGAAATTATCTGAATATCCTGCATTTTTGGTTGATGCGGTTGATTCAAACGGCTCTGGTGATGTTTTCCATGGTGCTTTTGCATTTTCCGTATCAAAGGGAATGGAATATTATGATGCGTGTGTTTTTTCAAGTGCAGTATCTGCAATAAAATGTATGGGCCTTGGCGCAAGAGAAAGTGTGCCATCATATGAAAAAACAATAGAATTTTTAAAGGAGCGTGGAATTAATGTATAAAAGAACCTGGACCAAAAAAACAGGTAAATCTGAAATATTTACTAAAGATGACAGTTTCTGTCAAAATGTTGAAATCGATATGGTTAAACTTGCTGACGGTCAAACCAAAACATATTCCGAAATTGACAAAGAATATGGTCTGGTTATTTTGGGCGGTAAATGCACCGTTGCAGGTGAAGGTTTTAATTATGAAAACATCGGAGAAAGAGAAACTGTTTTTGACGGCAATGCAACAGCCGTATATGTACCACGAAACACAAAGTTTACAATAACAGGTGTTGGTGAGGTTTCTATTGCAGTCAGCAAGTGCCCTTCAAACAATGATCACAAGCCTGTACTTATAAAGCCTGAAGATATTATTGCCAAAGATTTGGGCAAACCCGGATGGCAAAGACACGCTATGTTTGTTCTTGATGAAAGAATAGAGGCAGATCAGATATATATAGGAGAATGTTGGATAGAAGGCGGTCAGTGGTCAAGTTATCCCCCTCACAAGCATGATGATGACAATATGCCGCAAGAGGCAGCAACGGAAGAAATCTACTACTTTGAATTTGATAAGCCGCAAGGATTTGGTATTCAAAAGGTTTATACGCTGGAAGGCGACGTTGACGAAACATATACAGTTAAATCAGGTGACTTTGTAGAAATACCAAGAGGATACCATCCGTTCCACTCAGTACCCGGTTATAAAAACTATATGCTCTGGATAATGGCAGGAAAAAACAGAGGTTTCTTTATGACAACAGATCCTGATCACGCATGGCTCAACAAATAAAGGATAAGGGTAAGGGGATGTAAAATTTGCCCACAATGAACAACCTCACCCTTTCTCAACAAATAAAAGGTTAGTGGTAAGGGGATGTAAAATTTGTCCACAATGAACAATCTCACCCTCGACGTACCTTTGTACGCCTTCGGGCTGACGTGCCAAACCAAGGTTTGGCATTCGATTAGTCCATTCTGAACTAAATTTTCCTATCCCCCGAAAAGGGAAAAACCACAAAAAATTTCTGTCAAAAAGTAAAAATTACAAAGGGATGGCAAAAATCAGTTTAGAATTGTCAAACCGAATGCCTTTGGCATGGTAACCCGAAAGCATACGAGAGAGTACGTTGAGGGTGAGGTTTGGCGATTGGGGACAATTTTCACATTCCTTCCTAAAGGTGAGTTTATGAAATATTTATTAGGAATAGATTTTGGCGGAGGCGCATCAAAAGCAACTCTTTTATGCGAGAACGGCGAAATTATGGCAACTAATACAACTGAATATCCCACAAGTTACCCAAAACCCGGTTATGCAGAGCAAAACCCACAGGACTGGGTTAATGCCACAGTCGAAAATATAAAAGGAGTACTCTCAAAAAGCGGAGTTTTGCCCGAAGATATTGACTGCATATGTTTTGATGCGGCAACTCACACTGCGGTAATTATGGATGAGGATTTCAATGTACTGAGAAATTCCATATACTGGACAGACACAAGATGCACAAAGGAAGTTGAGTTCTTAAAAGATAACTACAATGATTCCATCTTAAAAAAAGTGCTTCACTCACCGGGGACAATATGGACACTTCCCGAACTTATGTGGATAAAAAACAATGAACCCGAAGTCTTTTCAAAAATAAAAAGAATTCTTTTTGCCAAAGACTATGTTCGCCACTTTATGACAGGGGACTATGTAACAGACTATATTGAAGCCGAAGGTTCCATGATGTTTGACATAAACAAAATGGCATGGGATGAGGAACTTTGCTCAATACTTGGCATTGACACAAGATTGATGCCCGAAATTGTTAAACCCACTGATATTGTTGGAACAATTACAAAAGAGGCATCTGATATCACAGGACTTGCAGAAGGAACACCTGTTATTTGCGGAACAACCGACACAGTGATGGAAGTTTTTGCTTCAGGTGCAGTTTCAAAAGGGCAAATGACCTTGAAACTTGCCACTGCCGGACGAATATGTGTTGTGACAGACAAAGCATATCCTGACAAAAATCTTGTTAACTATTCCCACGTGATAGACGGTCTTTTCTATCCGGGAACTGCCACAAAATCCTGCGCAGCATCCTACAGATGGCTCAGAGATACATTTGGCGGAGATTATGATGAACTTAATTCTCTGGCAGAAAAGATTCCCATAGGTTCGGAAGGTGTGGTTTTCCATCCCTATTTAAACGGAGAACTGACGCCATATCAAAACCCCGACCTCTGTGCAAGTTTTACGGGAGTAAGAGCGTTTCACAATAAGTCCCACTTTACCCGTGCGGTTCTTGAAGGTGTTACTATGAGTATGCTTGATTGCAAAAATACTCTGGACAGTATGAATATAGATCATGAAGACAGTGCTCAAATCATTGGCGGTGGAGGAAAAAGCCCCCTTTGGCGTCAGATGATAAGCGACGCTCTCGGAATCAAACTTGTGCAAATGAAATATGCTGACTCATCATTTGGAAGTGCTATGCTTGCAGGAATTGCTTCAGGGGTGTTTGAAGATGAAAAGCATGCTTTGAAAGTGTGTAATCATGTGGTATCAGAAACATTGCCAAATGAAGAAAATACAAAATTGTACCAAAAAGTATTTGAAAGATACAAAGCGATACAAAAAGCACTTGAACCTATATATAATATTAGATAACTTAAGGAGAGTCTGATTATGAAAGTAGGAAATAACATAGAATTTAAAACAGTAAAAGCAGAGTGGGACGTATATTTTGATATGGCTCTTGCAATGCTCGAAGAAATTATGAAAAACAATGAAAAGGGAAAGGACACAGTAATGATTGTGCCTGTTGGTCCCACAGATCAGTATCCCATATTTGCACGTCTTGTAAATCAACTCAAAGTATCACTCAAACGTGTGCATTTCTTTAATATGGATGAATATATGATAACACCAACAGAGGCAATTGATCCCGAACATCCCATGAGCTTCAAAAAGAGAATGAACACGGAATTCTATTCTCTTGTAGATCCCGAACTTGTTATGCCCGAAAGTCAGCGCCATTTTCCCGAGCCCGGAAAAGAGGAAGAATATGACAAACTCATCGAAGACCTTGGCGGAGTTGACCTTTGTCTTGGAGGTCTTGGCATAAACGGTCATCTTGCTTTCAATGAAGCGGCAGAAGATGATGATCCCATAACGGCAGAAGAATTTGGAAATCTTGGCACAAGAGTGCTTCCCATAACAAGAGAAACAAGAACAATAAATGCATACGGCTATCAGAGAGGTGACCTCAGAGGAATGCCTGAATGGTGTATAACAATCGGTATGAAACAGATTTTAAACTCACGCTCTGTATATATTGCCTTAAACAGACCTTGGCAACACGGAATTGCAAAACGTGTTCTTTTTGACAAAATTCAGCCGCAGATTCCCGCAACACTTTTAAGAAATCATCCTGATGTAAAATTCTGTGCAACCCAAGAGATTTCAGAAGGTATGTTCTGATGAAAATTTTGGTTTGTGTAAAAGTAATCAAAGGTGAAATAAACCCATTTGATGCATCAGCCCTTGAGTGCGCTCTCACGCTTTCAGATGATGTGACAGTAGTATCCATGGGACCCGAAAAAACTAAAGACGCACTTTTGCCCCTGACGAGACTGGGGGCAAAAGTTGTTCTTGTTTCAGATGAAATCTATGCAGGTTCAGACACTCTTGCCACCTCATATATTTTGTCAGAGGCAATAAAGAAAATGGAGTATGATCTCATTTTATGCGGAAGACAAAGCGTTGACGGAGATACTGCTCAGGTAGGTCCCATGCTCTCTGAAAAACTTAGGATTTCGCTTGTGACAGGTGCAATGTCAGTTGAACAGAAATCAGGCTCGCTTAAAGTAAGAACAAGAAACGAAGAAGAAATAGTTTCCGTTCCTGCTCTCATAACAGTTGAGAGGGGATATGTTCTGCGTTTTCCAAGCATTTTTTCAAAATTGGGTGACATTAAGATTTTAAACAATTCACACATTGGATGTGATGAGGAAAAATGCGGACTTAAAGGTTCTCCCACAAGGGTTTTAAAAACATTTGAAAACACATCGGGAAAAAGAAAATGCAAATTCATTTCTTATGATGAACTTCCTGACCTGGTAGAGAAACTAAGAAATACGGAGAAAAAAGAAGAAAGAAGCGAAGATTTTCCTGAAAAACTGGAAAATGTATGGGCGGTTGGAAAAGAAGTCATAAAAAAGGCTGAAAAAATTGCAAAAACCGTAACATTAATTGAAAAACTTTCACCTGAAGAGATTTTCAGAAAAATAGAGAAAGAAAAACCTGGATTTGTTTTGTGGAATGCTGATCTTTGGGGAAGAAAAAATGCGCCGGTTGTTGCATCTATGCTTTCAACGGGACTTTGTGCTGACTGCACCCATCTTGAGACAGACGGAAAAGATCTTTTTATGTACAGACCGGCTCAGGGAGGAAATATCACTGCTAAAATTATGTGTATGATAAAACCCGTTATGGCAACCGTCAGAACAAAACAAAGTTCATCCGATGTTATTGTGTCTCTTGGAAAAGGTGCGAAAGACAGTATTGAAAAAGCAGGGGAACTTGCGAAAAAATTAAATGCTGAACTTGGTGCATCAAGAGGACTTGTTGATGCAAATCTTGCACCCTATGAGCATCAGATAGGTCTTACAGGGAAAACCGTGAGTCCGAAAGTCTATATAGCCATAGGAATTTCAGGTGCAGTTCATCATACCTGTGCCATTGAAGGTGCTGACACGGTGGTTGCAATAAATCCTGATAAAGATGCAAGAATTTTTGAATATGCAGACTATGGAATAATTCATAATTTTTGAACATAAATTACAAAAAGGTAACTTTTCTCAATTGAGAAGTTGCCTTTTTGATGTTTTGGTGATATTATGCTATGAGAGGTGACATTTTTATGAATACAATAGTTATTTATAAAACAAAATATGGTTCAACCAAAACCTATGCAGACTGGATAGGAGAGGAACTTTCCTGCAAAGTTGCAGATGTAAAAGATGTATCATTGGAAGAACTGGGAAATTATGACGCCATAGTATACGGCGGAGGACTTTATGCCGAGGTCATAAACGGCGTACATTTTATCACAAAAAACATGGATAAATTAAAAGATAAAAAAATTGCCGTATATACAACAGGAATCACACCAACAGATTGCAGAGGGTATTATGATGACCTTGTAGTCAAAAAGAATTTTAAAACAGGTATTCCTGAAAATGTGAGGATTTTTAATTTTTCGGGAAAGATGATTATTGATGAACTGACTTTGGTACATAAAACAGCGATTAAAACACTGAAAAAAATTATGTCATCTAAAAAGGAACCGACAGAAATGGAAAAACTTCTGGTCGAACTTTGTGACGCAGACGGAGACTTTACGGATAAATCAGAAATCTTTGAACTTGTAAACTACATAAAAGATATGTAATCATATTTGTCAGACATCTTCAACATGGTACTTCGGAGGAAAAACAGAAATGAGTTTTTGGAAAAAAATTTTAAAAGGTACTTTGGACACAGTAAAGTGGATACTTATTAGTCTTTTGATAGGTGTGGGTGGGGGACTTTCAGGAACAGTTTTTCACATATGTGTTGAACACGCCATCAGGCTCAGGGAAGAAAATCCGTTCATAATTTTCTTTTTGCCTCTCGGAGGTCTTGTGATAGCATTTTTATATAAACTTTTCCGTTCAAAAGGTAACATTGACACCAAACGTGTTTTTCAGTCAATCAAAGAAGATAAAGATGTTCCCATAATTATGATTCCGCTGATATTTGTCGGCACCGTAATCACCCATATGCTTGGCGGCTCTGCCGGACGTGAAGGTGCAGCACTGCAACTTGGCGGAAGTATGGGCTATAATATGGGCAAGGTAATGAAACAAAAAAATGAAAATCTGAAACTTTTTGTAAGTGCCGGAATGAGCAGCGTATTCTCTGCACTATTCGGAACGCCTTTTACAGCAACCGTATTTTCCCTTGAAGTTACAAGGGTGGGAATGTTTAATTTTTGCGGACTTTTTCCCGGTGTCATATCTTCATTGACAGCATATTTTGTAGCCTTGTTTTTCAAAGTGTCTCCCGTGAGATTTACCATGGCTTCTTTTTCAGGATATGAAATCAGTCTGTTTTTAAAGGTTGCAATATTGGCTTTGCTTTGTGCAGGAGTGTGCATTGTTTTTGCAACAGCCATCCATAAGACAGAACATATAATGGAAAAATGTATTTCCAATTCCTATATCCGTGCAATAGTCGGTGGTCTTTTGATAGTTCTTCTGACAGTACTTTTAGGCACAACAGACTACAACAGCGTTGGTATGCATGTTATTGAACGTGCAGTTTCGGGAAGTGCAAAATATGAGGCTTTTTTACTTAAAATTATATTTACTGCAATAACAGTTTCCGCAGGATTTAAAGGCGGCGAAATTGTACCAACGTTTTTCATAGGTGCAACATTCGGATGTGTTGTGGGTTCCCTTTTGGGAATCGGTGCAGGATTTGGTGCAGCCCTGGGGTTTGTTGCTCTTTTTTCAGGAATGACAAAGTGTCCCGTTGCCGCATTTATTCTTGGCTTGGAGGTTTTTGGAGCAAAAGGCGCACTCTTTTTCGTCATTGTTGCTCTGATCACATTCCTTTGCTCGGGACCTTTCGGTCTTTATGCAAATCCCCAATTCAAAAAACAACGATAATTATTTGATTAAAACATATAACATTGAAAGGAATACCAAATGAACATAGTAAAATCTGAAAGAAGAGAATTCTGGGCACTTCTTTTGCGTCTTGCTCTTCCAATAGCACTTCAACATCTGTTGATAAACTCACTCACATTTGTTGACACCCTTTTTATGAGTCAATTGGGTGATATAGCGCTTTCAGCATCAGGCATGGCAAATCAGTGGAACTGGCTGATGAGCATGATTTCTTTTGGAATCTGCTCAGGTACTGCACTTTTTGTTGCACAGTACTGGGGTGCAAAAAAGACAGATGAAATCAGGCGTACATATACTGTGGCTTTTTCAAGCGGACTTGTTGTGGCACTTTTCTTTATGTGTGTGGCACTTCTTTTCCCCCAGACAATAATGAAAGTTTTTAATCGTGATGAAAGAGTTGTATCAACAGGCGCGGCCTATCTTCGGATTGTAGCATTCACCTATCCTGCAACTGTCGCCACATCTGTTTTAAGCACGGTTCTTCGCTCCACCGAGCGTGTAAAACTTCCGATGGCAGTATCCCTGATTTCAACAAGTATGAACATTTTTCTTGATTACGCTCTTATTTTCGGCAAATTCGGTCTTCCTGAAATGGGAGTTGAGGGTGCTGCACTTGCTACGGCGATTTCTGCCTGGACAGGTCTTATTGTGCTCGCGACAATTTCAAGAATAGAAAAAAACATTCTGATAATTCCCCTGAGAGGCTTTTTCTCATTTACATTTGCCGACTTTAAATTGTTTATGAAAAAGGCTTCACCTGTAATTTTCAACGAACTTATGTGGGGACTTGGAACGGTTTGTAACAATGCAATTTATGCCAACACAGGACACGAAAATTATGCCGCATGCACAATCCTTAGAACAGTTGAAAGCTTGTGTATGATACTTTTCATAGGCTTAAATGACGGTGGTGCGGTAATTGTAGGAAAATCAATAGGAGAGGGTGACTATGACAGGGGGTATAACAGAGCAAAAAGGCTGGTTGTTTCAACACCTGTTATAAGTGCATTTATCGCCATCTTTGCCATAGCATTCAAAGAAAAGGTTATATATCTTTTCAATATGAGCGGAAACATTACCGATACTACAATTGAAATTGCGGGAATTCTTATTATAATATATGCTGTAGAACTCTGCTTCCGAAATATTCCCTACACTCTCATATGCGCAGTATTCCGCTCAGGCGGAGATTCTTACACAGGTGCAAAATATGACCTTCTCTGCCTCTGGGGACTTGCAATTCCAATAACTTTCATCACAGCATTCTGGCTCAAACTTCCGTTTGTCCTGGTATTTCTCATTGAATATCTTGTTGAGGATATACCCAAAAGTATTATGTGTATCAGGCATTTTATATCAAGGAAGTGGATAAAACCCGTAACAACAGAAAAATTATAATATCCAACCGCTTTGTGCATATCACAGGGCGGTTTTGCTTTTTGTTGTGAGTATTCATATAGCGGGGGCGATAGAAGTCAAAAAAATTTGACACAGTATAAAATGGGTGTTATAATATATGATGTATGTTATAATTTAGTTATATTGTGTGGAATACAGTAAAGTTTGGGAGATGTATGATATGAAAAGGAATTATATCCGAAACAGATATATATTCATATTTGACGTTCTGAGTATAATTTTCGCAACAATTCTTGCATATATGGTGGTATATACCAACCAAAAGCCCGATATGCTTGCAATTTGTTCTACAGGCGGAATATATGCAATTTGTGTGTTTTTGACATTTGCAATATTCGGAGTATATAACTATGCCTGGTGCTACAGCGGAACAAGAGAACTTCTTCGTTTCCTTCTTATAAATATGATTGCTGTTGCTCTTATGTATGCAGTTGACGAAATTCTTAGGATTACTCAGATAATAACATATTCTCACAGACGTATAAATTTCATTACGGCACTTGTGTCAATTCTTTCAATGACAGTAGTAAGAATGTTTTCAAAAGAACTTCACAAAACATTCGGATCAAAAATCAAGGAAAAATCCAAAGTGTCCGACGTAAGGACAAGTCGTGTGCTTATTGTAGGTGCAGGTGATGCCTGCCGTATAATATTAAATAACATAGCCGGAACATCCGGGGAAAATATGGATGTTATAGGTCTTATAGATGATGATAAATCAAAACTCGGGAAGGTATTCTTTGGGAAAAAAGTTTTAGGAAACAGAGATGATATTATAAGACTTTGTGATAAACTGGAAATTGATAAAATTATTCTTGCCATTCCCACTGCATATGCAAGAGACAGAGCAGAAATAATAGACATTTGCAGTAAAACCAAATGCATAGTAAGAACAATTCCGGGTATAAGCGAACTTTTAGAGTCACCGGAAAAGGAAAAAATAATTCGTGACATCAAAATTGAAGACCTTTTAGAGCGTGATCCTGTGGTGCTCGATAACAGCGGAATAAGTGCACTTGTATCAGGAAAAGTTATTATGATAACAGGCGGAGGCGGTTCAATAGGTTCTGAACTGTGCCGACAGGTGATGAAGTATAATCCCAAAAAGTTAATAATAGTGGACATTTACGAAAACAATGCCTATGACATACAGATGGAACTCAATGAAAAGTATCCTGATAACAAACCGGTTGTTCTTATAGCATCCATCAGGGACAAGGAAAGGCTTGAAGAGATTTTCGGAAAATATCATCCCGAAATTGTATTTCACGCTGCAGCTCATAAACACGTTCCTCTTATGGAGGTAAGTCCAAGGGAAGCGGTTAAAAATAATGTTTTCGGAACATATAACCTTGCAGTTACTGCAGACAAATTCGGCGTTAAAAAATTCGTTATGATTTCCACTGATAAAGCCGTAAACCCCACAAACGTTATGGGAGCGACAAAGAGATTTTGTGAAATGATAATTCAATGTATGGAAAACATCAGTTCCACGGAGTTTGTTGCAGTTCGTTTTGGGAATGTTCTTGGTTCAAACGGAAGTGTAATTCCGCTTTTCAAACGTCAGATTGAAAATGGTGGTCCTGTGAGGGTTACTCATGAGGATATCATAAGGTTTTTTATGACAATTCCCGAAGCCGCCCAACTTGTTATTCAGGCAGCGTGTTATGCAAAAGGCGGAGAGGTTTTTGTTCTTGATATGGGCAAACCTGTGAGAATATATGACCTTGCAGAAAATATCATAAGACTTTCGGGCTACACTCCCCATGTTGACATAAAAATCGAAGTTACAGGTCTTAGACCGGGCGAAAAACTCTATGAAGAACTTCTCATGGATTCTGAAGGTCTTGAGCAAACTGCTCACAAGAAGATTTTTATTGGCTCTCCGAAATCTGTAACTATGGATGAACTGAAAGAAGGTCTTAATCTTCTTAAAGATGCTGTAGAATCGGACGATGACAATAAGGTGAGAGATGTATTTGAAAAAGTAGTACCAACCTATATAAGAGATAATGTAACATTTAATGAAAATTGTAAGAAACAGTATGACAAAGTAAAAGTAACAGTTAATCATAAATAAAGATTTTATAATAAAAATGGAGATAAATCATGAGAAACATACCCTTTTCACCACCAGATATTTCAGAAAAAGAAATACAATATGTTACAGAGGCGTTAAGAAGCGGATGGATAACCACAGGTCCGAAAACAAAACTGTTTGAATCGGAAATTGCAAAATATTGTGAAACAAGCAAAGCAGTTTGTCTCAATTCCGCAACAGCGTGTATGGAAATGACATTGCGTTTGATGGGAATCGGTGCAGGTGATGAGGTTATTACAAGTGCTTACACTTATACAGCCTCTGCAAGTGTTATTTGTCATGTGGGAGCAACCCCTGTGCTTGTGGATACTCAGCCCGGCAGTTACTTTATGGATTTTGAAAAACTTGAGCAGGCAATCACTCCCAAAACAAAGGCAATCATAGCGGTGGATATAGCAGGAGTTATGGCTGACTATGATCGTATTTTTGAGATAGTAAATGCAAAAAAAAGTATTTTCAATCCCGGAAATGAGTTGCAAAATGCTATAGGCAGAATAGTTGTTATTGCCGATAGTGCTCACGGGTTCGGTGCGGAATATAAAGGCAAAAAAAGTGGTAGTGTGGCTGATTTCACAAGTTTTTCTTTCCACGCCGTAAAAAATCTTACAACAGCAGAAGGCGGAGCGGTCACCTGGAAAAATATTGATGGTGTCGATAACGAAAAACTTTATAAAGAATATATGCTTTTGTCTCTTCACGGTCAGTCCAAAGATGCCCTTGCCAAAACTCAACTCGGAGCATGGGAGTATGACATCGTTTCCACATCATACAAATGTAATATGACAGATATTATGGCTTCTATCGGACTTGCACAACTTGAGCGTTATGATGGTATGCTGTCACAGAGAAAGTCATATCTTGAAAAATATTATAATGAACTTTCCTCATGCGGATTTGATGTCCTTTGTCACTATACTGATACATACTCATCAAGCGGACATCTTTGCCTTACAAGATTAACCGGGAAAACAAGCGAACAAAGAAACGAATTTATAATAAAAATGGCAGAGCGTGGAATTGCATGCAACGTTCACTATAAACCTCTTCCAATGCATACTGCATATAAGAATATAGGATTTGATATTAAAGATTTTCCGAATGCTTACAATCAGTTTGCAAATGAAGTTACTCTTCCTCTTAACACCAAAATGAGTATGGAAGATGTTGAATATGTAGTTGAAAATGCAAAAGAAATAGTGGAGGCTTAATATGCTTTTAAAGGAACGTAAAAGTCTTTCGGATATTTTTGCTTCCGAGCAACTGACTCCGTATTATGAACATCTTGAAAAAAGAAAAATGAGTCTTTTTACCAAACGTGTTTTTGACATAATAGCATCATTTGTCATACTGGCAATATGTTTTCCTTTTATGCTTATAATTGCAATTGCCATAAAACTTGACTCTCCGGGAACAGTTTTTTACCGCCAGGAAAGAATCACTACATATGGGAAAACATTTCGTATTTTCAAATTTCGCACAATGGTATCAAATGCGGATAAAATAGGAACTTTAGTTACAGTAAATAATGATTCCAGAATAACCAGAACAGGAAATTTTTTGAGAAAATACAGACTTGATGAACTTCCTCAGCTCATAAATGTTTTGACCGGTGATATGAGTTTTGTGGGAACAAGACCGGAAGTCAAAAAGTATGTGGACAGGTACTCTGAGGAAATGTATGCAACGCTTCTAATGAAAGCAGGAATAACATCTCTTGCAAGCATTCGTTATAAGGACGAGGACAGGCTTTTGAAAGATGCTGAAAATGCAGATGAAACATATGTTAATGAGATTTTACCGGAAAAGATGAAATATAATCTTGAATATATTAAGAAATTCAGTTTTTGGTATGATATAAAATTAATGCTTATGACATTTTTGGCGGTATTGAAATAAAGAAAATCAGCTAAAAAAATTAATAAGATACAAAAGAGGGTATTATCATTGAAAAGAAATATATGGATATTACATCATTATGCGACACCAACATGCATGAGTGGTCTCACAAGACCGTATAACTTTGGTCTGAAATTAAAAGAAGCAGGCTACAATGTGAGAGTTTTTTCTTCAGCTTTTCTTCACTATACCGGAGAAAACTTGATAAATGATAAACAGTTGTTTCTGGAAAAAGACTTTGACGGGGTGCCCTTCGTTTTTGTGAGAACAACACCATATTACGACAATGGAATAAATCGTGTTTTTAATTTGATATCATTCTATATTAACGTAAAGCGTGCGGTAATAAAATGCATAAAAAAATATGGTGTACCTGATGTGATTTACGCTTCATCACCACACCTTTTCACAATGCTTGCCGGTATACAGCTTGCCAAAAAACTGAAAGTAGAAAATATTTGTGAGGTAAGGGATTTATGGCCTGAAGCAGTATTTACCGTTGGTAAAACTACCGAAAATAGTTTTGTTGGGAAAATGCTTGTTCATTTGGAGCATTACATATACAAAAAAGCAGAAAAAATCATCTTCACCAAAGAAGGTGATGTTGACTATATTAAGGAGCATGGATGGGATTTGGAATCCGGCGGAGATATAGATTTGAACAAAATCAGTTATATAAACAATGGCGTTGATATAGATTTGTTTAATAAGCAAATCAAAGATAATGTTTTAGATGATGCACATTTGGAAAGCAGTTCTTTTAAGGTGGTATATATAGGAGCCATTCGTGCAGTAAATAATATCGGACGAATTCTCGACTGCGCAAAGCTTCTTAAAGATACAAAAGATATACAGTTTTTGATATATGGCGATGGTAGCGAACTTGCTGATTTGAAGGAACGTGTCAAAAATGAGGGGATAGACAACATTTTCTTTAAAGGAAGAGTTGACAGGAAATACATTCCATATGTTTTGAGCAAATCTGATTTGAACATCCTTAATTATTCAGCCACAATGTATAACTGGAGCAGAGGCAATAGTTCCAACAAATTGTTTGAATATATGGCGAGCGGCAAACCCATTGTATCGACTGTAGAAATGGGATATTCCATAATACGGAAGTATAATTGCGGGTTTGAACTTTCCGGGTCTGAACCTGAGGAATTTGCGCAAGTTGTAAAAAATGTATATGTTATGCCTCCTGACAAGAGAGAAGAACTTGGCAGCAATGCGGTGTCAGGAGCAAAGAATTTTGATTTTAATGTATTATCACAAAAAATGATAGAAACTATAGAAAAATAAACGGGGGTATAATAATGGTTAATGTAATAGGTCTTGGATATATAGGGCTTCCAACCGCCCTTATGATGGCATCACATGGTATTGAAATTGTCGGTACAGATTATAATAAGGAACTTGTTGACACTCTCAATGATGGAAAAGTGACATTTGAAGAGGAGGGACTTGAAGACTTATTTAAAGATGCACTCAAATCAGGAATCAAGTTCACAACAGAGTATCAGGTAACAGATACATATATAGTTTCTGTTCCTACACCATATGACAAATTCAGCAAGAAAATTGATGCATGCTATGTGAATGCTGCTATAAGAGAAATTATGAAAATTTGTCCCAAAGGTGCAACGGTTGTTATCGAGTCAACTGTTTCTCCCGGAACAATTGATAAATTTGTAAGACCTGTTATTAAATCAAACGGATTTGTGATTGGTGAGGACATACATCTCATACATGCCCCGGAACGTATAATCCCCGGTAATATGATATATGAACTTTTGCATAATAACAGAACTATTGGTGCAGATTCAAGAGAAATCGGTGAGAAAATCAAGAAGTTATATGCTTCATTCTGCCTTGGTGATATTGTTGTAACAGATATAAAATCTGCAGAAATGACAAAGGTTGTAGAAAACACATTCCGTGCAGTAAATATTGCTTTTGCCAATGAACTTGCCAAGATATGCCGCCATGATAATATGGATGTATATGAGATAATCAGAATATGTAATATGCATCCGAGAGTAAACATATTAACCCCCGGTCCGGGCGTTGGCGGTCATTGCATAAGTGTTGACCCTTGGTTCCTTGTAGGGGACTATCCAATGCTCACAAAGGTTATTAAAGATTCGATGGAGATAAACGACAGTATGCCTGAGTTTGTTCTGGAAAGAATTCACACCATCATGAAAGAGAAGGGCATGAAAGATATTTCAAGAGTTGGTCTTTACGGGTTGACATATAAAGAGAATGTAGATGATTACAGAGAATCCCCAACTTTGCAGCTCCTCGAATGTCAAGAAAAACATCTTGGAACTCCTTTGAAAACATACGACCCTTACATAAAGGAAAAACTTACTGAAAATCAGTATTATGATTTTGAAGAATTTTTGAATGATGTTGATTTGGTTGTCATTCTTGTAGGTCATAATGAAATAAAGGAAAATATGGAAAAACTTAAAGGAAAGATAATTCTTGATACAAGAAATATCTGTACTCTTCCGGATGTTTATACACTCTGATACTATAATAAAATGGCTATATTCGAGGTGTGAAAAATGAGTTTATATGATAAAATTATAAATAGAGAAGAAAAAATATCTTTAATTGGTCTTGGATATGTCGGGATGCCAATTGCTGTTGCATTTGCAAAAAAAGTTGATGTTATAGGTTTTGACCTTAACAAGGCAAAAATAGAAGCATACAAAAGCGGGATCGACCCCACAAAAGAAGTGGGAGATGAGGAGATTAAAAAATCTACAGTTGAATTTACATATGATGAAACAAAACTCCGCGAGGCAAAGTTTCACATTGTAGCAGTTCCCACTCCCGTAAATGCAGATAAAACTCCCGACCTTGCTCCCGTTATTGGTGCAAGTGAAGTGGTTGGAAGAAATCTTACAAAAGGTTCATATGTTGTGTATGAAAGCACAGTATATCCCGGTGTTACAGAAGATGTCTGCATACCAATTCTCGAAAAACTTTCAGGTCTCAAATGCGGAGATGATTTTAAAATTGGGTATTCTCCCGAAAGAATAAATCCCGGTGATAAAGTTCACCGCCTTGAAAATATCAAAAAGATTGTATCAGGATGTGACAAGGAAAGTCTTGATATTATTGCAAAGGTGTATGAACTTGTAATAGAAGTAGGAGTTCACAGAGCATCATCAATTAAAGTGGCGGAAGCTGCAAAAGTTGTTGAAAATTCTCAAAGAGACATTAACATTGCTTTTATGAACGAACTTGCAATGGCATTTGACAAAATGGGAATTGACACAAATGAGGTTGTGGATGCAATGAACACAAAATGGAACGCTCTTGGATTCCGCCCCGGACTTGTCGGTGGTCATTGCATCGGTGTTGATCCGTATTATTTTATCTATGAAGCAGAAAAACTTGGATATCATAGTCAGATTATCGCTGCCGGAAGAAAAGTTAACGACGGTATGGGTGCATTTGTAGCAGACGCTACAATAAAAAAACTTGTATGTGCAGGACTTTCGCCAAAAAAAGCGAAAATTGTAATATTGGGTATTACATTTAAAGAAAATTGCCCTGATACAAGAAATTCAAAAGTTGAGGACATAATCACAAGACTTAATGAATACGAAATAGATCCCATAGTAGTAGATCCCTGGTCAGATCCTAAAGATGCTAAAAAAGAATATGGCGTAGATCTTACGGATTTTTCAGAGGTTAAAGATGCTGACTGCATAATCTTTGCAGTGGCTCACAATGAGTTCAAGTCTCTTGGACTTTCCGGTGCAGACAAACTCTTTAAGGATTGTCCCAATAATGAGAAGATAATCATAGATGTAAAAGGTATTTTTGACAAGGAAGAACTTGAGGAAAAAGGATACTCATACTGGAGATTATGATGAAAGTACTGCATATAAACACAAATTTTGTAAATAATGCTTTGCATCAGAATATGACAGATGCTCTGAATAAGTGTGGCACAGACTCAAAAGTGGCTGTGCCTACTTGTGCGTTTAAACAAAGTGTTATTGTTCCTAAAGACTATGTAAAAATCTGTGAATGTTTTGAAAAATATGACAGGTTTTTTTATCAGAATAAGCAAAGAAAAATTATATCTCATATAGACAAAAATTTTGATGTTGCATCATTTGATATTCTTCATGCCTATACTGTGTTTACAGATGGAAATGTTGCATATCAGTTTAAGAAAAAATACGGAATACCATATGTTGTTGCAGTCAGAAACACAGATATTAACACTTTTTTTAAATATATGATTCACCTTCGTAAAAGAGGTATTAAAATACTTAAAAATGCATCGGCAATTTTTTTTCTTTCAAATGCATACCAAAAAATTCTTTTTGAAAAATATGTTCCCGAACATTTAAAGAAGGAATTTGAGTCAAAGTCTTTTATTATTCCAAATGGAATGGATAATTTTTGGTTTGATAACAAATTCACGGAAAAAAAGAGTATCAGAAAAGGTGAAATAAACATATGTTTCGCAGGGAAACTTGACAAGAATAAAAATTGTAATCTTACTGTTGAGGCTTGCAAAAAACTGATTGAAAAAGGGTATAGTGTAAAATATACTGCAATTGGAAGGCTTGTGGATGCAAGTTTTTCCAAGGTAATTGAAGAAAATCCATTTATTACGCATATTCCATTTTTAAAAAAAGAAGAATTGATAAACTACTACAGACAAAACGACATATTTGTAATGCCTTCATTTACTGAAAGTTTCGGAATGGTGTATGTTGAGGCAATGAGTCAGGGGCTTCCTGTCATATATACGAAAAACGAAGGCTTTGACGGTCAGTTCCCCGAAGGGGAAGTTGGATATAGAGTATCAAGCACATCATCTGATGACATAGTTGATGCAACAGAAAAAATAATTTCTGATTATGACAACATAAGTTCCAATTGTATTGAAAATATATGCTGCTTTGACTGGTCAAGTATTGCAGAAAAATATGTAAGCATTTATAACGATATAAAAAGATAAGGCAGGAGAGATATATGCCGGATTACAAAGAACTTTTCGAAAAATCCGTATTTACATATTATATAACAGATTCAGATATATCAAAGATGGATTTGGCAAAAAAAGTTGAAATAGGAAAGTGGAATATATATGCATCAGACAAAACCGATGTGAAGATTTTTAATGACGAGAATGGAGTTAGCATAGTAATCATAGGATACTGCATTGATTCTCGTGGGGAGTTTCCGAAAGATGATATATGTTCATATCTTTCAAAATATGACGATGAGAGTTTCACCGGTGCCATATCAAGATTTGCCGGAAAATTTGTAATTGCAAGAATTGACTCTGACGGCATAAATGTCTATACTGATGCTACAGCTACCATGCCTGTTTTTTATTGCAAAAAAGCAGGATATACTCACATATCGTCTCTTGAATACTTTATAAAAGAAAATGCAATTTGTGCTGTTTCAAAAGATGCGCTTCACATAATAAAGTATAGTGATGGAGCTAAAACTCTTCCGGCAGACATGTCGCATTATGAAGGCATATTTGCACTTTTACCAAATCATTATTATTCATCTGAATCGGATATGGTTTTCAGATATGGGAAAAAGGAAGGCACTCCATGCATGTCTTCTGAGGAAGCGGCAGATAAAACTGCATCTTTAATATGCAATATCATTAATCAAATATCAAAAGATTATGTTATAAAGTGTCCTCTTACAGGAGGATATGACAGTAGGGTTGTTCTTGCAGCCTTGGAGCACATATCCTATGGCGATCCCGGAATATACACAATGAGGCACACAATGGACGAAACATATTCAGACATATCCATACCAAACATGATTGCGAGAGATAAAGGATATAATTATACGCTTATAGAAGATGTTGAAGCATCTGATGATTATAAAAACTTTTGCAATCTTGTTATGGGAAATGGACTGTATTCTGAAAGGACTCTCAACCTGATTTATACCCTAAAAGACTATTTAGGTGACGCATGTCTTTTAAATGGTGATATTATGGGACAGATCGGTAAATCTTCCCTTCACAGAAGCATCAGAGAATGTTTTATGGGACCGAGATATTACCGGTGTAAGGTTCATAATACATCAAAATATACACTTAATCAAATGAGAAAGTGGTATAAAAAAGCAAAAGAGTATGGAGTAAAAAACATCTGTGATAAGTTTTCAAAAGAAATTCGCCTTGGAAGATGGGCTGCAGATGAAAACAGCATGTATTCTCTTTTTGGAATAAATGTAATTAATATGTTCAATTCAACTGATATTATAGATGTATGGGAATGTGTTCCAAGAAGTGAAAGAAAATTTTCACTTTTGCATAAGGAACTTATTGAAATTATGCACCATACGCTTTTAGAATATGGATTTGGTGCTGAAAAATTCAGCATTGAACATATAATCAGAAAAAGTGATATTACTTTCTATATTGCTACGTTTGCAAAATACTACATTCAATATCTTAATAATTTGAAGATACGAAGATAAAAATTGTGATTTGTTTTGAATTAGGGATTTCATACAAGGAGAAACAACCATGGTAAATGAAAACAAAATTGAATCAGGCACTTTATTTGTGCAGATTGCAACAGTAATAATTATTATTATGTCATATTTTACGGTGAGAGTATTTGCGCTTTTGGGAGGGGCTATATGTGCCTTTTTCCTTTTGAGTAAAGTTTCGTGGGTGCAAAGATATTCTCTCATATATTTTCTTTTTCCTTTTGCATCAGTGTTTGCATTTTCCAAGGATTCTACAAGTATATTTATGATTTTGCGCCTTGTTATACTCTTGGCAGTCCTTATATATAATTTCAAGAAAGTAACTCCGACTCTGATAACTGCAACAATGTATTTTGTGATATATGTTATAATAGTATCATTTTCAAATGAATTCAGATTTCTTTTGAGACTTTCAAACATCGTGCTGTGGATGCTCATAGGTTATTTTATGAACTCAGTTATTTCTGATAAAAACTCTCTCCCTATAAGCCGCAGTCTTTCCAACGGAACAATACTTGCAAGTTTCACAGGTTTAATGAGAGAAAATATTCCTGGCTTGACAAATCAAATAAGTGCCAATAATATTACCATCGGAGAAGAATATGTAGAAAGATTTAGCGGACTTTTCAGTGATCCCAATCTTTATACCATACTACTTTGTATTAGTTTATGGGCTATATATTTTGAGTTTTCTAACAACAAGATATCTGTTACAGAATTTATAACAAGGTCACTCATAATGACAGCTTTTGCAGCAATAACTTTTTCAAAATCCTGCATTTTGATTATATCGGTATTTTGGATTTATGTGATAGTTTCCCGAAACAAAATAAAGGTTATTAATAAGTTCTTTATCATATTGGCAATTGTGATCGGGGTGACATACTTTTTATTTATAAATCCGGAATGGTTTGACAATATGTTCCAGAGGTTTATAGGTAGAGACGGTGCAGTGAATATGAATACAATTACCACAGGAAGATTCAGGCTTTGGGGAATATATCTTGAATTTATGGGTCAGACCGATTCCTGGGTGTTTGGTAACGGGCTTCATTATGAAATGCCATACGGACGTGCTGCCCATAATCTGCCAATACAGTGTATTTATTACATAGGAATTATAGGTTCTCTTATATATATTAATTATATAAGAAAAATGTATAAGGTTACACCTGATAATATCAGAATTGTTGGTGTTAGCAATGTTGGATTATTTGCGTTTTTATCTTTTATGGCAATAGCCATGTTTTTGGATTTATTGTTTCTTGAAATTTTTTATTATATGCTGGCACTATGCTTTATATACATGAAAAAGACCAGAGTGGTTCCGGCTGAGGATACATCTAATATGGTGGGAGGCGTTTATGGTAAGAATTAAAAAAATACTGGGATATATGGCGTATAATTTATTTGCCAGATATCTTCCGCTCTCTAATTCAAGATTTAGTCTGTGCTCAAAGAAGATAAGATATGTTTGTGCCAAACTTATGCTTTCTGAATGTGGAAAGAACGTTAATATTGAAAGAATGGCGATGTTTTCTACAAAAATAAAAATAGGAGACAATTCCGGAATCGGGGTAAGAGCATCCGTAAGCGGTGCCTGCACTATCGGCGACAATGTTATGATGGGACCTGATTGCATAATATATTCACAGAATCACAGGTTTGATGACCTCGCTATTCCAATGAATATGCAAGGACATCAGGAGGAAAAACCTGTAACAATTGGTGATGATGTGTGGATTGGTGGTAGAGTAATCATTGTTCCCGGCGTGAAAATTGGAAGTCATTCAATAATAGGTGCAGGTTCTGTCGTAACCAAAGATGTACCGGATTGGGCAATTGTTGCCGGCAATCCTGCCAAGGTAAAAAAATACAGAAATAAACAGGTGGATGATTTATGAACAGTAATGAAATGATGTTTTTTCCTCTCCTTGGTTTGGGGTTGGGCAAGAGCGTTTCATATACATATGCATCAGAAATAGTTGACAAGAAGTTTTATGATTTTTCGGAAAAGCATCAGTGTGTTCCATTTATGTATCAGGCCTGTTCTGCCTTGGGAATAGACACTCCTCAAATATGGAAACAAAGGACCATATATTCAGCCATAAATAACACTCAGAAGTTAGTTGTGCAAAGCAAAATATGCAAAAGATTGTCTGATGCAGGCATACTTCACGCCGTATTCAAGGGTAGTGCAGTAGCAGTTCATTATCCATTTCCGGATTTGAGAAGCCTTGGGGATATAGATATCCTTGTCGATGAAAAAAATTATGAAAAAGCAATAGAATTATTTGTTGGTGAAATTGACGAAAAAGATGCTTGGCATAATTTTCATTTTACTTTCACTATGGACTCTGTTGAAATTGAGATTCATAAATATGTAACTCATATTCCAAAGACCAAAGAAGAACAGAAAATATATGATATGATGTCGGATTGTCTGAATGAAGTTGTATATCTTGAGTATGACAGATATAGATTTCCTGCTCTCATAAATAAATATCATGCAATGGCGCTTCTTCTCCATAAAAAAAGACATTTTATGAAAAATAATATTACTCTTCGCATGGTGTGCGACTGGGCATTTTTTGTTGAAAGTGTGGATTCCGGAGAATGGGACACAGAGGTATATCCATTCATAAAAGAATGTGGACTTGATGCTTTTGCCGATGCATTCACTCTTTTGGCTGATAAATATCTTGGATTTAACAACAAGTCAAAAGTATGTTCAGATATAAGCGATAAAATTATAGATAACCTTACGGAAATCCTTATTAGATGTTCATCTGACGGGGAAGAGGCAGATATATCTTCCGGTGTAGGAACAATATATTCCAATCATATAAAATCCCATGGACGGGTTTGGGGAATTATCAAAGCATATAATTGCATAATACGTACCAGACATCCTTTGGCAAAATATAAACTGATATTGCCTCTTTTTTGGTTATATGTTCCGGTTATGTATATTGGAAAAATGATAATAGGCAAAAGAAAACCTATTGATTTTTCGGCAGCAAATTCTCTTGCCCAAAAAAGGGCAAAAGTATATGATGAACTTAGAATAAAATGATTTTTAAAATTCTGATGGAGGAATAAAAGTGAAAAAAATTATTGTAACTGCAGATGATTACGGAATGTCAAGAGCGGTAAATGATGCAATAGATGCAGGAATCGAATCAGGGCTTATAACAACAACAAATGTTATGGTGAATATGCCATACTATAAAGAAGCAATAAAATTAAAAGATAATGAGAATATATCTGTTGGCATTCATTTCACCCTTTCATGCGGAAGTCCTGTTTCTGCACCCGAAACTGTAAAAACGCTGGTTGATAGCGAAGGAAAGTTTTATAAATACCCCCAGTTCAGGAAAAGATACAGAGAAGGTCTCATAAAAAACGAAGATATTATAACTGAATTGAAAGCACAGTATAAGTTATATAAAGAACTGATGGGAGAGCCTGATTATTGGAACACTCATCAGAATGTCCATGTTGATTTTAAAATTTTCAGACTGTTTGTGGATCTTGCAAAAGAACTTGGTATCAAAAGAATGAGAACTCACAAAAGGATTTACGTTCCTGCTTCCCATTCGGATGGCAGACAAAGTTTTGTATGGAGATTGATTGAACCGTTAAAATCTTATCTTTTGAAAATCTGGCAGAAAAACGCTTTGAAAAAAGGAATGAGTTCTCCTGATGGTCTTATTGTTTGTCTCAATAATGATGATACAAATGACTTGGAGCATACTTTTAATAACATTCAATGGAAGAAATCCCGGGTGGGAGAATATGTAATTCATCCTGCCACAGAAAATGATTCTCCCTATTTTGGAAAAATAGTTGAGCAGAGAATCAGAGAATATAAAATGTTTACAAGTGAAGATACCAAAAAAATAATAAAAGAAGCGTCAATAGAATTAACAAACTATAACCGGGAGTTTTGATATGAAAAAAAAGATTTTGATAGTGGACAAATCTTTTGAGGTGGGCGGAATTCAATCCTCTATGATAAACATGGTCAACGAACTCAAAGACGAATATGATATAGATATTTGTGTTTTTAACAATAGTGGAAAGTTGAAAGAGAGACTTGATAAAAGCATAAAAGTTTTTGAACCTTCGTTCCTTTTCAAAATGTGTGGAATTGGGCAAAAAGAGTCAAGAGAAAAGGGCATGATTATATATGCTTTAAGAACAGCAATAGGCATTTTCAACAGAATTTTTACAAATCGGTTATACATAAGCCTTGCGTGTTTGTTTCAAAAAAAGCTCAAAGGCTATGATGTTGCAATTGCATTTCATCATGAAGATTCAATAAAGGCAACGGTATCCGGATTTTATAGATTTGTTCAGAGAATGACCGATGCCCCCTTAAAACTTGGTTGGGTTCATTATGATTCAAAATATGTCACCTTTGATGATAGCAAGAACATTCCATATATGGAAAAAATGGATAAACTTATATGCGTATCAAAGGGCTGTGCTGAGGCGTATAAAAAACGCCATCCCGAGTTGAAAGTACCCATAGAATATTGCTACAATTTCCATCAGTATGAAAATATGGTTGAAAAATCTTTTATAGATATGGTGGAATATAAGCATGACGCAATGAACTTTCTCACCGTTGCAAGAATTGCCAAGGAAAAAGGGCACTACCGTGCACTTAAAATTTTTGACAGATTAAAAAAAGAAGGTCACAATTTTTACTGGCACATTGTGGGTGGTTCTGATGAAAAAACAGAAAAAGAATTTCGTGACGAGATATCAAGATGCAATTTATCTGAAAATGTCATAATGTATTCAAGTCAGGAAAACCCATACAGATTTTTTAGAGATGCAGATGTTTTTTTACTACCGTCATATCATGAGGCTGCACCGATGGTCTTTTCTGAAGCGGAGGCTCTGAAATTACCGATTATCGGAACTGTTACTTTGTCATCCAAAGAATTGGTCACTGACAAAAATATCGGAATCATATGTAGGGATGATGATGAACTATATGATGCGATGAAATCTGTAATTGTAAATCCGGACACCTTGAATGAATATAAAAAAGCGATGGAAACCCATTGCGCAGACAACAGCATTGCAAGAAAGCAATTCAGACAATTTATAGGCTAATTTGTATTTAGAGCAGACAAAGAATTATGATTTATGTGTTCCGGAATCGGTAACACTTGACCGATACGAAGGCAGAGAGGGATATATGAAAAAGATATTGATTATATGTGAATTGTTTTTTCCATCCAGTGCAATTGGGGCAGTGAGACCATCGAAAATTGCAAAGTATTTGGTTAAGGATGGTTATGAGGTTGATGTGTTCACAAGGAACACTGTAGATGAAGAAAAAATATATGGTAATGTATGGGGATATTCCAGAGCATACAAGGAAGAATCCCCTTCTATTGTTCAGAAATCCTCATCTCAAGTGAAGAGTAGGGGAGCTTTGTATAAGAAACTGTATTCTCATAAAGCCGCACTTGAGGATATTGCCAAGGGGAATGCAATGCTTAGAGAGTTCAAAAGTTTTCTTGGGGAAAACGGCGGAAAATATGATGCAGTTTTTTCAACCTTTGGTCCTGTTGGGAGTCTGATGTGTGGATTATATTATAAAAAGCATTATCCTGATGTGCGTTGGATTTGCGATTTCAGAGATCCACCTATCGTGGATTTTATTCCTGTCTTTAAAAAAGTTTATCTTAAAATCCTTGAAAATAAGGCATGCAAAGCAGCCGATGAGATAGTGGCAGTCTCTGATGGTTATCTTGAAAGGATATGCAATGGGAAATACCTTGAAAAAAAACATATGATACCAAACGGATATGACACGGATGATATTTATATCCCTGAAAAGGGGGCGGCATCGGATTGTTTGCGTTTCACCTATGTTGGTGGACTTTACGATGGCAAAAGAGATTTGTCCTATCTTTTCGCTGCTGTTAAAGAACTATCGGATGATGGAGAGGTTGATCTTCAGAAGATAGTGTTTAACTATGCAGGTACAAATTTTTCAGTTCTGCAAAATCAGGCAAAAAAATATGGTCTTGAAGGCATTCTCGATAATCACGGGCTCCAGGCAAGAGAAGACTGTTTGAAACTTCAGTTTGAAAGTAATATTTTGATTCTTGCAAATTGGAATACTAAAAAAGAATATGGGGTATTTCCCGGAAAGCTTCTTGAATATATGCTGATAGGTAAGCCCATTGTGGGAATAACACTTGGAGATATTGCCAACAGCGAAGCCGACAGTGTTATAAAATCCGGCAACCTTGGTTTTTCTTTTGAAGAAGCAAGGAAACGTGAAGACTTGCCTCTTTTGAAGGAATATATAAAAAATCAATATGATAATGCAATAAGCGGCAAAGGAGTGGAATTTGCTCCGGTCATATCTGTAGTGGACAGGTATAATTGCAAAAACACCGTGAAAAGAATTAAGGAATTGATAGAAAAATGATTAAAAAATCAGAGAAAAAAAACAAACTATTTTTGCAATCATTAAAGAATAAAATGTCCGGAATTGTGTCTTTGTTTAGGGGTGGTTTTTTTCACATTCTCACCGGGAATTTTCTCAACAAAGCCATAAGCATGATTTCAAGTATTGTAGTTGTACGACTTGTAGATAAAATTATTTATGCGGATATTTCCTACGTTGATAATATATTTTCATATCTGAGTCTTGCATCGGGTCTTGGAATGTCAAATGCTCTTTTGAAGTTTTGTTCAAAAAATCAAAGTGTCGAGAAAGATATGGCGTATGTAAATTATTCGATAAAAATAGGTGGCGGATTCGAACTTCTGGCATCTCTCATAATTTGCATTATGCTGACAGTCATAGACATTCCCTATCCCAACGCCAGAGTATTTGCCTGGTCGTTTGCCTTTTATCCTCCGATGAAATATCTCGTCACAACAGGTTCTATATATATGCGAACTCAACTTGATAATAAGAAATATGCCGGTGTAGGGATTTTTGCTTCAGGATCCCTGTGTGTTTTTTCTGTATTATTTATACTGATATTGGGAACATACGGAATTATAGGTGCAAGATATGCTGCACAGTTGCTGGTTTTGGCATATGTGGTTATATATTATCTCAGAAAAACCCAAAATAAAAAACCGGATAAATTAACAAAATCTGAAAAGAAAGCTTTTTTGTCAGTGGGATTTTCGATGGGCATTTCTGCTTTTTTCGGTGGAATAATGCCTATAAATGAGAATTTTCTCGTTAATAATATAATAGCTGATCCTATTACAACATCAAACTTTCATGTTGCCGGACTTCTTCCGCAAATACTGTTTTTGATAAGCGGTGCCGTGACCGTGTACTATTTTCCGATTATTGCCCGTATGACTGACTATAGCGATGTGAAGAAAAAGGTTGTTCGCATAGCTGTAGTAAACGGGTTAGTTATCATAGCATCAATGCTTGTGGGAATGTTATTGACTCCCCTTGCCATAAAGATACTCTATGGCAGGGAATATCTTGATTCTGTTCCGATATCCTATCTTTTGTGGATTATGAGAGCTTCAAACAGCATTGTGAGAAATGTCCCAATGACCATGTTACCTGCTATAGGTGAGGTTAAGTTTAATTCGGTGATGGCGGTAATATCTTGTTTATTGCAATGTGCTATAGATTATTATTTCATCTCAACAATTGGAGTATACGGAGCTGCAGTAGGAGCGATAATAGTGTATATTATATCCGGATGTGCATATTGGATGTATTTCTTTTATGTTGTAAATAAGAGGAGTTCTTTAAGTGATTCAAAGATATAAAATCACGAATTGATTTGTATGTGGTAATATCAGCATAATTAAAAATGTTATAGGGGTACTATTATGAAAAAAATTATTATTTATGGAAGTTTTCTTGAATATAACTTGGGGTTGCCTTCTTTACTGCATGGTATTGAAGAACTTATTTATAATATATATGGTGAAGATACACAATGTATATATTATGAGTATGATAAACTTGGAGGAAGAATAACAGATTCCTATAAGTCTCAAATAAAGTATATTCCTTTTCAGAATGGAAAGCATATGCTAAAAAGTGCTCTGAGGTACAAATTTCTGAAAAAAGGGAAGGAAACAGAAAAGTCATTTTTCAAAGAAATAGAATCTGCGGATGTAGTTGTAGATTTATATGGAATATATTTTTGCTCAAATATTGAAAAGAACAAAATGGGAAGGCTTAAAGCAGTGTATTCTTCAATAACGAATTTGACTATACCATTTATAGCAAAAAAATTGTTTGGAGTTAAGACTGTCAAGACTGCAGCCAGTTACGGACCTCTTGAAACAAAAGGGCTCGATGTCAAGGCACAGTATACTATAAACAGCATTTTTGATGTTGTGTGTGCAAGAGAGAGACAAAGTAAGCAGGTAATTTGTGATAATTGCTCGATAAAAAAGGATATAATAGTTACTCCTGATGTTGCGAACCTTATGAAATATGAGGCAGTTGAATATGGAGAGAGCAAGAGAATAGGAATAGTTGTAAGCCACCAGATTGATCGCCAGTGGAAATCCAACGAGAGTTACAGACAGTGTATGGCTTCGCTTATCAATCACATAAACAGCAACCTTCCGGAATATAAAGTAATCATTATTCCCAATGAAACGTCACCACTGAAAAAGAATAATGATATAGATATGGCAAAGAGCATTTTAGGACATGTTTCTGATGCAAAAAAAATAGAAGTGTTTGATGATATTGACATTAATGCTTGCGAGATGAAGACACTCATTGCGTCGTGTGATGTAGTTGTTTCAGCAAGATACCACAGTTGTGTGGCGGCTTTATCATCAGGAATTCCTCTTTTGGCTATGGGATGGCACAACAAATATGATGAACTTTTGCAGTTATATAATCAGAATCAAAATATAATTTCAGGTGAGGATTGTACATCAGAAAAACTGATAAACAAATTTGATTCAATTTGGAAAAACAGAGAACAAATTCGGGATGAGTTGAAAAATGCATATACACAAGTTGAATCGGATTTGCATTGTGCATACAAAAAAGTGTTTATGATCGGAGAAAAGTAAATGGATATATCCAAAGTGGTATCAAACGGAATGTGCATAGGCTGTGGGACATGTGAAGGAATCTGCGGAGCAAAAGCAATTAGTACAGGATACAAAAAGGATGGGAGTTTAGTTGCATATATAGATAGTGAAAAGTGTATATCATGCGGTATATGTATTAATGTATGCCCATCTTCGCCCAAAAGAGAAATAGGTAACTCGATTGAGGATATATTTCATGGTAAACTTGGAAAAGTGGCATATAAAGCTTATGCAGTTGATGAAGATATAAGACGTCGTGGTCAAAGTGGTGGAGTAGTTACGGCACTTATGGCATACCTGATGGAACGCGGAGATATAAGAGGTGCTGCAACCTGTAGTTATAACTCTGAAAAGGGTATGTTTGAAACTCATATATCGCAAAGTAAACAGGATGTTTTAAATTCTGTTGGCAGTAATTATATTCAAATTCCTCATTGCAATGCCATTATAAGGAATCGGAATAAAATAGACGCGGCAGTATTACTTGGTTGTCAGGCTGATGCTCTTCAAAAAGTGAAATCTTTAAATTTGAAATACACCTTTGGCTTGATATGTGCAGGACTTTATAAAAAACCACTGTTAAACGAGTTCGGATGTTCTGAAATTGATGGTAAAATCAAATCTTTTCGTTTCAGGGACAAAAGGTATGGCGGTGTTCCCGGAGATTCAGTTTTGGATTTTGGTGACAACAAAATAAAAACCAAGCCGAAATCGGAGAGAACCAGATATTTTAAATCATATAGAAATATGAGATGTATGGCTTGTAATCTGAAATTGAATAATAAATCGGACATATTATTTGGAGATCCCTGGGGGCTTGAATCAGATGATTCCGACATGGGATATACGGTTGTAATCCCGAGAACTCAAAAAGGTGAAGAACTGATAAGAGACGCTGTAAAAGACGGCATTATTAATATAGTTATAGTAGATGTGGAGTCGGTAATTAAAGGTCAGTATATAGACCATTATAAATCGCAGTTTTATACTGTTATGGAAACTATGAAACAACATAAAATTACGCTTCCCTATAAAGAGCCCGAAAAAAACATTTTTGCCGGTATTACAGAGAATAAAGAGGTTCGTTCTGACTTTGACTATTTGTTAAGTATATATAAATCTGATGATGAAAAATTTATCAAAAAAACAGTTGAGAGACACAAAAAGAAAAAACTTTTTGCGGAAAAAACCCGTAGAGTAAATTCACTTATAAAAAGAATCAAAAGAAAAGTATGGAGGATAAAAAATGATTAACGTAATAGGACTTGGATACATAGGTCTTCCTACAGCACTAATGCTTGCATCACATGGTGTGGAAGTTGTTGGCACTGACTATAATAAAGAACTTGTTGACACACTAAATTCAGGAAGAACAACATTCAAAGAAGAAGGACTTGATGAACTCTTTGATGATGCAGTAAAATCAGGCATTAAATTTACAACAGAGTATCAGGTTACAGATACATACATTGTTTCTGTCCCCACACCATATGATAATTTTACTAAAAAGGTTGACGCTTGCTATGTTGTGTCTGCTATAAGGACCATAATGGACATTTGTCCCAAAGGAGCAACAGTTGTAGTAGAGTCAACGGTTTCTCCGGGAACAATAGATAAGTATGTTCGCCCTGTAATTGAGGAAAACGGGTTTGTAATTGGGAAAGATATACATTTGGTACATGCACCGGAGCGTATTATTCCCGGAAATATGGTTTATGAGCTTCTTCACAACAACCGTACAGTTGGAGCAGATGACAAGACAATAGGTGAAAAAATAAAAGAGATTTATGCGTCATTTTGCCAAGGTGATATTGTTGTGACCGATATTCGCACAGCTGAAATGACAAAAGTTGTTGAAAACACCTTCAGAGCAGTGAATATTGCATTTGCAAATGAACTTGCAAAAATATGTCGTCATGACGATATGGATGTTTATGAAATAATCAAAATATGTAATATGCATCCGAGAGTAAACATTCTTCAGCCCGGTCCTGGTGTTGGCGGTCACTGTATCTCCGTTGATCCCTGGTTTTTGGTTGGTGATTATCCAAGCCTTACCAAAGTGATTAATGAGTCAATGAAAATTAACGACAGTATGCCGGATTTTGTTCTTGGAAGAATTTCCGAAATTATGAAAGAAAATGGAATTACAGACTATTCAAAAGTGGGTCTCTATGGATTATCTTACAAGGAAAATGTTGATGACTGCCGTGAATCTCCCACACTTCAGCTTCTTGAAAATCAGGAAAGACATTTGGCTGCACCGCTTAAAAGTTATGATCCGTTTATAACTTCAGATATAGTTCCAAATCAGTATCACAGTCTTGATGATTTCTTAAAAGATACCGAATTGGTCGTTATTATGGTAAACCACGATGAAATTAAGGAAAATGTGGACAAACTCAAAGGCAAGATTGTCTTTGATACAAGAAATTGCTGCAATCTGCCCGGAACATATAAGCTTTAATTAAAATTTTCATGAATTAAGGACGGAATTTTTCAATAGCTTAATGATAAAATCCCCTTAGAGTAGACACTTGAACTACCAAAAAGTATTTCAAGACTAAACTAAGGGGATTTTATCATTTTATCTTTTATTATTATTACAAATCTCTTAAAAATTATTTTAAATAATTTTGAGGAATATCATTAAAACGACTCACAACAAAAACTAAAATGCCTAAATACCCCCAAAAGGTTATAGTAAGTGGCATCAAACGTGGTATCAGAGAAAATTTTTTCTACATCTTCCTTAACTCTTTTATGCCTCTTTCTTTATCTGCTTTCCGGTATGATCGATTTTATAATTATCCCTCATAATAATATCCGAAACAGGAACAATTTTGTATCCGTCACTTTTGAGTTTTTCAAGGATTTTTGGAAGTGCCTCGGGAGTGTTTTTTGCTGCATTATGAAAAAGTACTATCGCACCAGGATGAATATTTGATGTAACCCTTTCAGTTATCTGGTCACTTGAAAGGTCTTTCCAGTCCAGAGAATCAACAGACCACTGCACGGTGTAGTGTCCGCAGTCGGTCAGGGTTTCTATAACCTTTGAGTCATAATCTCCATATGGCAGTCTGAAAAGAAAAGGTCTTTTGCCTGTCAGTTTTTCAATTTTTTCATCGCACCCTGAAACTTCCTTTTTCATATTTTCCACCGATAAATGAGTCATATGAGGGTGTGAATCCGAGTGATTCATAATTTCATGTCCTGCATCGTGAAGTGCCATTACAGATTCCGGATATTTGTCCACCCAACTTCCGACAACAAAAAAGGTTGTCTTAACGTCATATTCATCAAGAATATCAATCAGAACTTCCGTATCTTCATTTCCCCACGCCGCATCAAAACTTATGGCACAAATCTTTTCCTCACCTTTGTCAACGCAATATATCGGAAGACCGCCGTTTTGGGCATTTTCGCTGAACACCGAAAGGTTTCCGGGCCAGTTTATTGAAACTATGCATATTGCGGCAATAAGCATCACAGAATAAAAAACAATACTTTTTCTTTCCAAAACAAAAACCTTCATAAATTCTCTCACCTCTATGATAGAGTATATTAGAAAATTTATGAAGGTATTCTTATAAATCAACAAGTATTCTGCAAATATTTTCAGCACATTTAATTCCGTCACACGCCGAAGACATAATTCCTCCGGCATATCCGGCACCTTCTCCAACAGGATACACACCTTTTATGTTGCTTTCGCCGTTTTCATCTCTGATTATTCTGACCGGCGCGCTGCTTCTTGTCTCAACACCTGTAAGAAGAGCGTCGGATTGGAGAAATCCTTTCATCTTTTTGTCAAAATCATAAAATGCTTTTTTCATGGCATCAGACACAAAGGTGGGCAAAATGGAATTTAAATCAACATACTTTACTCCCGGCATATAACTTGGCAAAACTTTTCCGCTTTTCATACTTGCCTTTGATTCAAGAAAATCTCCAAGTCTCTGACATGGAGCATGATAGTTTTCCCCTCCAAGGATAAAAGCCTTTTTTTCAAGGTCTCTTTGAAAATACATTCCTCCAAGAACATCATCACCCTCAATGTCATCGGGGAGAACTGAAACCAAAACTGCACTGTTGGAATTTTCGGCATCACGCCTGTAGTAACTCATTCCGTTTGTAACAACGCCTTCTTTTTCCGAAGCACTTGCAACCACATATCCACCGGGACACATGCAGAAAGTGTACACTCCGCGACAGTCGGGATGGGATGAGAGTTTATAGTCCGCAGTAGGGAGGAAGTTATCTTCAAAAGCGCTTTTATATTGAATTTTGTTTATGTCTTCTTTTCTATGTTCAATTCTCACACCCACGGAAAAAGGTTTCCTTTCCATTAAAAACCCTTTTTCTTTCATCATTTCATAGGTTTCTCTTGAACTGTGACCTGTTGCACAGATAAGGTGGGAACAACTGATATAATTTTTTTCACCTGTTTTTGAATTTTCGGTATATATGCCCTTTATCCGATTGCTTTCTATGTCCATATCGCACATTTTTGTGTCAAACAAAACTTTGCAGCCTCTTTTTTGAAGTTCATCTCTTATGTTTTTAACTGTCACATAAAGATAGTCAGTACCTATATGAGGTTTTGCATTGGTGAGGATATCTTCAGGCGAGCCAAAGCGGACAAATTCTTCCTTGATATAATCCATTCTGATGTCATTTACTCCGCAGGTAAGTTTTCCGTCAGAAAATGTTCCTGCTCCGCCTTCACCAAATTGCACATTTGAATTTTCATCTAAAGAAATCCCGTTCCAGAAATTCTCTATGCTCTTTTTTCTTTGGTCAACATTTTCACCCCGTTCAATAACGGTAGGGCATAATCCTGCCTTTGAAAGCATAAGAGCACAAAAAAGCCCTGATGGGCCCGTGCCGACGATTACAGGTGATACTTTGTCTGAAAGATGCGTGAGTTTGTCTTCAAATTCAAAACTGTATTTTTTGTTTTTAAAAACAGAGACATCTTTGCACTTTTTTAATATGCTGTCTTCATTTTTTGCACAAAAGGAAAAACTGCACACATACTTAATGTCAGGACTCTCTCTTGAATCAAGAGACTTTCTTATGAGTTTAACATCAAATATGCCCGCATCTTTCACACCGATTTTTTTAAAGATATATTTTTCCCATTGCTTTTCATTTGCTTTATATGGGATTTTAACATTGGAAATCTTAAGCATTTATATCACCAGAAAAATAATAACACAAAAATGGCTTTGTGGCAAGGAAAAACACTAAAGTGCTATTGAAAAAATGAGAATTTAATGCTATAATATTATGAATACTTTAATTTTGGAGGTAATTTATAATGGAAAGATTTGCATGGCACGCGGTTCTCTGCCCCGGAAAAAAAGCAGAATATATAAAAAGACACGATGAAATATGGCCTGAAATGACTCAGGTTTTAAATGATGCAGGTGTGCATAATTACACAATCTGGAACACAGGTGACCATCTTTTCGGATACTATGAATGTGAAAACCTTGAATATGCCCTGAAAGTTCAGGCAGAAAGTCCTGTTGTTGCAAGATGGGACAAAAGTATGGAAGGCATAATGGTAATGGAAAAAGACGAAAACGGTTCATCTCTTCTTCAGCAGGTATTCTTGCATAAATAAAAACGGGGTGGTTTTATGAATTTTTGTATCAAATGCGGAAGTGAACTTATGAAGGGAGCACTTTTTTGCGGTAACTGTGGCTACAAAATTCCTGATGAGAAATTAAATCAGCAGGACTCTGATATATCAGCAAGTAGTGAAGTGAACGAAAGCGAAACAGTGTCGGTTAATGAAACTCTCTTGCAGGATGATGATTCTGTCATGGACCATATGCCTGACATTGAAGAAACAACAGAAAAAGAAGAACCGGAAGTTTATTCATTCGATGAAGGCAGCGCAGATTTTGAAGTGGAGTCAAACCCTGAAACAGAAGAAATAACAAACACACCGAAGAATCTCAGACACGGAAAAAAATTGCTTTTTGCTTTAATAGGTATAGCAGTTGCATTTATAATGATTACAGGTGCATTTTTAGGACTGATTATTTCAAATGATCAGATAAGTCCGAAAAGAACTGCTCAAAAATATGTTCATTCTGTGATTGACGGAGACAGCGATGAAATTATTGAACTTATGTATCCTAAAAAAGTTCTCCGTGCAATTTTGAAAAAACAAAATATGAGTTTTGATACGTTTGAGGAAATATACGAAGACAGATATGACCTCATTGAAAGGTCATACAGCAGAGATTATGGCAAAAATCTCAGAGGAAAAGTACGAATTACCGATAAGGTGAAACTTTCCAAAGAAGATATTTCCTACAAAGAAATTCAGATAAAACGCGACACAAATGCAGACATAAACATAACTGATGCATGTATGATTGAATGTGAAATCACAATTATGGGAAGCAAAGGACAGCGAACCACAGTTGATTCGCTGACTCTCTACAAAATTGGAAGAAAATGGTATATTCTAAGAGAAGCATAAAATATAATTTTTCAATATGACGGTATATCGGAGGCATACAAATGAAAAAAGACAATAAGTTAATTACATTCTTAAAAAGGAAAGGCATTTCCCTTTCTCCGAAAAAGTATTTTGTTGATGCTTTTTCGGCAATGGCAATGGGACTTTTTGCATCCCTTTTAATCGGAACAATTTTCGGAACAATCGGAACTCACACCAATATAGAGTTTTTTAATCAAATGAGTGAATATTGCAAAGCCGTTCAAGGGTCTGCAATGGCAGTTTCCATAGGATGCAGTCTTGGTGCTAACGGACTTGTTTTGTTCTCTCTTTGTGTGGTAGGTCATTGTGCCAACGGCTTTGGCGGACCTCTTGGTGTTTTTGTAATCACTCTTCTTGCCTGTGAGATAGGAAAAATTGTTTCCAAAGAAACAAAAATTGACATACTTGTAACACCAACTGTCATAATTGCCATTGGTACGGCACTATCATTCCTTATAGGGCCGGCAATCAGTTACATTATGGCAAAAATCGGCGGAGCGATTATGAGTTTCACCGTTTTGCAACCGTTTTTGATGGGAATTTTAGTGTCTGTAACCGTGGGTATTGCCCTCACTCTTCCTATTAGTTCTGCGGCAATTTGTGCATCAATCGGTCTTGTTGGGCTTGCAGGCGGTGCGGCTGTTGCAGGATGCTGTGCTCAGATGGTGGGTTTTGCGGTTATGAGTTTTAAAGAAAACAAATGGGGCGGACTTGTTGCACAAGGTCTTGGAACATCAATGCTTCAGATGGGTAACATCTGCAAAAACCCTCTCATATGGATACCCGCAACACTTGCTTCTGCCATAACAGGTCCAATAGCAACCTGCATTTTCAAACTTGAAATCCCCGAGGGTAATGCCGTGGCATCAGGAATGGGTACCTGCGGTATGGTAGGGCCCATAGGACTTATGTCAAACCCCGGATTCGGTTCTTGGTTTGACTGGGTGGGACTTTTGCTTGTATGCATTGTTCTTCCTGCCATACTTTCGTTCATATTCTCTGAAACTTTAAGAAAAATCGGATGGATCAGAGAAAATGACCTTAAACTTGAACTTTAATATTACATATGTAAGGAGATATAGATTATGAAAATAGAAACAAAATGTATTCAGTCGGGCTATACACCCGAAAACGGTGAGCCAAGAGTTTTGCCAATCTATCAGAGCACCACATGGAAATATGCCACAACAGAGCATATGGGAAAACTTTTTGACCTTGAAGAAAGCGGCTATTTCTACACCCGCCTTGCCAATCCCACAAATGATGCAGTGGCTGCAAAAATTGCAGACTTAGAAGGCGGAGTTGCCGCAATGCTCACATCTTCCGGTCAGGCTGCATGCTTTTATTCAATCTTCAATATCTGTCAGGCGGGTGACCACTTTATCTGTTCATCAAGTGTCTATGGCGGAACATTCAATCTTTTTGGCGTAACAATGAAAAAACTCGGCATTGAAGTTACCTTCGTCGATCCTGATTCTGACGAAGAAACACTCAACAGGGCATTTAAGGAAAACACCAAGGCTATGTTTGGTGAAACAATTGCAAATCCTGCACTTGTTGTTCTTGACATTGAAAAATGGGCAAAAATCGCACATAGTCACAATGTTCCCCTTATCATAGATAACACCTTTGCAACACCAATCAACTGCCGTCCTTTTGAGTGGGGCGCAGATATTGTTGTTCATTCCACCACAAAATATATGGACGGCCACGCAACAAGTGTCGGCGGAGCAGTTGTAGACAGCGGAAACTTTGATTGGGAAAAAAGCGGAAAATTTCCCGGACTCACAACTCCTGATGAATCCTATCATGGAATAACCTATACAAAAAAATTCGGCAAAGCCGCTTACATCACAAAACTCACAGCACAGGTTATGAGAGATCTTGGTTCAATTCCGTCTCCTCATAACGCGTTTCTTTTAAATCTCGGACTTGAAACCCTTTTCCTCCGTATGGAACGTCATTGTTCAAATGCTCAGAAAATTGCAGAATATCTTTCAGAAAATGATAAGATTTCATGGGTAAAATATTGCGGTCTTCCCGGTGATAAATATTATGACCTCGGTCAGAAATATCTTCCCAACGGCTCATGCGGAGTAATATCTTTTGGTGTTAAAGGCGGAAGAGAGGCGGCAGTTAAATTTATGGATTCTCTCAAACTTGCCGCAATTGTAACCCACGTTGCAGATGCAAGAACATCTGTTCTTCACCCTGCAAGTCACACCCACAGACAACTCAATGATGCTGAACTTGAAGCAGCAGGCGTAACACCCGATCTCATCAGATTCTCCGTTGGTATTGAAAATGTTGACGATATTATCGCTGATATTCAAAACGCCCTTGACCAAATTTAATTTAGTGAGGTAAAAATGCAAAAGAAAAATCAACTTATAGGCACGCTGTTTTTGCTTGGGGCGGCAATCCTTTGGGGCGCATCCTTTGTATTCCAAAATGAGGGAGCGCAGATGATGGATCCCATTGCATTCAACGGTCTGAGAAGTATTCTCGGCTCTTTGGCTCTTCTTCCCGTAATTTTTGTTATTGCCCTTATAAACAGAAAAAAAGGAATCAGCACAAAAAGAAGCAGTGAAGATAAAAAGATGCTCATCAAGGGCGGATTTTTTTGCGGACTTGCGCTTTGCGCAGCAGGAACACTTCAGACTCTTGGCATAGAACAGGGAGCGGGGGAGTCAGGATTTATCACAACCATATACATCGTTTTTGTTCCTGTTCTTGGAATCTTTCTTCGCCAGAAGATTGCCGGAAGAGTATGGGTTGCTGTGATGATGTGTTTTGTGGGACTCTATCTTCTTTGCGGAAGTTTCGCTCTCAATATCAATCAGATATATCTTCTTCTTTGTGCGTTCTTTTTTGCCATTCACATTCTTGTGATTGACTATTTTGCACCAAAGGTTGACGGTGTCTGGCTTTCGTGTCTGCAATTTTTGGTTGTGGGAATAATAGATATGATAATAATGCTTTTCAGAGATATGCCATCAGTTTCTGAGGTTGTGGCGTGTTTCTGGCCATATCTTGCCTACATGGGCTTTGTCTCATGCGCCATTGCCTACACGTTTCAGATAATCGGTCAAAGACATATTTCTGCAACTCTCGGAGCGCTTCTGATGAGCCTTGAATCAGTTTTTTGCGTTCTTGCAGAATGGTTGCTTCAGGGGAATCTTCTTGGAACTTCAAAGATTATTGGTTGTATAATAATATTTTCAGCAATAATTCTTGTTCAGCTTCCTGAAAATATTTTCAAAATTAAACAAAGGAATTAAAACAGCAGGCAGAATTGACAAGTATCTCACTGTCCTGCAAAGTATTCTATACAGTACAAAATCC
>JAZQJX010000079.1:0-55214 GCA_045541875.1 Clostridia bacterium | reverse complement strand
TGTATCATTATCTCCAACTTCAGATTTATACATATTATCACCTGTAAAGCTATCATCAATCATTGCTGTTATGGGGTGAAATTCAGTATTTCTTGAAATTATTGATGTTTCGATTGATGTCACTGCTCCTGTGAGAATATCTTCTCTTGCTACAGGAACTTGTGCAACTTCTCCGAAGGCTTCGAGTTCATAAATCTGGTAGTGTGATTCGCCGCCGGAACGTTTTGCCTGTCCGCCTTTTAATGTTACAATAATCTTATTTCCTGTGTATGCTTTATCAAACACAAATGCAGTTTCAAGACTTCCTCTTTCTGAACTTGTATTTAATTTTCCACCGGTAATAGCGGTTTGTGCTCCATCTACACCAACTATCTGAATTGTTACATCATCTGTACATACACCAAAATCAGGGATATAGTTCTCGTAGATTTTGAATGTATCTATTGCATAGTATGCATCAAGATTTAATGTGATTACAAGGTCAACAGATATTCCGTTTATTGTATCATTATCTCCAACTTCAGATTTATACATATTATCACCTGTAAAGCTATCATCAATCATTGCTGTTATGGGGTGAAATTCAGTATTTCTTGAAATTATTGATGTTTCGATTGATGTCACAGCACTTGTGAGAATATCTCCCTTTGCAACAGGTGCTTCACCTGCTTCACCAAATGCTTCAAGTTCCCAGATCTGATACTGTGACTGACCACCTGTACGAGCAGTTTTTCCACCTTTTAATGTAACAACAATTTTGTTACCTGTGTATGCTTTATCAAATATAAATGCTGTCTCTAAACAACCATTGCTATCACTTGTATTGAGTATTCCGCCTGAAATTGCTGTTGCAAGACCGGACTCATCACCAATCTGTATGGTTACATCATCTGTGCATACTTCATAGTCAACAAGATAGTTATCATAGATCTTGAATGTGTCTATTGCATAGTAGTTATCAAGTGTCATTGTGATTACAAGGTCAACAGATTTTCCGTCGACATTGTCATATCCTGCACCGTTTTCGGATTTATAGAGCTGATCGCCGTCAAAATCATCATCAATCATAGCGGTAACAGGATGTGCCTCAAAGTTTCTTGTCTGAACTGATGTTGTGATTTCACTTACTGCTCCTGTGAGAATGTCTTCTCTTGCGATAACCTTTTCGCCAAAAGCTTCAAGTTCCCAGATCTGATAATGAGACTGGCTGTTACCTCTTGCATCTTTACCGCCTTTCAAAGTAACAACAATTTTGTCACCTTTATAGGCTTTGTCAAATACAAATTCTGTCTCCAGGCATCCGTCTGCACCGGTATTAAGTGTAGCGCCTGAAATTGCAGTTGCAAGATCTGAACCGGTACCAATCTGAATTGTCACATTATCTGTACATGTGCCATAGTCAGAAAGGTAGTTTTCATAGATTTTGAATGAGTCAATTGAGTAAACATCTTTAAGTGTCATTGTAATTACGAGATCAACTGCTTTTCCGTCAACATTGTCGTATCCGACACCATTTTCTGATTTGTAAAGCTGATCACCGTCAAAATCATCATCAATCAGGGCAGTAACAGGATGTGCCTCAAAGTTTCTTGTC
The DNA here is from genome assembly GCA_045541875.1 of Clostridia bacterium. Taxonomy (GTDB): domain Bacteria; phylum Bacillota; class Clostridia; order UMGS1810; family UMGS1810; genus RGIG1828. The sequence goes on along the minus strand of JAZQJX010000079.1, from coordinate 53,620 downwards.
TGAATCGATGTTGTTATTGTGTCAACTGCGCTTGTGAGTATGTCCTCACCATCTGCCAGCGACACTACCGGCAGAGCCATTACTGACATCATTACAAGAGACAATGTCAGTAACATTGATAATACTTTTTTCATAAAATTCCCTCCTACGAGATTTTTTATATCAAATGAAAAGTTTTTCACTTTTCATAATTGATACCTGCTGTATTTTTATGGAGCATAGAGACAAATTTCCATAATATCGGAATATCTGCATCTTATGAACACTTTGTAACCCTGATTCTTAAAGTTTGAAAGAGCACTGAGTGCCTGAGTTGTAATCATTGTTTTTGCTCCCTTTTCAACAACCCATACATTCTCTCTGTTATCTTCCATATACTGTGCCACAATAGCAATGTTTCCGCTTTTTGTTGTTGAAGAAGAATCCACGAGAGCTACCGAGAAGATTTCATTTTCAACTGAAAGCAGTTCACCATAGTAATATACAAGACCACCATTATCATGGGTTGCGGTTACGGAGTCGTTGATATCGCCTTTGCTGTAGTCAAAGTCTTTTCTGATTGTTGTGATGTTGGAATATATATCTGTTTTGTAGAGAATAAAATCACCGATTTCAAGGTAGTTATCTGAATTGGGGTTTGTAAAGGAAGCGTAATCTGCGTGAGATGTTGGAATATATACTGTATAGTATTTATTATCATAACCAACAACCAGTTTGAGGGATGTCTCACCTTTATTATTAAGAGCAAACTTGATATCGTGAATCATCCCGCCCTCTCCTCTTTCATCATCTATAGCTTCATCTGTGGTTTCTGTTTTCATAACTAAAATGTCTGCTCTGCCGGATGTGCTTACGTTGTAGGGATGAAGACTTGAGAAGGTGTGCTGTGAGTCGTTTTTCCAGGTGTCTGTTGAACCAATTTTATATTTATCCTCTATTGCTATACCATCTGATGTATTTACCACAAAAACAACTGAGTCTGAGTCTATGGCAAAATGAGGCACAAAAGAACCGAAGATTTTGTAATACACAGTGTCATCAGGGTTAAGTCCCTCAATAACATACGGTCTTAAAATGTTATAGTTATCAACACCGGGTCTGTACACACTTTCCTCCTGGGTTGAAGCAGGATCTTCGGGAAGCCAGATAGCAGTAATTTCATTATCTGAATTCACATTATAACGAACTAAAGTTATACCATCTTCTGAAAGATATGCACCAAGATTGCGATTTGAAATGGAAAAATCGTCATTGATACGGATTTTATCTGTGCATCTGTGCACATCAAGAATTCCGTTTTCAGTGAATACCTGTACTAAACTTCCGGTGTCTAGCCCCACCCCGGGTTTGATTCCGACAATGAGACCAAGTTTGCTCTCCGTTGAACCACCTTTAAGAATCGCTGCAAGAGAGCCGCCGGTGGTGAGAACAAAGGTTCCGCTTTCGGATGTAGGAAGGTTGCCCATATAGCGATTTCTGAAATATGGACTGCACTTGTATTCTACTTCGTCAATAAATACGGTCTTATCACTTGTTCCGGTCACCTTACCATTGATTTCCTCGGTGAGAATGTTGATTTCAATATATTTTCCGTCTTCAGACTCGTAGAACTCGAAAACAGTTCCACCAACAATGCTGCCAACACTAACCTCGTCATCACCTGAGAAAACCTTGTAGGTTATATCCGAAGAATTTGTTTCAAATTTTTTTGTTCTTGTCTCGCCTGGTCTTACGAAGGTATCAATTATTGTTCTGTTTCCTACATTCACAATATCAGCATATGCAATGTCCCCACTATAGAGATATAACACTTCATATTCAGAATCACTATCTGAGTTTACAAGAACAACTTTTCCTACCTCAAAATTGAAGTCTTCTTCTGTTATGTCAAAGGATGCTTTCCCATTGAAAATGGTAGCATAGGTATCTGAAAGCTTAGCAGTTTTTTCTTTGGTACCATCAAAATATGTAATGCTGTCATATTCAAATACGGGTTCATCGAAATCATAGAGTGTCAGAGTTTTTGATTTGTTTTCAATGTGAGTAATTTTGTTTTGACCCATATCCTCTTTCCAATAGCCTTCAACATATGAACCAATAAGAATATTCTCATCACAAAGATAAGAACCGTTTTCTATTTTTATGAATCCGTCACTTTCGTGTGCAGAACTTGAATGCATATGTGTCAGCTCGTTGGCATATACAACGCCTTCCACCCGATTCCAACCATAAAATCTTTCTAAAAGATTTTGCTTTCCTTCATATGATATCGCATATGAGGGGTTTTTAATTGCAATTGAGTCAATAACTCTCATATTTGCCTCCGCCATATTGCGTAGCATAATCATGCAGTTTGCAGTACTCAGAGGAGCATTGGTTTTAATCTCTGTTCTGTTGATGATGTCAAGTTCATCTGCAATATAAAGATAGCCATAGGGCCATCCGCCTCTTGATGTACATTCAGGTTCATAGCCAAGTGCAACTGTCATAATTTTACATGCTTCAAAATATGTTATTGCTTCATTGGGACGAAAATGAGTACCTTCCGAGATTATACCAAAATCAACAGCAAGATTTATTGCCCAGCAGCATGAATCATTTATGCCTACATCATAAAAGCACGTTTTTTTAACACCGACATCTTCAAAACGAAAGGCTGTCATTACAGCTTCAATAAATTGTGCACGTGTAACATATTCTCCAAGTTCTTGGGAAAAAGGGACACGGATTCCGGCACTGTCGAGAAGTTTTTTGGCAACATCAGCATTTGTCTTTTCTTCATCTGTTACAGTAGCCAAATTCACAGCTTCGGATTCTGTTCTTGCATCGTAGGCAAACGAATGAATTGAAAAGTTTAAACAAACTAATGTGAATATTATTAAAAATGATATGATTCTTTTCATTACTTCGCCTCCAATCTTATATTTAATGCACGGCAGACAATTACTGCCGCTTCACCTCTTGTTATGTCAGACGTGGGATAGAACATATCGTTACTACCCACTACTATTCCTGCATTCTTCATTGCTGAAACTGCATCTTTTGCATAAGATGCTATGTTTTCTTCATCTGTAAATACTGCTTCTGATTTATCAAAGTTCTGTCCAAGATATGAAAGTACTCTTGAAACAACAAGTGTTGCATCCTGTCTTGTAATGAACTCATTTGGTCTGAATTTTCCATCATCACCAAGAAGTATGCCGTTTGTGGCAAGGGCAGTTATGCAATCATAGTACCAATCGGATTTATTAACATCCGAAAATTCAGAAGAGCCATTTGCTTCAACTAAAAATGCTGTTGCGATCATTTTGGCAAATTCTGATCTTGTAACGGAATTGTTCGGTCTGAAGGTGCCGTCACCATATCCATTGATAATATTCATGTCCGAAAGATATTTTACTGCCTCCATTGAAAAATGGCCGTGAGTATCAGAATATCCACCGGTAACCGTTGTGGTTTCATCAGAAGGCGTGGGGATTACTTCAACAGTTATGTCGTTGAACTTATCGTAGGAACCGCCACCACCGCCGCCACCGGAGGAGCCTTGATCTTTATTGGAATTTACTTTCTTTTTGACTGCTGTGACAGAAGAATCAAAACTATCCTTTATCTCTTTTATTGTTGTTACATTTTTAATATCGGAAAGCATTCCTGAGAAAACATCCGGCTGATTTTTGAGCGGTAATTTTCCATAGGTGCTTGTACTATCCATATTGATTCCGAGAGCATCCTTATAATTTGTCAGATACTTTTTAAGTTGTGACCAGGTTTTGGTACTCGCTCTGCCCTTGGCTATTGTTATAAGGTCATTAAGTTCAAGAGATACTCCCTCTTTTTGATAATCAATGACTGAAAGAAGTGCTGAAAAAGCCGATTTTTCATTTGAATCAAGAACGGAATAATCATCATATGTTCCTCCAAAACTTGAAGCATATTCACTCATAAGTTTCGAGGAATCTTCACCATTCTTTGCTTTTGCAAGAGCAATGCTTCTGTTTATTGCATCGCGGAGAGTGTCAAGGGTATAGGCACTTTGTCTTGCGTAAATCGTGTACTTCGCAATATCTTCATAATATGCACTTACCTTCTCTGAAGAAAAGCCTATCTTTTCCATGCATCCATCCTGTGACATGTAGGATTTAAGCACTGACGCGGAGGTTTCTTCGTTGAATTTTGCAAGAACCTCTCCGGCTTCATCAGAATCAAGAACATACACATTTACATACACAGTATTTTCTCTTGATACTGCATAGAGATAGTATGAGCCGGGCTCTACAGTATCGGGAAGAATGAGTTCTTCAGATATTGCACCGTCTGCACCTGTTACGGTGATGTAGGATATCATAGGTTTATTATCATCACTGAAAGGATGTTCAAGAATCATTTCGCCATCTTTTACTGATGCTTCCTCTGCGAAGTTAAGAGTTACGTGAGTACCAAAGGAATCGCCCATAATTCCGTTTATTTTTATTGAATTATTTGTAAGAATGTGAGTTGCATTTACAAAGTCATTTTCCAGAACATATGGCTTGCATATTCCTCCCTTTACAGGGTAACTTGTTTCCCAACTTTCGATGAAGAACACTTCAAAAGAAGAAGCGAGGTCATCGGATGGTATGAGAGAAAGGGTTGCACCGTCAGAGCCAACAAGTGTTTTGGGCGTTGATGCTATGGAAGTAATGGCACCATTTTCATTTTTTCCGGCAACTACCATCACTATTGATTTTTCCGTTCCAGTTGAATTTACAACTGTTGCGCAAATTGCACCTGAAACATTTTTAACCTCTGTAACGTCAAATGCCATTGCATCTGTTTTAAAGGTGTATTCATAGTTTTCTCTGACATTTATTCCGCTGACGGAAACAAGTTCATCAGAGAGTGTTATTTTATATTCAGTAGCTGATATAAGAGGTTTTTTGGCGGTTAAGACAATCTGATTTTTGGATGAATCATATACTGCTTTTGAAAGTGCAACCTCATCTTCGCCTGAAAACAGCGCTACAAATGGGGTGAAATCTGCTGTTTCCTCCGGTGTGAGAACCAGTTCATCATTCATTGCTATATATACGATGTTATTGTCAACTGTAACCGATTCTATATTTGTGCTTCCTTTTACCGAATATGTGATATTGTCAATAAATACTGTTGCATCATTGCTCTGCTGATAGAGCACGCTGTAGAGACTACTTGAAAGTATACCCGATGCACCTGCATATACTGCTACACCATTAAGAGAGGAATATACTGTTCCGCTGATTGTATCTAAAGTAAATTTAACCTTGTACCACTTACCGGTGGGAACTGTTCCATAGTTTGCTCCGTCGTTATCGTTTGTCAGAGTTGAGCCGTTAAAAACCATACTTGCGGCAGCATCACGACTATTTCCGCCTCCGCAGGGATAGAGATATACACTTCCACCGGTAATTTTTATGTTAAATGTTATTTCGTGGATTGCACCGGGAACACTTCCGTTTTGGGCAACATATGCATCCAAAGCGTTCTTGGGTGTAAAATAGCCTTGTTTTCCGAAAGAGAAAACGGACCCTGTTGAAGCATCTGTACCCACTGAACTTGTACCTGTCTCATGATATAAAATGGGATCAAGTTGTTTTATGGACGATGCCACATATGTATCTGATGAAAATTCGCCGTTTGAATATATTACTGTTCCGTCTATATCATAAAGAGGGATTTCAATGCTTGTGTCACCCACTCCGGGAACAGGAGCAAATGGATCATCACCGTCTTCTTCATCTTCATCACCTGATGGAGGAGGTGTGGGAGGGGGTGATGATGTTTCGCCTTTCACAATATACACTATGTCATCAATCTCTGCATTTGTTCCGTCGCCGTGCTGATATAGAATGCTTCTGAAATCGGAACCTATGATTGATGATGTGCCTGAATATACAAGAGCATTATTTACGGAAACATATGCTTTTGAGTTCTCAGCGTCATAGGTAAACTTCACCCTATACCATGTGTTGGCAGGAAGATTTCCGTAGGTTTGTCCGTTGTAGTCATTTGTAAGTCTTGTGCCAATTATTACAAGGCTGGCAGATGCATCTCTGTTGTTATTTACACCGCAGGGGTAGAGATATATATTAGCCCCTGTATACTTTATGCTGAAGCTTACCTCATGAACCGCTACGTCAATTGACCCATTTTCGGCTGTGTATGCATCAAGAGCATTTTTAAATGTCATATATCCCTGACTGCCGAATTTGAAAGAGGTGTTATCTCCATCTGTCACAACCGAGCTTGAGCCACGGTCATTGTAGAGAACTGCATCAAGCTGATTCTGTCCGTTTGAGGTGTATGTTGCAGTGTCAAAATCAGATTTTTGGTATATGGATATGCCTTCTTCATCTTCTCTCGGAAGTGTGGCATCGGGGTCTCCCACTCCGTCTACAGGTGTAAATTCATCATCTATATCAGGGGTTTCCGGTACCTCTTCTGAAGATACACCTTTTACAACATATCTGATATTATCAATGTTTGTTGTTGTCCCATCGTTTTGCTGATATAAAATGCTTTTGAAATTTGCTCCGACAGTTGTGGAAGTACCTGAATATACAACCGCTCCGTTTATGGATACATAGATTTTCTGATCACGAATATCATGAGTAAATTTTATCTCATACCAGGTATTCTGCGGCAGGTTTCCATATGTCTGACCATTATAGTCATTTGTAAGTCTCGTACCTGCAAACACAAGACTCGCTTTCGCATCTCTGTTATTGGAATTTCCGCAAGGATAAAGATATACATCAGCATTAACAGATTTCATCTCAAATGTTACTTCATGTACCTTGGCATCTATTTCCCCATTTTCGGAAATATACTCATTCAAAGAATTCTCCAGAGTAAAATACGCCTGTTTCGGTGCAACAAAGACATTCGAATCGGAAGATGTCGAACTTGTTCCTTTGTCGTGATAAATCATAGGATCTAATTGTTTTGATGTTGTTGCACTAAAGACAGATGTATCAAAATTTGATTTTGAGTATATCAGCGTACCTTCAACATCTGACATAGGAAGTGTCACATTGACATCGCCGACACCTTCTATGGGAGCGAAAGAATCAGCATAAGATATAATCTGTCCTGATGAAAGTATCGTTGAAAATAATAATGTCAGAATTAAAAATGCTGATAAGATTTTGCTTGGTTTATTCATCCTTATCTACCTCCTGGATTTATAATATTCTAATTGCCTTTTCTTATTTTTCAAAAGACCAGTTATCCATACTTGTGTCATAATTATTAATGTCGCTTCCCTCGACATCATATGGGGTAATCTTGACAGTTATATTAACATCACCACTGCCTGCTACCTTATAATACAACCTTTTAAAACCAAAATTCTTGTTCTGATTGGGAATCTGCGGCGAATCCGAAAAAGGTACGGCAGATTCTGTCCCAATTGTTGTCTCCTCCTCTGATGTAAGAAATTCTACTCTCAATTTTTTGTTGCTGTATCTTTTATCAGTTAAAACAACCGTGTTATTTCCCACATATTCCATATTGGAATCTATATACATAAGCCAGTATAAATCAGAATCCCCATTTAGTGTTACTTCATCTCTGACAACCAGACTTGTTCGGTCATCTGTGAAGAAAAATCCTCTTTTTGCACTTTTAACCTTGTTCCCATATAGTTCGGTCATATCCGTTTTTGCAATGATACCATCTGAATTGAATTCATATGAAATCATTTTTGCTCTGCCGTTTATATCAAAACCATATGACGAATCAGGATTTATCAAAAGTGTGTTATGGGATTCGGGGCGTCGTCTGAATATATCGTAGAATCCCCATTCATACTCGAGGTTGTAATCATCTGCGCCAAGGTCATGTGCCCATCTTTTTCCGTTCGCATCATAAACAAAACTTCCAAAGTCAAGATGTGAATGGGAATGAAGTGTGCCACCAAGTTTCAGACCTGCAAAAACCTGACCTTGCGAGAATTTATTTCTTGTAACTATTATATCTTCACCCGGATAATAAAAATCCAGAGGAACATCTGATTCAAATTCATCGTTGTCTTCTATATCATAAAACATAAGTGCAAAGACAAGGTCAGCACCATTTGAACCATAAAGAACATCAGCCAGTTCTCTATGTCTGCCTTTAACTTCATAATGGTCATATAGCCAGAATATACCCGGACATTCTTTTAAATTAGAATCTCCATCACCAAATCCAAATGATGCAACATCGGATTGCATATTCATTATATACTGACCTGACATATCAAAAGCCTCTGCTTTATCCATCCCGTAAAGTGTTCCCATACAAGGCTCCATTGAAGCAAAAAGCCTTGTTGCATAATTGATGGATATACTTGCATAACTTGGGCCCTCAAAGTATGCGCCATATGGAGCAAAAAGACACATAAAGCGTTCTAAAAGTCTCATTGTGTTCGCCGCTATATGACTTCCTATTTCAGGATACACATCCATAAACGCAATAACTGATGCAATTACACCTGCATTACAATACACATTATGATTATCATCCATTCCGGGATCTCCATAAGGTGTATCAAGGCTCTTGTGTGCTTCATTAACAATCCAATACATATTGTTATATATGCATTTTTCCATAATGTGCCGCTGCTCCTCGGTCATTATGTCATAAAACCAGTCATATGCAATTGCATAACCAAGAGCCATAATACCAACATCAATATGATGAACCGGATTCCAGTCCGGCATCTCTGACACTGATTCAATGTGTTTCCATGCTGTATTAAAATATGTTTTGTCACCTGTAATTCTGTATGCAAATGCATAACTTGTTATCCAATGCATAAAATCATCGCTTACATACATAAGGCGAACACCATCTCTTAATTCATACTTAAGCGGGGCCTTATTTTTTTGAAGATTACAGTATGATATGAGTTTATTAAACCATTTTTTCTTGGTTGAATCAGTTTCTATTTCGTTCCTGAGGCGTTCAAAATCCTCACTTGTTGCCATAACTCTCGGATGAACGCCTTTTAAAGGAGAGTTATTATAATCATTTAACCATTGTTCTTTTGTTGGTCTCACATAGAAACAATAGTCATTTAACTTCTGCAGTGATTTTCCTGTGGGCATATTGACTTTCTTCAAAGAAAATATCATAAGTCCGGAATTCACTGTATCAAATCCCGAATAAATTTTCTGAGATAATCCTTTTTGCATAACAGACATAAGAGGAAGATACAGAACACCGTCTTTTTCTTCGGGGGTTGTAGAAAGTCCATAGTTGACATTTCCTACTTTCATAGTGTTTGCACCGAGTGTAAGACGAATATTGTCACCTACATATATTGCATTTTTTTCTCTTCTTATTTCAAATCCGTATGCAATTTTGAAAAATTCATCAGGAACCATTATTTCCTCATTTTTTTCATATGGCATATGGGAAAGAATTGTTTTTTTACCATCAGCACATACAACACCGCTTCTTTTATGAAGAGATACTTTATCTTTCATAAATTCTATCTCATTTGTGTCGTCAGAAAACCAGTTTTCATCAGAAAGAATTACTGCCTTGGTTTCAGGAGCGGGCGACGCCCACGGGTCATAAATAAAACACTTGGATGTCTGCATATAGGTCGGATATGCCAGAATATTATCAATATATACCTGAGAATCTGAGGTTGAATCAAAGTTTAATGTGAAGGTTACACATTTATCTGTCATACCGCCACCCGGAAAATACTTCCCTATTTTCAAGGTTTCATCGGCATATATATCAAAAAAATATGAGTCAGCATCATAAACAAGCGTTATGGTTGTATATTCGCTGTTATATCCGGAAACAAAATCACCCTTTGCGGTATTAATCTTTCCTGATTCATCAAATTCAAGAACATATGACGGTGAGCCACCGCCCTGAACTGTAAGTGTTCCGGAAAATGTAGCTTTTGATGCAATGTCAAAAGAGATTACATAGTCACCTACAACAAATGCGTCAAAAATTATACTTCCAACAGTTGATGCATTTACTAAAAGTGCATCCGATGATTCATATTGAACAATATCACATCCTGCATAGGAAGTATCATCTGTATCATCAAATGTAAGTTCAAGAGGAAGTTTTGAATCAATAATCAGAGAATTATCAAGTCCGACACTATTTATGACAGGAACAATATATTTATCGGTTGCCCTCCACAAAAATGCTTTGGCATAGTTTGAATCCTTGTCGGTGTGAGTATACGAAAAGGTGTTTTCTCCTGCTACAACATCAAAATATTCATATGAAACAGATGTCATTTTATGTAATGAATCATCTTCATATGCACAGATTATAAGACAAAGGGTTTCAGCCTCTTTTGCCATCCATCTGACATCTGACTGATATTTTGTTTCAGGTGTGCCGGTTAGTTTTATGACACCATAGTTAAACTTATTGTTTTTCACAGTGTATGTTATATTGTCAACAAGTGCTTGTGTTCCGTCATTTCTCTGATAAAGAATACTGCAAAATTCACCGCCGAATCCTGCTTTATATGAGTCAACCACAACACCATCGACTGAAACATATGCCATATCGGTTTCAGTATCATATGTGAATTTAATATTATACCACTTATTTGAACTTATGCTTCCATATGACGTGTAACCATAATCCTGAACAGACTGAAGAGCATTGTCAGAAATACGAAGTCCACCTTTATTCAGTCGGTTATTGCCAACTGTACAGAAGTAGAAATATATATGTCCATAATTTGTGTTCTTAAAGTCAAACGAAACTTCGTGCACAGAGCCTACAATATCTTTTCCGTTTTTCTGCTTTGCATCTGAAAGCGTCCAATATCCGTTTCTTCCGATTTGCATTGATGCTCCATGAGAAACATCAGTATTTAAAATGGACCAAAGTTCATCTGTAGGCGAAAAAAATTCATCAACCTTGCCTGCTTGTACAAAATCAAATTCTTCTTTTCCAAAATCACTTTGAGTATATATTATGCTTCCTGTCACATCGTTTGCCGGAAGTTCGCAGGAATTTGCCGGTATAATATCTGCATTTACTCTTATATTAAATAAAAATGCCGAAGATAGAATTGTAATACAAAGAAATTCCGAAAGATGTCTTAAAGCGTTTTTTTTGATTCGTTTCATTTAATGCTCCTAATTTTTTTACAAAGTCCACTCGCAGATTGACTTGCAATAGTCTCCAATTTCACTTTCATCATTTCCTATTCCAACAGGTGTGATTTTTGCTGTAATAGATACATTTTTATTCAATGATGATAGTTTGTAATAAAGTTTATGGAATCCTTCGTTTGCATCCTGTTCGGGAATCTGAGGAGATTTCGGAAAAGGAACCGGAGCATCAATGTGAATTTCACCGTTTCCACCGGATACAGAAAACTCAACTTTAATTTTCTTTGAAATGTCTTGCGGGTCTTTTAAAATCACCTGGTTAGAATCTACGACTTCATAATCAGAATCAATGAACATCATCCAATACAGTTCAGATTCCCCCGTGAGTTCAACTTCATCACGCACAACAAGACTCTGTCTTTTGTCTGTGAAATAAAATGCTCTTTTCGCATCTGTAACTTTATCACCGTAGAGTGTTGTCATATCAACTTTGACAATTATTCCGTGAGGTTTTGACTCATAGGACAAGATGTCCGCTCTTGCACCGAGAACAAAGCCTTCATCTTCATCCGGGTCTATTATAAGAGTGTTGTGAGATTCAGGACGTCGTCTGTAGATCTCATAGAATCCCCAGTTATATTCAAGATTATAATCATCTGCACCAAGATCGTGTGCCCAACGTCTGCCGAGAGCGTCAAAAACAAAACTGCCGCAATCAAGGTGGGAATGAACATAGAGTGTATCTCCTGCTTTAATACCGACAAAAACCTGACCGGGATTAAAGTGATTTCTCATAGTTATAATCTCTTCTCCCGGATAATACACATCAAGAACCTCATCAACGTCTGTCATATCTTCTTTTTCAACATTATAGAAAATTGTACAGTAAACAGATTCAAGTCCTGCATAATCTTTGAAAAACTCTGCAATGTGTTCCTTTTTTCCTTTGATATTATAGTGATTATATAGCCATAACGATGCCATACATGTTCTGGGTTCAGGTCCATTATCTGCAAAGTTAAAGGACAGAGCGTCTGACTCGGTATTAGTTATATAATCCGAAGAGCGGTCAAAGGCTTCTGCTTTATCCATACTGTAAAGTGTTCCGAAACATGGTTCAATAGAAGCAAAAAGACGCACACAATAGTTTATGCCGATAGCTGCATAACCGGGGCCCTCAAAATATGCACCATAAGGGGCAAAAAGTCTTAAATAACGTTCAAGGACCTTTATTGTATTGGATGCAATAACGCTTCCGACTTCTGGGTGTATGTCCATAAAGGCAACCACACAGGCAATTACACCTGCATTGCAAAATGTGTTATGGTTATCATCCATGCCGGGATCACCATATGGTGTATCCGGTCTTTTATGGGCTTCATTTATAATCCAGAAAAGATTGTTATGTACGCATTTTTCCATAAGTTCTCTCTGTTTGTCAGTTAAAAGTTCGTAAAACCAATCATAACTTATAGCATAACCGAGAGCCATGATACCAACATCAATATGATGCACCGGATTCCAGTCAGGCATATTTGAAACAGCCTCAATCTGTTTCCAAGCTGCATCAAAGTATTTTCTGTCTCCTGTCATTTTATATGCAAATGCAAGACAAGTCATCCACACCATAAAATCATCTGCAACATACATAAGACGAACACGGTCACGCACTTCATATTTGAGGGTTGGCTCTTTCATTATTTCTTCACAGTTTTCCAAAAGATTTTTAAACCATCTCTTTTTGTATTCATTTGTCTTAACTTCTTCCCGAAGACGGATGAAATCTTTTTCTGTTGCAATAATTCTTGGATGTACACCTTTGAGGGGTGAATTATTATAATCTGAAAGCCATTTTTCAGGTGTCGGTCTTTCAAAAAAACAATAATCATTTAATTTCTGCAACTTTTCTTTGTCATCTATCTTTATCGTTTCGTCAGATATAATCACAAGACCGGAGTGCACAGACGAGGTGTCATAAAATACTTTTTTTGATATCAGTTTTTCACAAATATCATAAAGGGGGAAATATAAAACTCCGTCTTTTTCCTCAAAAACAAATTTTGAAAGTTCTTCTGCAGAAATGTCAAATGCTAATATGTAAAATTCAGCAGGGGCAAAAATATTTTCATTTTTTCTGTATGGCATATGTAAAAGATTATATTTTTCACCATTTATTATCGTCTGACTGCTTCTTAAATGAACAGAAACTTTATCTTTCATAAAATCTTTTTCTTCATCTTCATTAAGGAACCAGACTTCATCTGCCGGAACAATTTCCTTTTCCCATACAGGGGCATTTCCTATTTGCTTTGCAGATACATTTTCAATATGAATCTTTGCACCATCTGTTTCTGCTTTTACATCAAAAGTAAATGTGATACATTTATCAAAAATAACCGTAATATGATGAAGTTTGGTGAATATATCTGCGCTATAATCTTTTGCAATAAGTTCGCCGTTTGCATATATATCAAAAAGTCTTTTTTGAACGAAATATTCAACTCTGATTTTCACGGGACTACATCCGTAATCTGCAACATGAATGTGACCTTCCCTTGTGCGTATTTCACCATCTTTTGTGAATTCAAGCACAGTTGCAGGAGTGCTTCCTCCCTGGATTTCAAAGTTGCCGGATATAAATCCGTCTGTAACCGAAACATCAAATTCTATAGCAAAATCGCCAAGTACCAGAGAATCGTATTCTATTGTTGAAACTTCATTTGAAAGTTTCATATCAACAGGTTTGCTAATTTGGTCTTTGCTTATTTTTAGTGTCATTAACCTGCTCCTTTCAGTTCTTATCTTTCCGGACTCACCGTTTAAAATAACCGATGAGTCCATCAGATTCATATTTTTAATTACTTCTTCTTTGCAACAACAAATTCTGTTACTGAATTGTATGATTCACCATTATTTGCACCACGGAAATTGATTCTGACAAAGCGTGCTTTCTGAGCACCAATATCAAAGGCTTCGTAATCATCTGTTGTTCCGCTGTTTGTGAATGTTCCTACAGAAGTAAATGTCTTTCCATCATTTGAAATGTCAATACTGAAGGTGTGGGTTCTTGTTGTAGCAAGATACATTGCAAGAAGAACTGTATCAAATTCCTGCTCTGATTCGAGATCAAAGACAAGATTTGCAGTGTATTCCGATACCCATCTTGTAGACAAATCTCCATCGAGAACATGTTCAGCAGGATTTTCCTCCTGAAGTACGGAAGATGCCTTTACATTGTTCATCGTAAGAGCGGTATAATCATCAAATTTTCTTTCAATAAAGTCTGATGTTATCGTTGGTATGAAGGATACGGTGTATGTAACCGTATTCTTCTCATCATTTGGATCGGTAAGTTTAATTGTAGTTTTATCAAACAAATCTTTTGCATAATGAATGTCCATTACGTATTTATCTGTTTTGGCGATAACTTCAGGTATGGGTGAGTCTATTGTGGGTACTCTTACGGTAACATTTGCACTATATGTGTTATACAAATCACCGTTAATCTCAAGACTATCGAGAATCGGAACCTCTCTGAGTTCTCCCTCTGCAATCACCCAACTATCCATATTTTTGTCATAATCTTTTATGTCTGAACCTTCAAATCCAACAGGTGTAATTTTAGCAGTAATATTTATGTTGCCGCTACCATTCACCTTAAAGGATATTCTCTGATACCCCTTATTCTGATTCTGTTCGGGAATCTGTGGTGATGTGGGGAACGGAGCTGCGGGGCCAACCTCTATGACTCCATCACCTGTGGATGAAATAAATTCGAGTCTGACCTTTTGGGATTCGTTGGTGGTTTTTGTAAGAATTACTGTGTTATTATCCAAAATTTCCACATTTGAATTTACTGTCATAAGCCAGTAGAGCTCTGATTTGCCTGTGAGGGAAACTTCGTCACGGACAACAAGACTTCTGCGGTCATCAGTAAAGAAAAATCCTCTTTTTGCGCTTGTAACCTTGTCACCGTAGAGTTCTGTCAAATCCGTTTTGGCAATAACACCCCTTGGCTTGTCTTCATAGGAAATAAACTTCGCTCTGCCATCAAGTTCATAGCCATAACCGGCATCAGGATTGATAATGAGCGTATTGTGAGATTCTGCTCTTCTCCTGTATATTTCATAAAAACCCCAGTTCCATTCAAGGTTGTAGTCGTCAGCACCAAGGTCGTGTGCCCATCTTGTTCCCATAGCATCAAAAATAAAGCTGCCCGAGTCGAGATGTGAGTGAGGATGAATTGTTCCTCCGCATTTAAGGCCTACATAAACTTGTCCGGGATTGAAATTGTTTCTTGCAAGGACAAGATCTTCACCTGAATAGTATGAGGTGAGCCCGGCACCTGATGTTTGAGATTCTTCGGGGCTAACGTCATAGTGAAGAAGAGCATCAACTGCATTCATGCCAATTGCATCAACCGAAAGGTCGGCAACTGCTTCCTTCTTACCTTTTATTCCATAGTGATTATATATCCAAAACATTCCGGAACATCTTTTGAGCCCGGAATCACCATCTCCAAATCCATATGATGCTGCATCGGACTGCATATTCATAACATAGTCTGCCGAAAGGTCGAAAGCTTCTGCTTTGTCGAGACCATAGAGTGTTCCCATTGTGGGTTCCATCGATGCAAAAAGACGGGTTGTGTAGTATATTGAAATACTAGCATAGCTCGGTCCTTCAAAGTATGCACCAAGAGGAGCAAAGAGCCACATATATCTCTCCAAAAGTCTCATGGTATGTGCACCAATCTGACTTCCGATTTCGGGATATGTATCCATAAATGCAATTACACATGCAATTACACCGGCATTACAATATACATTGTGGTTATCTTCCATTCCCGCATCGCCGTATACAGTGTAAAAACTTTGATGTGCTTCATTAACTATCCAGTACAGATTATTTTTTACTGCTCTTTCCATAAGAGCACGCTGATCATCTGACAAAACATCATAGAACCAATCATAAGCAACTCCAAAGCCAAGAGCCATAATACCAACGTCAATGTGATGAATAGGATTCCAGTCAGGCATATTAGCAACAGATTCTATTTGCTTCCACGCTGCATCAAAATATTTTCTATCACCGGTGATTTTATAGGCAAAAGCATAACTTATTGTCCAGTTCATAAAATCATCACTGACATACATAAGTCTTATACCGTCTCTGAGTTCATACTTCAAAGGCGGCTCTTCAAGACGGGCATCACAGTATGAAATAAGATTATCAAACCATTTTTTCTTTCTCTCGTTGGTTTGAATTTCTGCCTTTATTCGGTCAAAATCATCCTGAGTTGCCATAACTCTCGGATGAACACCTTTGAGAGGAGATGCATTATAATCTGCAAGCCACTGCTCTTTAGTTGGTCTCACATAGAAGCAATAATCGTTAAGATTCTGAAGTTCATCCCCTGTTTTTGGTTCTATCTGAATGTCAGAAATGATTACCATACCATAGTGTATTGCTGTTGTATCGTGATAAATATTTTTAGATAAGCCTTTCTCAACTATTGCTTTGAGGGGAAGATACAACACTCCATCCTTTTCTTCAGGAGAATATGCAATATCATATTTTTTTGTTCCAACAGTCATCGTAGGAGAATTCATATCAAGAATAATCCTATTATTTAAAGAGACTTTATTGCCGTCAGACGCGGGCTTTATTCCGTAGGCATATTCGAAAAATTCTCCGGGCACCATAAACTCTGTGTCTTTTATATATGGCATATTTTTAAGAGTTATTTTCTTATTGTTGGCGCATACAACACCGCTTCTCATGTGCACAGATACTTTATCAGACATAAATGCATATTCTGCTTTTTCATTTATAAACCAGGTTTTATCTGTGAGTATTACATTTTTGTCCCACTGAGGACGTGCATCGGGGTCATACAGCAAACCGCCTTCCACTTTTTCGTATGTGGGGTATGCCATAATATTATCAAGATATACCTCCGCCTTTTCGCCGGGAGCACGAAAATAAAGCTCAACATTTACAATCTTGTCAAATCTTATTTTTGTAAAGCATCCAAAAAGAACGGCCTTCCCATTCACATAGATATCAAATTTTTGCTGATTTGCCTTAAAGACAACGGCAATATTTTTTATTTCTTCTCCATACTGAGTGATTTTTGCACCGTTATAACTCATTACGTTTCCATCTAAAGTGAAATCGAGAGCATGACCTGCTTCATTTCCGCTTTCAAATGTCATTCGTCCTTCCACAGGACCGCCAACTGATGCAAAATCAAAAGAGAAAACTGCATCTCCAACAACCATGGTGTAAAACTCTGCACGTCTTCCAGGGGCATCAAGATCCATTTTTAGCATTTTGTTGCCTTTATACTCAGACACTTTCCCATCATAAAGTTCAGTGCCAATGTCCATATCATCAAAATTATAGTACAAAGAGGGTTCAACAAATTCAGATGCATCGACATTTATCTGCCAAAGAGGCAGTGACGAAAATGCCATTAGTGCAGACAAAAGCAGTGATATTGATGATTTTAACAGATTGTTTTTCATATTGTTCCTCCTTGTGAAACGTTTTACAAATCTTGTTAATTTTGTAATTAATTTACTCTAAATCGTGACAAAACAGCGCTAAATTTGATCCTTTTTTACGCATTGTAATGCTCTTTAGACGAGAAAATAATATCACAATACATATATTTAGTCAAGAAAATTGTTTAAAAAGTGAAACGTTTTATAAGTGATTCCTCCTATTTTTGTACAATATGACCAATAGCGTTTTAATTTTTTGTGCATTATTTTAAGAACAAAAATTGAGACAAAATGATATGTATTTCATCCTATGAAGTCCATAGGTATAAATCACGTTATTACGTATAAATAGCCCCCAGGCTTCAAAAAAATTCATATTGAAAAGGCGGTTGCATAAACACTGCAACCGCCTTAATAAATTATCGTCATTCAATTTTTTAGTCCAACTAATGACAAAGAACATGATTTATTACATATTTTCAAACACATCCGCAAGTTTTCTTGCACTTTGGGATAATTCTTTGATACCTTCAAAAACATTATCTGAATCATATACATTAAGATATTGATCTGCTTCCAAAGTGAAATAGCCACTATAATTTATATCTTTCAGTGCCTTTACTACAGGGTTGAAATCAATGTCCATAGAAAACGGAATCTGATGGGAATCGTGCCACTTATCATTGTCGTGAATGTGAAGTGCTTTTAGCCTTTTCCCAAGTGCTCTTATCATTTCCGGAGCATTCGTTTCTTTTCCCATCATTTCAGCATGACCAATGTCAAGACATGCTACAAGGAAGTCATCGCAGACTTCATCCAGATGAGCATTGAAATTTTCGGGAGATGAGCACGCTGCATGTCCTGCCCTGTCGGTTATACTATTCCAACTCCACATATTTTCCGTTGCAATTTTTACTCCACATTCTTTTGCAAAAGGCAAAAGTTCAATAAAAAGTTCCTTATTTCCTGTGGGAGAATCATAATTATTGGGATGAATTATGCAATACTCTCCGCCGGCAATGGCTGTACATTCTATGGCACGTTTAAGATATGATTTTGTTATTTCATTATTGCAGGGAAAAGGAGCATGAGATTGGTTACATACTATTCCACATTCTTCACCGATGTGTCTTAGTTTTTTTGAAAAATCCGCATAATCACGTCCTGCAAGAGGGTGATGTGAATAAACAACTCTTTTGTTTGCAAAATCATATGGACACATACTGAACATTGAAAAGTCCCATGCATCAAATCCGGCTTTTGCAATGAGTTCCACTGCTTTTTCTTCACCAATTATTTTTGATGCCGAAGCAATCTCTGTCGATATTTTCATGTATTTACATCACCTTTCAGGTTAAAATTACATTCAGAATTATACTCTTAGAGTTCCGGCTTGTCAACGATGTAAAATAAGCATATCAATAAATGTCAATAATAATATCTCTATTCGATAAAGTCAAATTCAACTTCATACATCTGCACAGGATCGCCTTCCTGAATGCCGAGTTTTTCAAGTGCCTTTATGACACCTTTTTTTCTGAGGGAATTCTGGAAATACTGAAGTGATTCAGAGTCTTCAAAGTTGGTTGAACCAAGAAGACGTTTGAGCCATCTTCCCTCAACAATATATACTCCGTTTTCAACTCTTACATTAAAGGGTGCTTCTTCTTCATAGGAAATTACTTCAACTTCATTTTCATTTTCTTCAAAAAGAACAGGGACAGGAATGTCATCAAGGATTGAAGCAACATAATTCATAAGGTCTGACACACCAAGGTTTGTTGCGGCAGAAATCTGAAATACCTTATATCCTCTTTGTTCCATTTCCTTGCAGAAATTATCGTAAATTTCAGAATCATATACAAGGTCTTTTTTATTTGCGGCAACAATTTGTGTACGGCTTGCAAGAGTTGGGTTATACATTTTTATTTCTTTGTTGATAAGATCAAAATCTGCAACAGGATCTCTTCCTTCGATTGCAGATGCATCCACAACGTGAATGAGAAGTCTTGTTCTTTCAACGTGACGCAAAAATTCGTGACCAAGACCTATTCCCTCGCTGGCGCCTTCGATTATTCCGGGGATATCTGCAATAACAAAACTTCTGCCGACACCCATATCAACAACTCCAAGATTTGGTTCTAAAGTTGTGAAATGGTAGTTCGCAATTTTCGGCCTTGCATCGCTGACAACAGAGAGAAGTGTGGATTTTCCGACATTTGGAAATCCAACCAGGCCAACGTCTGCAAGAAGTTTGAGTTCAAGAGTGATTTCTCTTTTTTCACCCTCAGTTCCGCTTTTGGCAAAACGTGGTATCTGACGGGTTGCAGTTGCAAAATGGCAGTTTCCCCAACCGCCGTTTCCGCCTTTGGCAACAACAAATCTTTGACCGAACTCTTTCATATCGGCAATTATTCTTCCGCTTTCAGAATCTTTTATAATTGTTCCTGCCGGAACCTTTACTATGAGATCCTGTCCGTTTTTTCCGCTTGATTTGGCAGCCTTTCCGTCTTCGCCGTTCTGTGCTTTGTAGTGACGTTTGTATCTGAAATCCATAAGGGTGCTGAGTTTTTCATCAACAACAAAAATAACGTCACCGCCATGACCTCCGTCACCGCCGTCGGGACCTCCTGCTGCTACATATTTTTCTCTGTGGAAAGAAACAAGTCCGTGTCCGCCGTTTCCCGCTTCAACATAAATACTCGCTGTATCTGCTAACATTATGCATACCTCCCTTTTTAGTCTTTCTTTCGTATTAATAAAAATTCATATGAAATGACCTTTTATTAATCAAAAAGAAAATCTCAAGTGCAAGGCACCTGAGATTTGAACTTTTGATTATTTCAATGTATTATTCAGCAATCTCGTATACACTAACCTGTTTTCTGTCTTTGCCTACTCTTTCAAATTTAACTTTTCCGTTAACTACGGCAAAGAGTGTATCATCGCTGCCTTTTTTAACATTGATACCGGGATGGATTTTGGTACCTCTCTGTCTAACAAGAATGTTTCCTGAAAGAACATACTGTCCGTCGCCTTTTTTCACACCAAGTCTTTTGGACTCACTGTCACGACCGTTTTTGGTACTACCCATACCTTTTTTATGAGCAAAAAGTTGTATGTTTAAAGTAAACATCTACTACACCTCCAATTCGGTAACCTTGACATGTGCAGGATATTGAGTTTCGAGTTCTTTTATAAAAGAAGAAAAACTTTCAGTGAGAACACTCACCTTGTCCTGCTCACATTCTGTAATGTCATCGGGAAGAACAAAGAATAAATAACCGTCTCCCGTTTCATATCCAATCTTTACACCAACAACATTTTCTATTCCGTTTAAAACAGCAAATGCAACTGATGAAGCGGATGCACAAACAATATCATCACCCTCAGAATAGTCTGCGTGACCGTTCATTTCGAGTTTTACAATATTGCCTTTTTTTCTGAAAATATCAACCTTAATCATAATTATGCGTTAATCTTTTCAATCTGAACTTTTGTGTAAGGCTGTCTGTGGCCCTGTTTTGTTTTTTCGCCTTTTTTGGGCTTATACTTGAAAACGATAATCTTCTTTGACTTTCCGTTTGCAACAACCTTTGCATCAACGCTTGCGCCTTCAACAACAGGTGTACCGATAACGGTGTTTTCACCGCCGATTGCAAGTACTTTGTCAAATTTTACTGAATCGCCTTCTGCGGCATCAAGTTTCTCGATGAAAAGAACATCACCTTCTGAAACTTTGTACTGTTTACCGCCTGTAACAATAACTGCGTACATAGTTTGAGCACCTCCCTCATCCAATCTCGCCAAAGTCAGGTATTGACCATAAATGCGTCAAGTTTTCGACCATCTCTGAGCGGTTACCATAAAATTATAGCATAAAAAGACTGATATGTCAACATATTTTTCCAAAGTATTTTTGCTTAAATTTTTCATTTTCTATTGACAAACACTCATAAGTGTTGTATACTGACTGTATTAATACACTTAGTACAGTTTGGGGGTGAGTCAATGATACAGATAAACCATAAGGACTCAAGGAGTCTTCACATACAGATAGAAGACGGAATAAAAGATCTTATTATAAATAAGGTTTTGGCGGAAAACCAGCAATTGCCGTCGGTAAGAGAATTGTCAATTGAACTGACAGTCAATCCCAACACCGTCCAGAGAGCATACAGAGAACTTGAACAAAGCGGTTTTATATACAGCATAAGAGGAAAAGGTAATTTTGTGTCCCCTGTCCAAGATGTGGCAGACGAGAAAAAAATCAGCGAGTTGTATGCTTCTTTTGAATCTGTTGTTAAATCTCTTTTTTTCCTTGGGGAAGACGAAGAGAAAATTATTTCTTTCATTAAAAATATAAAGGAGGAATCCAAATGATTAAAGTTTCAGATGTAACTAAACATTTCGATAAATTTGAGGTATTGTCCTCACTTTCCATGCACGTCAGAAAAGGAACTGTATATGGACTTATCGGGCCTAACGGTGCAGGTAAAACAACCCTTATCAACCACATTAACGGTGTTTTAAAACCGGAAAGCGGTACAATCAATGTCTGCGGAGAAAACGTCTATGAAAACGAAGACGTAAAAAAGAAAGTTTTAAACATTGCTGACGACTGGTTTTATTTCGGAGGATATACAATAAAACAAATGGCTTCATTTTATAAAGATATGTATCCTGATTTTTCAAAGGAAAGATATGAAAATTTGAAGCAAGTGTTTTGTCTTGATGAAAAAAGACAAATCAGAAAACTTTCCAAGGGACAGAAAAAACAGGTGGCGTTCTGGCTTTGTTTGTCTTGTATGCCCGATGTTCTGATTCTTGATGAACCTCTCGACGGTCTTGATCCTGTAATGAGAAAACAGGTTCTCAGCCTTGTTATTGCAGATGTTGCAGACAGAGAACTGACGGTTTTAGTATCATCTCACAACCTAAGAGAACTTGAAGACATTTGTGACTGGGTTGGAATTATTCATCAGGGAAAAATCATTATTGAAAAGCCCCTTGATGATATAAAGGGTGATATTTGTAAATATCAGGTTTCTTTTAAAGAAGGCGGCGAAAAGATTATTGAATCCATGAGTGGTGTTTTGCACTCATCAAAAACAGGTTCGGTTTACAATCTTATTATAAAAGGAAATCCGGATTACATATATGACACGCTAAAAAGCGCTGAACCAGTGCTTCTTGAAAGAATTGGTCTTACACTTGAGGAAGTATTTATCTATGAATTAGGAGGACTTGGATATGATTTCAAAAACATCATTTTTTAATAAAGCGATATACAAATCTACTCTGAAACGATTTTTATGGGGATCTGTTTTGTATTTTGCAATACTTTTTGTCTACGTTATATTAAATGCAATTCCTGCAAATGAATACTATAATTATAATTCAATCTATCATGCAAATGTGCCTCTTTTACTTTCCCCTTCTTACCTTATATTTCCTGTACTTCTTGCAATAATTGTGCCGACAGTTGTTTCTCTTCTTGCATTCAGATTTATCCACTCGAAAAAACAGGTTGTTTTTATACACTCCTGTCCTGTTTCAAGAAGGTCAAACTATGTTTCAACAATCCTTGCTTGTCTTACACTAATGATTGTTCCCCTCATTGCAATAAGTCTTATATGTCTTTCATACTTTAATTTTTCGGACTGTATGATATGGCTTGGAATCAATGCATTTATAATTTTCATTATGTTTTCTGTGTCGGTTTTCTCCTCAGTCATTACAGGGAACACTTTCGCATCAATTGTCATAAATGTTATTATTCACGCATTTATCCCTATTATAGTTGCATCATTTGAACTTATGGCAGAAGGTTTTCTGTGGGGGTTTTCATCAAACAGCGAACTCTGGAATTTCATTTCCGAGAATAATTTTGTTGTTGCGTCATTCGGACTGGCAAACAATTATTTTAGAGAATACTTTGTATTTTGGGACTATTTAAAGTTTTCTTTTGCATCCCTTTTAATATATGGTTTTTCCTGCTATATATACATTAAAAGAAGATCAGAGACTGCGACAGATGTTGCAGGATTCAAAGTTTTAAACTATATATTCAAGTATCTCGTTGTGTTCCTTCTTTCACTTATCCCATTTGCATTATTCTTTAATCTTATCGAGGAAAGCCTGCCGGCGTTTATTACAATTCTTATAGTATTCAGCGCAATTTCATATTTTGGAATTGAAATGGTTCTTAAAAAGACTATATCGGTTTTTAAATCCTACAAAGGATATCTGGTCTTTTGCATATGTTTCGGTGCCATAATTTCTCTTTTTGCATTCACTTCATTTTTCGGATACGAAACAAGAATACCTGATGAACAAAACATTTCCAAAATAGCAATATATGATTATTATATGGACTCAGAACCATACACAGAAAATGAATCAATTATAGCAAAAGGTCTGGAACTTCATCATAAAATGGTTTATGAAATAATCGCACCTTTACATGATGATTACCATACAAGAATTCATATCAAATATAAACTTAAAAACGGAAAAGAAATCTCAAGAGCATATCGTATAAGTTTTGAACAATCACAGAAAATTATGTCGGAATTATATGAAAATCAGGAATATAAGAAACTTAGCCGCGGTGAATTTATTGATAATGACCGGATTACCAAAATCGAACTTGACGGAGAAAGAACCATTACTGAAAAAGATGAGTTCCTTGAAGTTATAAGAGATGATGTTCTTAATATGAATTACGAAGAATTAACCACCAATGAAAACGAATATAATCATTATGTTGAAATCACATACATACGCAATGATTCAGACGGTGAATATTCAAGAACAAATTATGTCCCATTAACAACAACTCACATAAAAACTATTGAATGGCTGAGGGAAAATGGATATATTTTAGTAACGCAATCAGAACTCGTTGGTTAATAAGAAGGCAGAAACGATTTTTCGTTTCTCCCTTCTTTATGATGTAACAATAATATTTTATTTCCCCAGAAAATTAATTGTAAGAATATCAAACGTCTTTACTATTTCAGAATCTGCCACAAAATCTTTGGTCTGAGGGAAACAGTTGAGGATGTTTATTATAATGACAATCCAGAGTACTCCGCCAAGTACTCCAAATACTGCTCCAAGCATGGAATTTACAAAATTCAGCAAAGGCAATTTTGCTATCAGGTTCAAAACATTGAAAAGAGCCTTTATCATAAATCTTAATACAACATATAAGATTATGATTGATACTATGTAGGTTACAGCATAGGCACACTTTGTTGCAATTTCACCATCATAATTTCTAAGAAAAAAATCATATATACTCTCTCCAATTTGAGAAGATACTATAAAGTCGGCAAATGCATCTCTCAAAAAATACAAAAGTGCAACCGAAATAACAACAGAAAGCATTGAATATGCTGAGCGTATCAATCCTTTTTTATATCCTGTTACAAGAAAAAGTACAAATACCAAAATAACTGCTATATCGCAAATCATATGTCTTCCTCCTGAATTTAATGTCTTACAGAAATTGTCTGTGCTATATTATCTCTTATGCCAAAGGCAAAGTTATAGTTATCAAAAAGTATGACTTTTTGATAATCTTCCTTTAACTCCTTTGTTTTCTTCAAATCGGCATCATCATCCAAAAGTGCCGTTCCTTTGCCAAGAAGAAGCAGACAATGGTCATTGTTCAAACTAAGCATTCTCACATTTTCAGGACTGTCATACCTTCCTCTGAGTCTGCCTGAGGGACTGTATATTTCAATCGTAGATTCACTCAGTTCCGAATTATATTCGTTAAAAAGAAAAGCGATTTTTCCATCATCATAATCATATGTTTTAAGGTTTTTACCATCATAGGAAATATCCCATTTCTGATGCCCTGTAGCAGTAAATCCACATGCAGATATGTCACCTACGGCAATGACTGTGTTGTCATGAGTAAAGAAAACTTCTGAAACTATCTGATTATCCATAACATACTCCGATATAGGTCTGTCTGATGAAGTTTCAATAAAAACAAGTTTTGTGCTGACACCTGTGTCATTATATTCAACAGTTGATACTACAATATAGTTTTCGTTGTCCGAAAATGCCATATCCAGAACATTGGTGTTGGTGTGCCATTCATATATAAGTTTATGAGATGATGAATAAGCATTGAGACATGATTTATATCCTGCTTCTGATGTCAAAAGGACATATCCTCCGCCGGCATTCACCTTGGCAGAATATATGTTTTCATCAATAGATATAACCTTATATTTATCAATACTTTTCATAACAACAAAATTATTGCCGTTTTTGCCATAAACTACTGCACTTTCGCCATTTGTATTTATGATGGGAGTTCCCGAAAACCCCGGAATCTCCTTTTTTACTTTCATATCGGGACCAAAACACATTATTTTTCCGTCAGTAGCATATATAACTCCATCGCCATATTTTTTGGAATCACTTGCTACCGTTTCACCAAGAATATGTTCATTACCAACATATGCCCTGTGATAACTGTTTGGAAGGATCGGGATAATGTCGGTCATAACAAGTATAACAAATACTAATACCACAAGAAATACAGTTGTTCTGACAGTTTTTTGTTTTTTGCTTAGTTGATTGAACTCATACAGTTTATCTGCAAGATATGATTTCAACCATACAAAATGTTGTTTTTCCTCACCAGATGCAAAATTTTCCTCATCCGGTTCAGCATCAAACACTTCATCATCTGTTATCTGTTCACCTTCAGGATTATCATAAGATTCATCTTCATCAGAGTATGAATCATCAGAAAATTCCACGGTATTTTCAGTTTGTTCATCAAAAAAAACTTCAGCATTATCTTCGGTGTCGTCAAGGTTTACATTTTCAGATTCGTTCACTATTTCTGATTGCATATGTTCCTGTGTAACTTCTTCATCATTAATGTCTGAATTTATTTCGGAATTGTCAAACTCTGTCATAGTATCCCTCCTCAGTAAAAAATTTTATCCAGATAAAGCCCCTGTGGCGGTGCTGTGGGACCTGCAAAACTTCTGTCTTTTTGGTTGATTATCTCTTCCAGATACGATGGGGCAATTTTACCCTCTCCTGCAAGACAAAGTGTGCCGGTTATTATACGCACCATATTGTAAAGGTATCCGTCTGCATTGATATATATGACTATCTTCTTATCATTCTTTTCCACATCAAGAGAATATACTCTTCTTACTGTGCTTTCCATATCGGGGCCTGATGTCATAAATGATCTGAAATCGTGTTCACCAATGATATATCTGCAAGATTCTTT
This sequence comes from Clostridia bacterium, assembly GCA_045541875.1. Lineage (GTDB taxonomy): Bacteria > Bacillota > Clostridia > UMGS1810 > UMGS1810 > RGIG1828. The sequence goes on along the minus strand of JAZQJX010000079.1, from coordinate 26,726 downwards.
CATTGCATTTACATCAAGGTCTTTTTTTATCTGCCATTCATAATTACGTCTGAAAACATCAGGGGTTTCATCAGTATCAATTATGTATCTGTAGGTTTTTGAAAGACATGAAAAACGCGGATGAAATTCCTCATCAACCTCTTCTGATGACAGAATACTGATATCATCCGGGAGATAATTATTCATAACAACAGATATTTTTTCAGACGGAATCGGTGTGTCGGTTTTAAAGCCTGCAACATATCTGTATGCATGCACTCCGGCATCTGTACGGCTGCAACCGTATACCCTTACCGATTCGCCGGTTATTTCTTTAACTGTTCTCTCCAGAACTCCCTGAACAGTCTCAACTGATGGTTGTATCTGAAATCCGTGATAATTGCTTCCGTCATACTGGAGAGTTAATTTTATATTTTTCATATTAATAACCCATTATTCTGATATTATATATATTAATTAAAATAAGCAATGTGCTGAAAACAACAAATACAACCATTGACAAAACATCAACAGATGTTATTTTAAGTTGTTTAAGAGAGGTTCTTCCGTCTCCGCCTCTGTAACATCTGCACTCCATTGCCGTTGCAAGTTCGTCTGCACGTCTGAAAGAACTGATGAAAAGCGGTACCAGGACAGGGACAAGTGCTTTTGCTCTTCTTAAAATATTTCCGCTTTCAAAATCTGCACCCCTTGATTTCTGAGCCATAATTATTTTTTCTGTCTCTTCCAAAAGAGTTGGAATAAACCTTAATGCAATAGTCATCATCATGGCAAGTTCATGGGAAGGCAGACCAATTTTTGAAAAAGGTGAAAGCAGTCTTTCAATGCCGTCTGTTAAAAGTATGGGCGATGTGGTGTATGTCAGAAGAGAACTGCCCATAACAAGAAAAATGAGCCTCAGTGCCATTGATACGGCATTTACGATACCATTTTCCGTGATTTTAATGAATTTCCAATTGAATACGACATTTTCACCACCTGTAAAAAACAGGTTTATAAACGCTGTAACAAAGATAATTATCAAAAGAGGTTTAATGGAGTTTATGACAACTTTAAAAGGTACTTTTGATAAAGATATTACAGAAAACGTGAAAACTCCCACAAAGATATATCCGGGTATTGAGTCTACAAAAAATATCAATACGATATAAAAAAGTGTCATTAGTATTTTCACTCTCGGATCAAGTTTGTGTATGCATGAATCAAGAGGAAAATACTGCCCTAAAGTTATGTCTTTAAGCATTGTTTTTCCTCCTTACATATTCTTTTATGGCATCTATTGCTGTTTCTACGGTATAGATGTCTCCCTCAAGAAAAACTCCTTTTTGTTTCAGGTGATTCACAACTCTTGTTACCTGAGGAACATTCAGACCGATATTTTTGAGTTCTTCAGAACTTTTGAAAACATTTGCAACAGTATCAAACTTAAGAAGTTTTCCGTCTGATACCACAAGAATTTTTTCAACTGTGTTTGCAACATCCTCCATGCTGTGAGACACTAAAACTACAGTTGTGTCATTTTTTTCATGAAGTTTTTTTATGCACGAAAGTATATCGTTTCTGCCTGCAGGATCAAGTCCTGCAGTAGGTTCATCCAAAACAAGAATCTTTGGACGCATGGCAAGAACTCCTGCAATGGCAACACGTCTTTTCTGACCGCCTGAAAGTTCAAAAGGTGACTTTGATAAAACGTCTTCTTCAAGTCCCACAAGAGGAAGAATTTCGGAAATTATTTCTTTAATTTCCTCATCGGTTTTTCCAAGATTTGAAGGACCATAGGCTATGTCTTTATACACCGTTTCTTCAAAAAGTTGGTACTCGGGATATTGAAATACAACCCCGACGGTGCTTCTTATATCTTTCATATTAACTTTTTCAGATGTTATGTCTGTACCATTGACAAATACTTTCCCTGAGTCAGGTTTCAAAAGTCCGTTGAAAAGTTGTATGAGAGTTGATTTCCCTGAACCTGTATGACCTATCAGAGCAATAAAATCACCATCTTGTATTTCAAACGAAATATCATCAAGCGCCTTTTTCTCAAAAGGAGTTCCTTTGCCGTAAGTATAACTGACATTTTCAACTGTTATTGGCATAATCTGTATATCTCCTCTGTACATTCATCTACCGTTAATACGTCATCCTTTATGTCAAATCCCTGTTTTTTCAGTTCATATGCCAAAAGAGTTACCTGAGGTACGTCAAGACCTATTGACCGCAGAAGTTCCACGTTTTTAAAAACCTCTTTGGGTGTTCCGTCAATAACCAGTTTTCCGCTGTCTATTACCACAACTCTTTTTGCTTTTACTGCTTCATCCATATTATGGGTTATCAGCACAATTGTTATGCCGTATCTGGTGTTAAGTTCATCAATAGTCTGCATAACTTCGCGTCTTCCTATGGGATCAAGCATCGCTGTTGGCTCATCCATAACGATTATGTCAGGCTTCATTGCAATTATCCCTGCAATTGCAACCCTTTGTTTCTGACCGCCTGAAAGCATATGGGGAGAATGTTCCTTATACTCGCTCATTCCCACTGCTTCCAATGCTTCATCCACTCTTTTTCTTATTTCTTCACGGGGAACAGAAAGATTTTCGGGTGCAAAAGCAACATCTTCTTCAACAATTGATGCAACAATCTGATTATCAGGATTCTGAAAAACCATACCAACACTGCTTCTTATGTCCCACAGTTTCCCTTCATCAGATGTGTCAATTCCGCCAATAAATACTTTCCCGCCAAGAGGAAGTAAAATTGCGTTAAGATGTTTTGCAAAAGTCGATTTACCTGAACCGTTATGACCGAGAACTGCTACGAAATCGCCTTTTTTTATTTCAATATTTATGTTTTTTAAAACTTCTTCATATTCACCGTCATCATTAACGTATGAATATATAAGGTCATTTACCTTTATCAAGAAATTCACTCCGTTTTATAATCAGTCTTCAAACCAGCGGGTGGTATATCCACATGGAAGAGAAAGAGAATTTGAACTCATTTTAAGTCCAAGTTCGTCAGAGTGGATACTTCCGCCGAATTTTGATTTTATAAGATATGACAGAACATTTGAAACGACTGTGTGGGATATGCCCGTTGTATAGGAATTGACAATAAATAAAAGAGGATTGTCACTTAAAAGATTTACACACTTTGAAACAAGAGGAAACAGTTCATCTTCAAATCTCCAAAGTTCACCTTTTGGTCCTCTGCCATATGTTGGTGGATCCATTATTACAACATCATATTTGTTGCCTCGTCTGATTTCGCGTTCCACAAACTTTACGCAATCATCAACGATATATCTTATCGGAGCATCTGAAAGCCCTGATGATGCGGCATTTTCTTTTGCCCAGTTTACCATTCCCTTGGATGCATCAACGTGAACAACAGAGGCTCCTGCATATGCAGATGCTACTGTTGCACCGCCTGTATAGGCAAATAGATTGAGCACCTTTATGGGACGGTTTGAAGATTTTATTTTTTCAATTATAAAATCCCAGTTTGCTGCCTGTTCGGGAAAAATTCCGGTATGTTTAAATCCCATTGGTTTTACGTTGAACACAAGTTCGCCATATTTTATTTGCCAGGACTCAGGGAATTTTTTCCTGTATTCCCAACTTCCACCGCCGGACTTGCTTCGGTGATATATGGCATCGGCATTATTCCAAAGGTTCTTTTCTGTTTTTTTCGACCATATTGCCTGAGGATCAGGACGGACAAGATGATAGTCTCCCCATTTTTCAAGTTTCTGTCCGTCTGATGCATCGATCAGACTATAGTCTTTCCATTTATCCGATAAAATCATTTTTTCTCTCCGATTATTTGTTTTTTAAGGCTCTTACATCCTCGCCGGCAAATCTGAGCACATTAAATTCATTTTTGAGTCTTGACATAACTCTTTCCTGATAAATATCAAGAATGTTATCCAAAGTAAGATTTGTGCTTATGACTGTTGATTTGTCTGATGCAATTCTTGTGCTTAAAAGATCAAAAAGCACAGACTGAGTGTAGGATGTAATAAACTCTGTTCCGAAATCGTCAATTATAAGAAGATCTGCATCATAAATCGTGTCATACACAACAGAATATATATTTCTGTCAATTCTTCCGAATTTGTAATCTTCAAGAAACTGAAAAAGTTTGTATGAAGATTTATATATCACAAGATGTCCTTTTGCCATAACCTCATTTGCGATTGACGCCGCTATATGTGTTTTCCCAAGGCCTGACGGACCGCAAAGCAAGAGATTGCCGGATTCCTCATTTGAAAATTCACTTGTGAACTTTTTGCAGTTTGCCAAAACCGCACGCATTATATCTCTTGGTGAAATTCCTATTTCAGGATCTTTTTCTGTTGAATAATAGTCAAGACTGAAATTTGAGAAATCACATTTTTTGAGTATGGCATTTTCTCCTTTTTCGCCGGGTAATGTGAGCATTGACTGAATTTTTTTCATGTAGCATCCGCATTTTTTTCCGTCTTTTGAAAATCCGGTGTCATTGCAATGATTGCACTTATACGAAATCTTAAATTCTTCAATGTTATTTTCCTTTATTATCTGATTCTTCTCTTCTCTTAAAATCCTCGCCTTTTCCTGCATTCCCTCAGCAGCCTCTTCGGGAGTGATTTTCTCTTCAAGCACTCTTTTGGCGCTTTCGATTGCAAGAGCAGAAATCTCATTATCTATCTCTTCTATACGCGGAAATGATGCGTACATAAGTTCTTCTGCATTCTTTTTTGCATTTTCGTATTCTTCCTGAATCTGCCTGTATTCAGCACGGATTTTTGAATGGATTTCATTCATTGACTGCATCATCTTCACCTCCGAATTTGAGCATCATTCTTGCTATTGCCTGACGTTCTGCTTCGCTTATGGATTGGTCTTTAGGATAATTTCTGAATTTGCTTTTTTCTACATTTGACGGAAGTTTGGGAGTTTGTCTTCTGTTTTGGGATTCAGTTTCATTTCTGATTATTGAATCCATATATCTGAAAGATACTTTTCCTGTATTCATAACTGCACTGTCGTAGGCTCTCATTATGAGGTCCTCATCTGCCTTACATTCATTGAGCCATGAAAGAAGCATTTTTTCTTCTGTCTGAGTAAACTCTCTTCCTGTGATTCTGAAATTCTTTTTGTAGGTGGACAAAATGCTTTGTTCTTTATTTGAGTTTTTAACAAATTTATTTGCTTCATCCGGTGTTGTTATGCCATTATCAGCCCAGGAATACGCAATTTTTTCTACGTATCTCATATTTGTTTTACCCCTTGATGCGCAATATTCAAACAAAATTATGATAACCTGTTCGGGAAGTTTGAGATAATCAATAAAACTGTATATTATTTTATAGTCATTTGTGCTAAGATTTTTATTAAGTATCTGGCTTACCAGTTTAAAAAGATTGGCAAGTTTCTGATCTGAGTTAACGGCTTTTACCACTTCGGCACCTTTATATGAAGAAGCGACAGAAGTATTTGGTTGAAAATGCCTTTCTTCTGCACTGCCGTCTGAAACAGAAACCTCCTTTTCAAAAGATTCCGTTGAAGGGGAAATCTTATTTATGGTAAGCGAATTATTGTCAAGTGTTATTGCTCCGTTTTCATGCCAGAACTTAAGAGACGATACAACATCTGATTTTAAAAGTCCTGTGTCACGGGCAATTTTTTCATATGTAAGACCATTCATGTCATTTGAATGACGGACAATGTATATGTACACTTTAATGAAAGATGCATTGGCATCTTTTATGAATTTATCCACAAATCCGTTATATATTGAAAACGAATCTGCATTATTGTTTATTATTATGGTGTCCATAAGACTACCTCCGAGGTATAGATACTTTATTATATCACAAATGTCACTTTATTGTAAAGTAATTTAAAGAATTTATTGAATTAATTTTGAAAATAAAAAAGCAGGCTGAGCCTGCACCCAAGTCGCGGGCATAATTTGATATACATCTTATCTCGCGAACTAAATTCTGCGTAATTCCCTATACAGTCAAAAACTGACTTCGTTTGGAAAAACAAAGCCAGTTTTAAATCATATTTTTGATAAGTTAACTGAAAGATATGAAGAAGAATTATAAATTCTTTTTGTTTTTGGGATTAATGATATCTCTCCAGTCCATATCTCCCCTGTCAAGTCCTCTTATAAGAACCTCAGCAGTAGCAATGTTTGTTGCAATGGGGACATTGTGAATATCACAAAGTTTTAAAAGTGATTCAACATCAGGTTCAAAAGACTGATTTGTAAGAGGGTCTCTGAAAAAGAGCACCAAATCTATCTCATTATAGGCAATACGGGCACCGATTTGCTGATCCCCACCCTGAATACCTGATAGAAATTTATGAACTTCAAGACCTGTGGCATCTATGATTAGTCCGCCGGTTGTTCCTGTAGCAACAAGATTATGTTTGGCAAAAATTCCCTTGTATGCTATACAAAACTGAACCATAAGTTCTTTCTTTTTGTCGTGTGCTATTAATGCGATATTCAAATCAAAACCCTCCCTAATTATTTTTTGATATAAAACGGTTTTTATCAAATATGCGTTCACCTATGCTGGATTCATCGGGAGAAACATATTCTCTGCAGATTCTTCTGGATATGTTTTCAAGTTCCCTTCCGCCATATGTGTTATATCTGACTATTGGGTCACCGTCTGTTAAACTTTTTTGAATGTACTGATCATAACGTATTATTCCTATTATGGGGCATCCTGTCTCATCAGCAATTTCTTCGGCACTTATTGAATCTGAGTTATCAACATCTGTCACTTTATTAATTATGCAATACACTTCTTTTCCTGTTTTTTCTATCCTGTTAACACAAAAAGCGGTATTGGAAACAGATATGAAATCTTCCTCTGTCACAGCAATAACAATATCTGCAATTTCTGTGCACAGTTCAAACTCTCTGCCTGATGATGCAGGAGTGTCTATTACAATGTAATCATAATCATCCGAAACTGATGATATGAGACTTTTGTAGCCTTCTTCAAATCCCTCAGGACACGGATAAACAGATGAGGCAAGAAAATCAGGTCTTAAATCTTTCCCTTTAACGCGGGCATCTTTAAAAGATATTTCATTTTTTATGACATCTGACACATCATAAAGACCGTCATTTGTGACACCTAAAGGAATACAGGAATTTCTGACTCCGAAACTGCAATCGGAAACAAGAACCTTATATCCATATTTTTTCAGACAACAAGAAATGTTAATACACACTGCAGTCTTACCGGCGCCGCCTTTTCCTGACACAACAGTTACAATCTTCGCCATATTACAGTTCACTTCCATATTTTAACACATTAAATCATTTTTGTCTATATCATTTTATAAATTTTATCAAGTTTTCACGATATAAGAGTATTATTTTTGATATAATTGTCACCAGTCTGTTTGGGCGTAAGTTTGAAATACTCACTGTATATTGCCTTTGCAATTGGTGCTGTAACACTTCCTGAACCTGCATTTTCAACAACTATTGATATGGCAATTTGCGGATTGTGATAGGGTGCATATGTTACAAACACACCGTTGGCACTTCCGCCATCTATCTGTGAAGAACCGGTTTTACTACAGGTTTCTATCGGAAAATCACCAAAAACAGAAGATGCAGTACCATCATAACTTACAAGTCTCATTCCTGTTGTGACAATATTATATGTTTCATCACTCATATTGACAGTGTTCTTCACTTCCGGTTTTGTTTGTCTTACAATCTCTCCGGTCTGAGATTCTCTTATGCATTTGGTAAGATACGGTTTCATAATGTTTCCACGGTTTGCAATAGTTGAAGTATAATTCACAAGTTGCAAAGGTGTGAAAAGGTTGTAAGACTGGCCTATCGCCATCTGAAGTGTATCACCGGGATACCAGACCTCATTGAAGTTGAGATTTTTATATTCCTGACTTGCTAAAACTCCGCCAACCTCTCCCTCGATTTCTATGCCCGTTCTTTCACCAAGGTTCATTTTCTTTCCGTATTCAACAAGTTTATCAACGCCAAGTCTTTTTCCAACTTCATAATAAAAATAGTTACATGAATTTTTAAGGGCATTTGATGCATCCATGGGACCATGGGTTGTCTGTGTTTCAGTATATATCCAGCAGTTGAATTTCTGATCATAATACTCATAAACACCTTTATCTTCTATCACGGTCGATGCATCTATTACATTTTCTTCAAGACCTGCTATTGTTGTCAGCATTTTAAAGACAGAACCCGGAGGGTATATACCGCTTATGGCACGGTTCAGTATGGGATTTGATTTATCTTTGCTAAGTTCAAGATAATCATTTGAAAAGGTGTCAAGATTATAAGTGGGATAACTTGCCATTGCAAGAATCTCTCCTGTGTTGACATCCTCAACAACAACCGCTCCGCCACCAACGTCACTTCCTGCATTGTCAGAATTTTTCCAACTGTTTGCTTTGATGGATTCTATAGTATCCATAAGTGCTTTTTCTGCCACCCTCTGAAGATCAATGTCTATGGTAAGCATAGCATTATTTCCGGGGATTGCGGGAACTTTTTCAACTTTTGATTCTTCGCCGATTATCCTGGAAATACTGATATTTCCGTCTGTTCCTCTGATATCAGGTTCAAGAACTTTTTCTATGCCGTCTTTCCCTATTATTGCATTATATCCATATCCTTTATCTTTTAAAACCTCATATTCCTCGCGGTATATGATGCCTACTCTTCCGAGAATATGAGATGCCATACTGCCGTATATATAATTTCTGACCGGTGACGTGGTAACACCGATACCATCATACATTTCACCGTTTTCTTCAATTGCAGAAACAGTTTTTATAGATGCATCAGAAGAAAACGTAAAAGGATTGGAATCTGAAAAATCTCTCATCAGCATTTCATAGCGTACTGATATAATGTCTCTTACATCCCTCATATTATAGCGGGTATCTATGTTAAATTTTTCCCTCAAAACATCTATACACCCATTGGCATCAAGGTTATCCGAAATTGACAGAGCAAACTTGGTGTTTCTCACCTTTGTATCAAGTTCATCGCCTTTGTAGTCACGATACGAAAACACATACTCTTTTCCGTCAAATGCAATGGGGAAAGTATCAATATATTCATCTTCATTGGACCTTAGCAAAGTTATGGTGTTTACAATCAGATCGTTTAGTTCGTCATCAGAAAGACTTTTCTTTGTAAAAGAAACCGAAAATCCGAGACGGTTTGTAACAATAGGTCTTCCGTATCTGTCAAGAATTTTCCCTCTTGGTGCAGGTATTCTTTCTACTGATGAAAGATATGACTGAGATTTTGCAAGATACATTTTTCTGTCAACTATCTGCAATCTGAAAAGACGGACAAAAAGAACGAAGAAAAGTATTATTGCTATTATCGTCAAAGTAAAATATTTATCTTTAAGTTTATGTAGCATTTATATCCCTCTTACATACTCGTTTTTCAGCCAGTTTATCCACCACATAAGCGGAAGAGAAAGGCATGAGTTATACACTGCACCCGGAAGAATGAATCTGAAAAAGACAGATGTCAGCGAAAACTCCGTATATATCAAATTAACAATAAAAACTTTTGAAAGTTCAAACAACAGACCTGAAACAAAAACAATTATGAGACCGGCGAGTTTATTGTCATAGTAGAATTTTTTTGAAACAATGCTTGCACAAAAACAAATGCACATCATGAAAAATCCACCAATCCCAACAATTCCGTTATCAGAAAAATCGGTCAAAAGCCCACATATACACCCTGCCAAAGCAGCCGAAAAAGCGCTTGAATCAAGGCTATATGCTACGGCAAATACAAGTATGAGATTGGGAACTACGCCAAATATATCTATTGTCTCGCCAAGCGAGGTCTGAACAATAAAAAGAAAAAAAGCAGTAAGTATGACAAGCGTTTTTTTCAAAATTTTTTCCACCTTTCAAAGTCAGTTGATTATTACAAAAACCTCACTTACAGAGGAAAAATCAACCGCCGGCTCAACAGTTGCATCAAGAGATAAACCGTTGGTATTAGGACTGATTTCATTAATCTTGCCTATTATGATTCCTTCGGGGAAAACTCCACCTGTACCGGATGTTGTAAGAATGTCTCCTGCTGAAACTTTGGATTGGGTTGTTACATAATTCATTGCACAAAATCCCTTTGAATAAAGATCGGCATCGCCTTTCACAACACAGTATTCATCAATTCTGTCAACCTTTGCACCAACAGAGGATGTAGCATCAACTATGGTTACAACTTTTGCCCACTCTCTTCCGACATCGCTGACATAACCAACAAGGCCTGATTCTGTGATAACGGCATCATTCTTCTTTATCCCTGCTGAAAGACCTTTGTCAATTTTCAAAACTGAAGTCCAGTTTTGCGTGTCTGTTCCAATTACTGATGCTGCCTTCAGTTCAAATTCTTTTGACGATTCCCTGAGTTCAAGCATAGACCGAAGCCTTGCATTTTCTTCAGACAACTCATCATAATCAGCCGCTTTTTTGTTTGCAATTATGAGTTCTTTTTTTAATTTGGTATTTTCTGCTTCAAATTTTTCAGCATCTTTTCCGTAGCGGAAACAATTTACAAAATATGTTCCGACTGCCTGAAAGGGTTTCAGAACAACGCCTACGGTATCAGATACCATCCCTGCATTCGGTTTCCCTGATGATGAAGATATCATCGCAATCACGAGAACAACCGTGACAAGAATAATCACAATAATATTTTTATGGTCTCTGAAAAAATTCATTTGTTATCTCCTGCTTTTTCATTACGAACTATGTCCGGATTAAATTATTACATCAAACTCTTTTTTCAAAAGCTGATACAGTTTTGAAATCGGAAGACCTACAACGTTATAAAAATCTCCGTCAATCTTCTCGACAAAAACTCCTGCATATTCCTGAATCCCATATGCTCCGGCTTTGTCATAGGGTGAAAATTTGTTAATATAGTTGATAATTTCTTCATCGGTCATTTCTGAAAAACATACTTTCGTTTCACAAAAATCAGAAACTGTTTTTAAATCATCAGTACACGTAACGGAAATTCCTGAAACGACTTTATGAGATGAGCCTGAAAATGATGAGAGCATCCTGAATGCATCGTCAAAATCTTTCGGCTTCCCTATTATTTCATCTCCGGACACAACAACCGTGTCTGCACCAATTACAAGCGTTCCTTTTGGCAAGGATGATGCAACGTGTGTGGATTTTAGCATTGCAAGTTCCTGAACATAAATATGGGGTGGAAGGTCTTTTGGTATTGAAGACTCATCAACACTGCTTACAACCACATCAAATTCAAGACCGATTTCTTTTAAAAGTGCGCTCCTGCGCGGTGATTTTGATGCAAGTACGAAATTCATAATATTATCCTCTTAAAATGAACCGGTAGAACCAAATCCACCGTCACCTCTTTCGGTTTTTTCAAGTTCATCACAAACCGTGAAATTTGCTTTGGCAACTTCCATTATTACCATCTGGGCAATTCTTTCACCATTTGTTATTGTATATTCTTCGTTACTGAGATTCACCAGAGCGACTTTTATCTCACCTGTGTAATCACTGTCAACGACTCCCACGCAATTTGCCAATGTTATGCCATGTTTTGATGCAAGACCTGAGCGTGCGAAAAGGAACGCACCGTATTTCGGCCCCGGAAGTGAAATGGCAATTCCGGTGGGGATAAGAGCGCGTTCTAATGGTTTTAAAATTACATCATTTTCAAGACATGCCTTCAGATCCATTCCTGCAGAACCGTCTGTTGCATAGAAAGGAATTTGTTTTTCCTTATTATTTTCAAGAAATTTTATGTTTATGTTTGCTGTTTCCATTTTTTTACCTTCCTTACTTTATGGGATTATAATAGTGTCCCCTTGTAAATGCCCCTTTAGATTTTTGTGAGGACTCATACATCTTCATTACCCAATACATTTCATCGTCTGTTTCTGTTGTAAAGTCGAATCTGTACATATCCACACCGCAAGACGATAATTCATGCATCCTGTCGGACATTACTATCGGAACTGAATTGTAAATTACATTTGTACAACTTTCTTTTGATGCGATTACCGGAAAATGTGCATTCTTTCTGTCTTTAAGATAGTATATCTCTCCCTTTTTGCATCCGCATTTTCCCTTGGATGATTTAATCAGACAGTTTCTCACCGTCATTAGGGAAATCCTTCCATAAACAACAATTTCTGTTTTAACGGATTTTCCGATTTCCTTTATCTGCGAAATTGTGAGTTCAGGTGACAAAGTTACGCTTTTTACTCCCCATTTCATGAGTTCCCGGATTGAAAGAGAATTGAATGCATTGATACGATAATCTGCATGAATATGCGAAAACCTATCCTTATTTAAAAGGTGACCAAGATTGGTTATACAAACGCTGTCTGTTTTAATGAAAGAATAATCGTTTTTTTGATTCTTATGATTTATAGGCGGAAGTTTTACTGAATACACGTCTTTATCTGAATCGTACAAATCAGGATTTTCAAGATATACTTCAAGAGGAATATATATTTTCTCAAAACCGATATCATAGGCAGTCTGTGCTTGTTTTCCGGTCAAAACAGATGCAGTAAACACAGGAGAGTTAATTTCTTTTCTTTTGGGAACTATAAGAGAAAAATTCTGCCCGTCATAAGTTCTGCCTTTTGAAGAAATGTCTCTTTCAATTTCTTCTGTCACTCTTCGCCTCATAGAGTTTATTTCTTTTATTGAAATATATATATTTTCATCCGAATCAACCCTCAAATCCGAAAAAGCAAACACTGTTGAACCAAGTTTTGAAAGTTGATCTGAAATTCTTTCTTTACTAACAGGAGCATTTACCGCTTCAGTTACGATTTCATCACTTTTACACGAATAAGTTTTTTCATTATATACACATTCAAAAACGGCATTTTCTCCAAGGAATGCTGTGAACTTTGCATCAAGAAAAATCTTGAATTCACTCTCCCCGAAAGTGAGTGCCCTCTTCGTCACATCTTCTGTTACAGATGAGTATATATTATCGTGATTTGACGAATAACTGAGCATATCTCTTCCATAATCAGCATTATAATACCCTTTTGTGAATCCCTGTCTTGAAAAAATATTTTCGAGAAGTGCTTTATCTTCTCTGAGAACCTCTCCGCCATCTGAATACTTTTTGTATATTCCGCAAACTGCACTTACATAGGCTTCACTTTTCATTCTGCCCTCAATTTTCAAAGAGGTTACGCCTGCTTTTTTCAGGCTTTCAATATGATCAACAAGGCACAGATCCCTCAGACTCAAAAGATATTTATCCTTTTCAGAAACATGATTTTCGTTTTCATCCAAAAGAGTATACGAAAGACGGCAAGGTTGTGCACATTGTCCGCGATTTCCGCTTCTTCCGCCAAGAAAACTTGAAAAAAGACATTGTCCTGAATAACTCATGCAAAGGGCACCGTGAACAAACACTTCAAGTTCTATTTCTGAATTGTCTGCTATATATTTTATTTCTTCAAAAGAAAGTTCTCTCGAAAGCACCACTCTGTCAAATCCCATTTTTTGCGCCTGCAAGACACCGTCAAGATTGTGTACAGTCATCTGAGTGCTTGCGTGAAGTCGAAAAAGCGGAAAATGAGTCCGTATCATATTTACAATGCCCAAATCCTGAACAATCACTCCATCAACACCGGATGTGTAACAGAATCTCAGAAATTCAAAAACTTGTCCAAGTTCAGAATCATCAGCAAGAGTGTTTACGGTAACATACAGTTTAACACCTCTCAAAGAGGCGTATTTTACTGCCTGTACAATTTCTTCATTTGAGAGATTTGTAGCATTGGCTCTTGCTCCAAAACGTGTACCGCCAAAATATACTGCATCAGCACCGGAATCAATGGCTGATGTCAATGATTTGAAACTTCCTCCCGGAGCAAGAATTTCTATTTTTTTATTCATTATCTCGTGCCATTCTTTCTGAATTCCTCTTTAAGGAATCGGTTTTCTTCTTCCAGTGCTTTTATTTCTGATTTAAGAGCACTTAGTTCATCCCGTGTCTTTTTCAGTTCTGCAACGGAGAGATCGTTCATATATTTTGCTTTATAATATGCATCACACATATTTATCGCAGTAAGCACTGCAACTTTATGGGGTTTGAGAATAGGATTCTGGGAAATCTCTTTCATTTTCTTATCAACAGCGAAGCAAATCTTATTGATATATTCTTCGCTTTCTGTTCCGACTATGGTATATTCATTTCCCATTATTCTCACATTGACTTTTGTTTTTTTATCCATGGTAATCCTCTTTTCTTCGTATTTTACCAAGTATATATACAAGACCATCTTATATTATACTATAAAATTGTCGTCTTGAAAAGGGTTAATTTTAAAATTCATCAGGATACTTTGTTTGTCTTCCGGCATCGCTACGGTATTTTGAAGGACTGATTCCCATCACCCGCTTAAAAAAAGTGCTGAAATAGTTCTGATCTCCAAACCCGAGTATGAGTGCAGTTTCTTTTACAGACTTTCCGTTTATAAGATATCCGCAGGCAAGTCTTGCGCGCAAACGGTTATAATACTGTATCACTCCGCAACCTGAATATTTCATAAATATTTTTTTAAGATATGCTCCGCTTATGGAACATTCTCTTGCAATATCTTCTATGCAAAGACCTGCTCCCGGGTTTTCTTCCATATATTTTACAGCAGAAGAATAAATCTCTGCACTTTTTACACTATTTGAAACACCCGGGGATTGTTTGCCCATCAGTTCAATGATGAAGAGTTCAAAAACTGCGATAAAGTGTCCTGCATCATATTCGCATCCGTCTTTTATGTCAGATATAAATACGTCGTTTTTTTTGAAACATTCCTCTGCTTTCCTGTAAAGACTGTCAATGGTTTTAAGTTGTTGAGAATCAACATTCATTATTCTTGATTGTACTTTTGGAAATAGTGATGCTGAGAAAGAGATGACAATTACTGTTGGATTTGTGTCAAATTCTGACCATATTCTGTGAAACTCGTTTGGTTCATGTATTACTGCCTGACCTCTCTCAAGAACATAGACATCACTGCCGGCTGTTATTCCGACAGTACCGTCACATACAAAAACCATTTCCCAGAAATCATGGCTTTCTCCAACAAAAGAATAGTTGTTTTTAAATGAAGTTTTAAAGAAAGTGTAGAGTTTATCAACACACACCTTTTTGGGTATATCACAACCTACAAACATAATATCACCTGTATCCGAATTGAAAGATTTTGTATCTTTTTTTATATATACATACGCTACCTAATATACTATAATAATATTATATAATTTTGGATATGTCAACATATAAGCACACGGAAGTATAAAGCCGTGTGCTTATATGCGGAATACCATTTATAAAACAGGAGATGTTTAAATATGGATACGACACTTTTGGTTATGGCTGCCGGAATGGGTTCAAGATTTGGCGGATTAAAGCAAATTGCACCCATGGGAAAAAATGGCGAAATCATTCTTGATTTTTCCGTATATGATGCAATAAAAGCAGGATTTAACAAGGCTGTTTTCATCATTAAAAAGGAAATTGAACATGATTTCAGAGAAGCTGCAGGAAAAAGAATAGAAAAAATGATTGACACAGAATATGTTTTTCAGCAAATTGATTCAATGCTTCCGGAAGGTTTTGTGATTCCTGACGGGCGTGTCAAGCCCTGGGGTACAGGCCATGCAGTTTTATGCGCAAAGGACAAAGTAAAATCACCTTTTGCAGCAATTAACGCTGATGATTTTTATGGAAGGAAGTCATTTGAACTCATTCACAATGCTCTTGTTTCAGGAAGTGAAATCTGCATGGCAGGTTTCAGACTCGGAAACACTCTTACCGACAACGGTACAGTTTCAAGAGGAATTTGTGAACTTGACGGAAACGTTTTAAAATCTGTAACTGAACATACTGCTCTTGACAAAAACTGCGGAATACCTATGGATACAGTTGTTTCTATGAATATGTGGGGATTCAAACCCGAAATATTCAATGAACTTGAAAAGCGTTTTTCAGATTTTCTGAAAAATCTTTCAAATCCTCAGAAAGAAGAGTTTTTCCTACCATTTGTTGTGGATGATCTTATTCAGAAACAAGGTCAGAGGGTTGATGCATATATTTCTGATGACAAATGGTATGGCGTTACATATAAAGAAGACACTCCCACTGTGAGAGAAGCGTTATTAAAACTTATGGAAGAAGGTTATTACGATGGCATCTGATAGTTTATCTTTTGCGGAAGTTATGAGTGCTTTCGCTATTGAATTTGAAGTTGATCCTTACGGCGACGGACATATTAATGATACATATATTGCAGATTCCACACCCAAGTACATTCTCCAGAAAATCAACACATCAATTTTCAAAAATCCCGATGAACTTATGCACAATATTTCGTCGGTTACAAAACATCTGAGAAACGCAATAATAAAAAAAGGCGGAGATCCCGACAGAGAAACCCTTAACATTATAAAAACTACTGACGGAAAACTTTATTACAGGTCTTCTGAGGGTAAATGCTACAGAATGTATAAATTTGTTGACAATACCCTTTCTCTGAATCTGCCTGAGAATCCGGAGCAGTTTGAAGAATCTGCAAGAGCATTCGGACAGTTTCAGAATATGCTTTCAGATTTTGATGCATCAACTCTTTATGAGACAATTCCCGATTTTCATCACACACCAAAAAGAACTCAGAATCTTATTAATGCATATGAAAAAGACACTGCAGGAAGAAAAAATGAAGTGAAAGACATATATGACGGATATATGAAATATGCCGAGATTTGCAATTCTATTCAGGATTGTCTCGATTCCGGGGAAATCCCTTACAGAGTAACTCATAACGACACAAAACTCAATAATGTTCTTTTTGATAAAGACACAAAAAAATGTCTTTGTGTTATTGACCTTGACACAGTTATGCCCGGTTCTCTTCTTTGCGATTTCGGTGATTCTCTCCGATTTGGTGCATCTACTGCAGTTGAAGATGAAGCCGACCTTGATAAAGTCTGGTTCAGCCTTGAATATTTTGAAAGTTATACAAAAGGATTTATCGGAGAACTCAAGGACACAATCACAAAAAAAGAAATTGAACTTTTGCCCCTGAGCGCTCTGATTCTCACATATGAATGCGGAATAAGATTCCTCACAGACTATCTTGACGGAGATACTTACTTCAAAATTCACTATCCTGATCAGAACCTTGTGAGAGCAAAGAACCATCTCAAACTTTGTCAGGACATTTTCTCAAAACTTGACGAGATGAAAAAAATTGTTGAAAAATATATTTAATTCATTTTTTAACAACAAATGACAGTATATAAAAATTAACCTTCGGGAAAGATTTTATTGTATTAACAATAATTTCTCTCGGAGGTTTTTTTATGATTAACAAAGTTGAAATATGCGGAGTAAACACATCCAAACTTCCGGTACTCACCAACGACGAAAAACTTGCTTTGTTTGAAAGAATAAAAAAAGGTGACAAAAGTGCAAGAGATGAGTTTATAAACGGTAATTTAAGGCTTGTTCTTTCAGTTATACAAAAGTTTTCATCAAGAGGAGAAAATGCTGATGATCTTTTTCAGGTGGGTTGTATTGGCCTTATGAAATCCGTGGATAATTTCGACCTTTCTCAAAATGTAAAATTTTCCACATATGCCGTTCCTATGATTATCGGAGAGATAAGAAGATATCTGAGAGATAACAATTCCATAAGGGTCAGCAGGTCTTTGAGGGACACAGCATATAAAGCATTAGGAGCAAAAGAAAGGCTTATGGCAAAAAATGAAACAGAGCCGACCATTGACGAAATAGCAAAAGAACTTGGCATGGAAAAGGAAGATATTGTTTTTGCATTAGATGCAATTCAGGAGCCGGTTTCACTGTTTGAACCTGTATACAACGACGGAGCAGACGCAATCTTTGTTATGGACCAGTTGAGCGATGAAAAAAGCCTCGATGAAAACTGGCTTGAAGAGATATCATTACGAGAAGCAATGAAAAAACTCGGCGACAGGGAAAAACACATTATTAATCTGAGATTTTTCAAGGGAAGAACTCAAATAGAAGTGGCAAAAGAACTTGGCATAAGCCAGGCACAGGTTTCCAGACTTGAAAAAAGTGCTATTGGACATATGAAAAAGAATATGTAATTCCTGAATCATCTGCGAAAAAATATACATTATTTCCGCTTTGTTTGTTGACTATCGTAATGTTTCATGATATAATAAACTGTACGATTTTAAGGAACATTCAAATTACGGAGGTTATATATTATGGGCGGTTTTTTTGGTGTTGTTTGCAAACATAATGCAGTATCGGATGTGTTTTTTGGTACTGACTATCATTCACATCTTGGTACAAGACGTGCAGGTATGGCTGCATATAACGAAAAAATCGGTCTGCAAAGGGAAATTCACAGTATTGAAAACTCCCCTTTCAGAACAAAGTTTGATGATGTTTGCCAAACTATGAGCGGGCACAGTGCCATAGGTTGCATCAGTGATTTTGACCCACAGCCCCTTATGATAAAATCAAGTCTTGGAACATATGCAATTTGCGTTATCGGAAAAATCAATAATTATGATGAACTCATTGATCAATACCTTTCATTCACACACGGTCATTTCAGTACAATGACCGGCGGACAAATCAACTGTACCGAAATTATAGCAGCGCTGATGAGTCAAAAAGGAACATTTGAAGAAGGCATCAAATTTGCTCAGGACTCCATTGACGGAACAGCATCAATTCTCATACTCAAAAACGATGGAAGCATTATTGCTGCAAGAGACAGACTTGGAAGACTTCCTGTTCTGATTGGACAGTGTGAGGACGGATATTGCGTAACTTTTGAGTCTTTTGCCGCTCATAAACTCGGCTATGAACCGGTCAAAGAACTTGGACCGGGAGAAATTGTCCATCTTACAGCCGATAAATTAACCCAACTTTCACAACCGGGAAAAGAAATGAAAATCTGCGCATTTTTGTGGTCATATTACGGATACCCCACTTCCACTTATGAAGGGGTTAATGTTGAGGTTATGCGAAACAGAAATGGTGAAATATTGGCAAAAAATGATGCCGAACTTGGCAATGCTGTAGGTGTTGATCACATTGGCGGAGTTCCGGATTCGGGAACCGCTCATGCCATTGGTTACTCAAATCAAAGTAAATTGCCTTTTTCACGTCCATTTATAAAATATACACCCACTTGGGCAAGAAGTTTTACACCATCTCATCAGAATGAACGCAATAAAATTGCAAAAATGAAGCAAATTGCAGTTCACGACCTTATAGCAGACAAAAATCTTTTATTTATAGACGACTCAATCGTAAGAGGAACTCAACTTAAGGAGACAGTTGATTTTCTCTATGACAATGGCGCCGCATCGGTTCATATGCGTTCAGCATGTCCTCCGATTATGTATAACTGTAAGTTCCTGAATTTCTCAAGAAGCAATAATGAAATGGAACTCATTACAAGAAAGACCATAATGGAAATCGAGGGTGAAGAAGGTTTTAAACACCTTGATGAGTACAGTGATACAAAAACAGAAAGAGGAAAAAAATTAAGAGAAGCAATATGTGAAAAACTCCATTTCAAATCACTCGAGTTTCAGACTGTCGAAGGCATTGTTGAGGCAATAGGCATTGACAAGTGCAAACTGTGTACATATTGTTGGAGCGGAGAAGAGTAATTTAAAGGCAGGGATTAATTGTTATGTCTTTGAATTTGAATACTGTATATTCTCATTTTTTGCCCATTGAGAATATTATACCTGATAAAAAAGAGATTATGAGGTATATGGGGCAAAAAGGTGAAGCGTCACCGGATATTATCAGACTTATTGAAACAAACATTAAAAACACCCTTTCAAAGGCTTCGCCTAAGGGTGCTTTTGTTATACAGAATTTAAAATTCGATAAAGGTAAAATTAAAATTGGCGAAAGTATTTTCGAATCTGAAAATCTCTCAAAAAACCTTTTGGGTTGTGACAAGGCTATCGTGTTTACGCTCACTCTCGGTGCAGATGCTGACAGGGCAATTCAATCAGGAAAGGCGTCATCACCTCTTGAATCTCTTATTATTTCCGCAATCTTCACTGATGTTATCGAGAAATATGCTGATATTTTCACAGAAGAACTCCAAAGAGAATTTTTAAAATCAAACGAATATTTAAAGCCAAGGTTCAGCCCCGGTTATGGAGATTTCAAGTTGGAAAATCAACCAATGTTCGTAAAGGCTACAGATTCTATGAGAAGGTGCGGTGTGTCCCTGACAGACTCATTGATGCTGACACCGTCTAAATCCATAACAGGTGTAATAGGAATTTCAAAATCAAAAAGATGTAACAAAAATGAAAAATGTGAAAACTGTGAAAAAACTGACTGCAGTTTCAGAAAGAATAAAGAGGTGGCTTCCAATGATTAATATACTTGATGTTTTAGGAAAAGAAATGCTCTTTTTTGACGGAGGCATGGGGACTCTTATCCAAAAAAGCGGTCTTGATACTTCTGTACTTCCGGAAAGATGGAACGTGAAAAGGCCGGATGTTATACAACAAATTCATCTTGATTATCTGATGAGCGGAACAAATATTCTGACAGCAAATACATTTGGTGCAAATGTTTTAAAGTATTCCGAAGATGAACTTGAAGAAATCATAAAATGCGCTGTTTTTAATGCAAAAAAAGCAATAGAAATGTGCAATCAGGACAAACTGCATTTTGTTGCATTAGACATTGGTCCTCTTGGAAAACTATTAAAACCTCTTGGAACTTTTGATTTTGAAGATGCAGTATCGGTTTTTGCAAAAACAGTGGTTCTCGGTCAAAAATATGGTGCAGATTTAATTCTGATTGAAACGATGAACGACCTTTATGAGACAAAGGCGGCAGTTCTTGCAGCAAAAGAAAATTCTACTCTTCCGGTCTTTGTTACAAATGCATATGATAAAAATGGAAAACTTATGACCGGTGCAACACCTGAGGCAGTTTGTGCAACACTTGAGGGATTGAAAGTTGATGCAATCGGAATGAATTGTTCTTTCGGTCCTCAGGATATGATGCCAATCCTTGAAAAACTGATTAAGGTTTCTTCAACACCAATTATCGTAAACCCAAATGCAGGACTCCCTGTATTCAAAGACGGAAAAACAAGTTATGACATAGACAAAACCCAATTTGGCGAATATATGGAAAGAATCGCCAATTCAGGGGCATCAGTTGTGGGTGGATGTTGCGGTACAACCCCTGAATACATAAAAGAGATTACAAAAAGACTTTCTGGTTTTGTTCCAAAGCCTGTAACAAAAAAGAATTTGTCTGTGATTTCGTCATATACGCATACCGTAAATTTTGGCAAACAATGTGTGATTATCGGAGAAAGAATCAATCCGACAGGAAAGAAAATATTTAAAGAAGCCCTCAGAAACAATGATATAGATTATATTCTCAAAGTAGGTCTCGGTCAAGAGGAGGAAGGTGCTCATGTTCTTGATGTTAACGTCGGACTTCCTGAAATTGATGAAGCGGATATGCTTTCAAAGGTGGTTTTTTCTCTCCAGTCCGTAACGGATCTTCCTTTGCAGATTGACACATCAGACGCCATGGCAATGGAAAGAGCAATGCGTCTTTACAACGGAAAACCAATGGTCAATTCCGTGAACGGAAAAAAAGAATGCATGGAGGCCATTTTCCCTCTGATAAAAAAATATGGAGGTCTTGTTGTAGCACTTACACTTGATGAATCAGGAATCCCTGACAATCCGGAAGGCAGATGCGAAATTGCCCGAAAGATTGTAGAAACCGCCAAAGAATATGGTATAGAAAGCAAAGATATTATTGTTGATCCCCTTGCAATGACAATAAGCACAGACCATAATGCTGCAAAGGTTACATTGGATTCCCTTGAAAGAATAACAAAAATGGGCATCAATACAAGTCTTGGAGTATCAAATATCTCCTTTGGACTTCCTGCACGAGAGATTATTAATTCGACATTTTTTGCTATGGCTCTTACAAAAGGACTTTCAGGCGCTATCATAAATCCTCACTCAGCAGAAATGATGAAAGTTTACAAGTCATACTGTGCCCTTTCCGGTTTTGATGAAAACTATAGCGAATATATTGATTTTTCAAAAAGAATTACCGTTTCTTCATCACTTGATAAAAATGCCAACAGCATTCAGACAGGAAATGAAGAAGGGCTAAAAGGTGCCATCATAAAAGGCTTGAAAGAAAGTGCATACAATCTTTCAAAAGAACTTTTAAAAACAATGAATCCCCTTGATGTTATTAACACACAAATCGTCCCCGCCCTCGATACTGTCGGGAAAGGATTTGAGGAAAAAACAGTTTTTCTTCCTCAACTTCTCATAAGTGCGGAAAGCGCAAAATCAGCATTTGATGCTATCAAAGAAAAAATGTCAGAACTTGGGAACACACAAACAAAAAAGTGCCCTGTTGTCATTGCAACTGTCAAAGGCGATATTCATGATATTGGAAAAAACATTGTCAAAGCACTTTTGGAAAACTACGGCTTTGATGTTTCTGACCTTGGAAAAGATGTTGAACCCATGGATATTATTGAAGAAGCAAAAAAGAAAAAGGCTCTCATAATAGGACTCAGTGCACTTATGACAACAACAGTTCCGGCAATGGAAGAAACTGTTAAACTTGCAAAAAAACTTCTTCCGGGCGTTAAAGTCATGGTCGGCGGTGCAGTTTTAACAAAAGAATATGCTGACCGTATGGGTGCAGATATGTATTGCAAAGATGCAATGGAAGCGGTGAGATACGCTGAGGATATAAACTCTCAAATCTGATTTAATTACATATTGTTTTTGTGTCAAAAAAGAAAATGCTGCATAGCGAATCGCTATGCAGCATTAATTATTTGTAAACTGTAATTATGCAAGTTCTGCAAAATATTTGATTGTTCTAACCATCTGGCTTGTGTATGAGTTTTCATTATCATACCATGAAACAACCTGAACTTCATAAAGATCATCTGCTACTTTAGAAACCATTGTCTGTGTAGCATCAAAGAGTGAACCGTATGTGATACCGATGATATCGGAAGAAACGATTTCATCTTCGTTGTAACCGAAAGAGTCACAAGCAGCAGCTTTCATAGCAGCGTTGATACCTTCTTTTGTTACGTCTGTGCCTTTTACAACAGCAGTAAGGATTGTTGTTGAACCTGTAGGAACAGGAACTCTCTGTGCAGAACCAATAAGTTTACCGTTGAGTTCGGGAATAACAAGACCGATTGCTTTAGCAGCACCTGTTGAGTTAGGAACGATGTTAACTGCACCTGCTCTTGCTCTT
Organism: Clostridia bacterium; assembly: GCA_045541875.1. Classification (GTDB taxonomy): domain Bacteria; phylum Bacillota; class Clostridia; order UMGS1810; family UMGS1810; genus RGIG1828. The sequence goes on along the minus strand of JAZQJX010000079.1, from coordinate 3,347 downwards.
CTGAGATCGCCTTTTCTGTGGGGACCGTCAAGAATCATCTGATCGCCTGTGTATGCATGAATTGTTGACATGATACCGCTCTGGATGGGAGCATAATCATTAAGAGCTTTAGCCATAGGAGCGAGACAGTTTGTTGTGCAGGAAGCTGCTGAAATGATTGTATCGGATGCATCAAGAGTTTTTTCGTTAACGCTGAATACGATTGTTTTGAGGTCATTACCAGCGGGAGCAGAAATAACAACTTTCTTAGCGCCTGCATTGATGTGAGCCTGTGATTTGTCTTTTGAACAATAGAAGCCTGTGCACTCAAGTACAACGTCTACATCAAGTGCGCCCCAGGGACATTCATTAGCATCTTTGATAGCATAGATTTTGATTTCTTTGCCATCTACAGTGATGGAATCTTCGCCTGCAACAACGGTGTGTCCGTCATATCTGCCCTGTGAAGAGTCATACTTTAAAAGATGAGCAAGCATTTTAGGATCTGTGAGGTCATTGATAGCAACAACTTCGTATCCTTCTGCACCAAACATCTGTCTGAATGCAAGACGGCCGATACGGCCAAAACCATTAATAGCAACTTTAACTGCCATTTTTTATTCCTCCTTAAGGTTAAATAATTTTTATCTTCATGCTATATTTTACTATAAATAGAAAAAATATGCAAGATATTCTGTTAAAAAATTAACACAAAAATTATCTGTTAATATACACTTTTTTCATAACTATTGGTGAAACAGGTCTTCCCGTAGAGTCGGTTTCTGCACCTGCTATTTTATCAATTATTTGTGTTCCTTCGACAACTTTTGCAAATCCTGCATATTTTCCGTCTAAATCATGATTGGATGAAAGGAAAATCATGAACTGACTTATGCCTGAATTGTTATCAGAAGGAATGTGAGTTAGTGCAAGAGTGTATTTATCAAGTTTGAGAGCATTACTTCTGCCATTTTCAAGAAATTCTCCGCTGACGGTATTATTGAATCCTGCAGTGCTGTCAGATGTGAGATCTGCTGAATATGATGATGTAACTGCCGCAAGAGACGGATTTACACTTTCTATTGTATATCCATTATAGCAGCCGTTGTCAACAAGTTCGAGAAAGTGATTGACAGTATCAGGGGCATGCTCAGGATATGTTTCAACAACAAAATTTCCATAATTTTCAACTTCAAATGTAACTCTGACTCTTTCGGGTTCACCGTCAGAGGTGACAATTGAGTCCATTGCAATAGGATCAAGTACGTTCTTTTCCTCAGGGTTTTCACCTTTTGAACATGCAACCAATGAAAATGCAAGAACAAACATGGTTATCAAAGAAATTGCTTTTGTGAATTTCATAATTTTTTTCTCCTTGGTTATATTATTTCAAAATGTCTTACATAAATGCATATTTTTCATAATATCATTATAACCTCTTTTTCAAAAAAAATCAATACCGAAAATATTTGACAAAACCTCTTAAAATTCTTATAATAATCCTGACAGGAGAAATGATATATGGAATTTAAAATTGCAACACAAGAAGACCTTATCAGGCTCTATAAAGAGAAAATGGAGAACAATCCATCTGATGTATATCTTGATTCAAATCTCAGAAAAAGACTTGATGCTTTAAGAAAAGGAACAAGACTGTTTTTTATTGGAATTGAAGACGGAAAGTATATTTGCGAAATGGCTGCGTGCATATCTCTAAATGATGAGTACACTCAGAACATTGAATATGTGGTAAATGACAACACATTCTATCTTTTTTCTTTTTTAACAAACGAAAAATACAGAGGAAGAGGATATTTTTCTGCCCTTTTCCGATATGCTGAAAAGTTCCTTTACAATCTTGGTGCAAAACATCTTACTTTAGGTGTTGAGCCTGATGATTATGAAAATAAAGAAAGATATAAAAGATGGGGATTTGATGAACTTATACATACAGGCACAGAAGAATTTGACGGAATGAAAATCAATGTTGAATATTACAGAAAAACCATATAAAGTGTTACCAAAGCCCAAACATCTGTATGTGCGAATGAGAAACCTGAACTGAATTTTGAAATTCAGATTTAATACCTATACAATCGAGTAGGGCGAAATTAATCGCCCTCTCACACCACCGTGCATGCCGTTCGGCACACGGCGGTTCAATTCAAAATTAAATATGTGCTACCTTTTGATAGTAATCCAAAATACTGATTAAGCCTCGCTTAGTCAGTATTTCTTTTGAAATTGTTCTTGCCACAACTGATTTTGTAGCAACTAATTGATAATGGTTGCCCCAATTTGCAACCTTGTGGGCTATCCATTTCTCAGCTCCGAGTTTTAGTAATCCCCATTCTCTTTTCTTTGCTGTTTTCCATTGTTTCCAAATTATCACCCTTATCATTGTTCTCAAATGCTCATCTATCCTGCGAAGTTTTTCTTTCATTGAACCTATCCGGAAGTAGTTTACCCACCCTCTTGTCACTTCGTTAATCTTCTTAATTCGGTATGTCAGGTCAATACTCCAACTTCGTTTGCATAGTGCTTTGATTTTACTTTTGAATTTCATTACAGAGTCCTGATGTGGTCTTGCTTTCCAGCCTTCTTTGTCTTTCCAAAAACCAAAACCAAGATATTTAAGTTTACTCGGTGGTGTTATCTTTGTTTTTGTTGCATTTACCTTTAAACCAAGTTTCCTTTCTATCCAATCAGTTATGGAATACATTACCCTTGTTGCTGCGGCTTTACTTTTTAATACAATTACTACATCATCTGCATATCGTGTATAGCGTTGCCCTCTGCTTTCTAATTCCTTGTCAAGTTCATTTAACATTATGTTACTGAGTAGTGGTGATAGATTTCCACCTTGCGGTGTGCCTATTTCTGTTGACTCGTATTTGCCTTTGTTCATAACACCCGCTTTGAGATATTTCCTGATTAAACTTTCCGTATCTCCGTCGTGTATTACTCTGCCGACATAACTCATCAACTTATCTTGCGGTACACTGTCAAAGAATTTCTCAAGGTCAATATCCACTATCCACACATATCCGTCATTGAAGTATTCAAGCAATTTGATTATTGCCTGTTCACATCTTCTGTTTGGACGAAAACCGTAACTATTTTCGCTAAACATCGGGTCAAATATGGGTGTTAATACTTGTGTTATTGCTTGTTCAATTACTCTGTCAATTACCGTAGGGATACCAAGTTTTCGTACTCCACCATTTGGTTTAGGTATTTCTACCCTTAGTACCGGTTGTGGCTTGTACTTTCTTTCTCGGATTTGTTCTTTGATACCTTTCCAATGTTCTTGCATATATTCTTCAAGTTCATTGATTGTGATGCTATCAACCCCACCTGCAGCTTTG
>JAZQJX010000078.1:0-10570 GCA_045541875.1 Clostridia bacterium | reverse complement strand
AGGGAATAGGCACTTCCTTTCTGATTTTATGAAATGTCCAATATCCATTCCTAACATAGGGATTAGTGATTAGGAAATAGGGAATAGGCACTTCCTTTCTGATTTTATGAAATGTCTAATATCCATTCCTAATCACTATTCCCTAATCCCTAATCACTACGTTACCACAGCGAAGCGGACAAAGTGATGCAAATACGAACCATAAGTTTCTATATAGTACAACATATTCAAACTACAATGGAGAGTTTGTGCCATACATAGGGATTAGTAATTAGGAAATAGGGAATAGGCACTTCCTTTCTGATTTTATGAAATGTCTAATATCCATTCCTAATCACTATTCCCTAATCCCTAATCACTACGTTACCACAGCGAAGCGGACAAGTGATGCAAATACGAACCATAAAGTTTCTATATAATACAACATTATGCAATACAAACGCAATGCATACATATATATTTGCATATTATATAATTGTATTGCAGAGGTGATAATATGAAAAAATTTAAAATTCCTTCAATTCCTCCAACGACAAATAAATGCATTAGATTTCCTAATGATATAGTAGAAAGAGTTGAAAAATCAATAGAGGGTAAAAACTGTACTTTTACTGCATTTGTTGTTGAGGCGGTGAGAGTTGCACTTGAGAATATTGAGCATGAATGATTTTTGAGGGAACTGTTTTTTCTCTTTTCTGTATTTGATGAAAAAACCTCACAAATTCCATAAGTGGGAAATGTGAGGTTTTTACTGTATAGGAAACTTCGTTACTATACAGTAAAAAATTTATTATATTGCCGTGCAAATTTTTTTGAAAAGCAAATTTGCTTTTCAAAAATGCACATGGCTTAAGAAAAGCGATAATGCTCCGCACTCCCGCCGCAGGCGGTGCGGCGAAGCCGCTTTTCTTGTCTTCGAACAATAACATATATATTCGTATAAAAAAAGCCATTTGACTGTAAAAAGTCAGATGGCTTTTGAACGTATTGTAATTATCTTTTTAAAAGAACATCCTGTTCATACTGCTGAATTTCGGAAAGCCATTGGAGTCCAACGCCTTTGTTTGTCTGTTCGCAGTAATAATCCCAAACAAGAGCAAATGGTGCTGCTTTGAATTCTTCTTTATATGCAAGTCTTGCAGTAACATCGCCGTCAAGTTCAAGTTGTTTCATCTTGTCATTTGGCTGAAGAAGCGCTGCAAGCATAGCCTTTCTTGTGTTTCTGATACCGATTACCCAAGCGGCAATACGGTTGATGGAAGCATCGAAGAAGTCGGTTGCAACATAGGTTTTATCAAGTTTGCCCATTCTTACAAGTTCTTCAAAAATTGCTTTTGTTTCATCTTCAAGACCTACAACGTGGTCAGAATCCCATCTGATTGCTCTTGTTACATGAAGAAGAACAGAGTCTGAGAAAGTGAAGATTCCGGAAAGTTTGTTGGAAACAGTTTCGGTGGGATGATAGTGACCGTTGTCAAGAGTTGCAATGATGTGGTCTTTGTTTGCTTTCATAACATAGCCCATGCAGAATTCGTGTGAACCAACTGTATAACTTTCTGCACCGATACCGAATACTTTGGATTCAATACCGTCAATAACATTCTCAACATCTTTTGTTGCTTCAAAAATTTCATCGTAAGATTTTTTGAGTCTCATTCTGGGAGAGAGAGCATCAACGGGGAATTCTTTGTCGCCATCGGGAGTCCAGTGGTTAATAACACAGGGGAAACCTGTCTTTTTAGCAAAATATTCACCGATTCTTCTGCAGGCAATACCATGACGTACCCAAAAACTTCTGATGTTTTCGTCAGCACATGAAAGTGTACCTTTATCTGTGCTTAAAGGATGAGCAAAATAGGTGGGGTTAAAATCAAGTCCCATGCCGTTTTCAACAGCAAAATCTACCCATTTGTCATAGTGTTCGGGTTTGATGGAATCACGTTCAACATAGGTGTCTGCTTCTATGTAATTTGCGTGAATGTTAATTTTGATTTTTCCGGGAATGAATTTCAGCGCTTCTGAAATATCCTGACGGAGTTGATCACCGTTTTGTGCTTTTCCGGGATAGTTACCTGTTGTCTGAATACCGCCGGTCAGGGATTTATCTTCTTTAATCTCTGTTCCTCCAACATCATCGCCCTGCCAGCAGTGCATTGATATGGGTGTTTCGTCAACTGTTTTGATTGCACTGTCAACATCTATTCCGTAGCGTGCATAAAACTCTTTGGCAAGTTCATAGCCTTTTTTTACATCGTACATAGGTTTAGTCCGTAGCCTTTCTGCCCACAAATATATGTTCTGTGCGCTAAATTCTGCCGTGGGCAACAGAGCGCAATTAATCAGAAGAAATAAACTTCTGTTTTAATCATTTTGTTCAAGTGCCTTGATTTTACCTGCAAAAAGACGTGTGTACATTATTGCTGCAAAGAGCAGGACAATGTCGCAGGTATAAATTAAAATGCTGATTATAAAAGAGTTTACATTCAGACTAAGTATGGGAAGAATCAGCAAAAAAGCCATTACAACATCAATTATAAAAGTGGATACTTTTCCATACCACTTAGCACCAAAGACCTGACCGCCCTTGTTTATAAGTACAAGGCCCATAACACCCATGCTGATTTCTTTTACAAAAAGAATGGCTGCCACAGAGAGCATGAGAGGATATTTGACCATAAGGCAAAGGGCAACAGCAAACTGATAGAGTTTGTCCGCTATTGGATCTATGGTCTTTCCAAGGTCGGTGACACAGTTAAAATGTCTTGCGATTTTGCCGTCGAGAAAATCTGTTATAAACCCTGCAACCATCACTGCAAAGGCAGGGTAGTATTCATCCGGTGAAGTCGCGCCGGTATACAGCCAGACAAAAATGGGTATCAGAATAATCCTTATATATACAAGGATGTTGGGAACTGTAAATATTTCATTTTTTATGCTGTTGTTACCATTGCCCGACATTTGCAAAATACGCCTCTTTTACTATAATTTAACATACTACAATTATACATATTATCCATCATTTTGTCAACATGGAAATTGTATACACATATTTTCTTATTCTCTGTATATAACCACCGTTTCTGTTTTCCCGTCTATGACTCTCATAAAAATCCAGTCATAGAATGTTAACTCCCGGATATCTGTTTTAGTAAGAGAATTTTCTGAAATGTCAAACAAATAAACTTTTGTGTTCTCATCTGTTGCGTTAACATATAAACCGTTGTGAGAGTATCCATATATCACTCCGTTTACTATATTCTCTACTGTCGCAACAATTGCCTGATTGGGTGAGTTGGGATTTCCTTGTGAATAGTACCTTTCATTTTTTATGTTATACATAACGTTGTAATTGTTATATATCTCTGTGATTCTTTCGTTAATATAACGGAATCTTATATAGTCACCGGCGCTTATTTCGGTGCTGAGTTCATCTGAAACAGATATGCTGATGTTTTTGCCTTCTGAATAACCGGAAATCTTACCGTCTGAACAGTCGGTAACCAACATCTCAACAGACTCACTAACCATATATCCTTGCGGATCATCAAAAAGCAACACATCGACATTCACCCCGTCTCTGGAATAAACTGTGGCTGAGTAATACACTTGCTGCTCAAGTTTTACGTTATTGGTAAACACTCCGTATTTGTCGGTTTTTACGATTATATTTGTTTTATCCGTTATAATGTATTTGGCAAAAAGATAATTGCGCAACTGTCCGTAAACTTCTTCGGGTTCACATATCTCTTCAAATGCATGAGCGTTTTCGGTTTGATAATAATAGTAAGGATCGCCTGATATGTTTGTGAGATTATCCGGCAGACAAATTGAACCGTTTACATATACATATTCCTTGTCTAATTTAATAACACCCTTTGATGTGCGGACATTAAACAAACCGTCTTCTGTGATTTCAACACCAAGAACCACAACAATGTCCTTTGTTGAATAGTCCTTTTTAAGATATATAACCTCATCTCCGGCGCTGTTCATATATGCAACACATGATTCACCATTGATAAAATCATAACTTTCCATGTAAATCGGCAGAGGATATGGAACACCATTTGCAATTATGCCATCTTCGTGATATGTTGCAAAAACAGGATCGCAAATTCTGATAACGGTTTGGTTTCCGTAATAGATTTCGATGACGTCTTCTGCGGCAGGAATTCCGTTGGTAAATTTACAACTTGCAACATCAATCCTATTGTCGCTTTCTGTTATCAGAGTATATTTTGATGTGTTTTTAATTTTTGTTACTGCGCTTTGGGAATATGAAATGCTTATTCCGGAAATTAAACCGTCTTTTACAGCCATAGTATAAAGGGCGTCATCCATATTAAAATACGACGGACTTACATAATCTAAAATATCGCCGTTGATATAATATCTGCATGACTCAGAAAACATATAACTTGTTTCGATATTTCCCTTTAAAATTGATATTCCATCGGGTGTGATATTTGCTATTTTGTCATGCGAAAATTCAACAATGTCATAATCGCCCGATTCAATGCTTTCAAGAACGTATCCGCTGTCTGTGGTTTTAATATTGTATACAGGGTTATACAGAGCACAAAATGCCACATCCCGGTTAAAATAGGTCACATCCATATTGACGGGTTCCGGAGGGCTATACCAATATCCCTCTGAGCGTATTTTTTCGGGAGAGAGAATGAAATTTGAGGGCATAACAGAGGATGCACGGCCTTTGTACGCAATCACTCCCGGTTGCTCTCTTTCTGACTCGGGCATATGGAATTTGCACTCGCCAAAGGTAAAGAGGACACTTTGTCTCAGGGGAATCATCGAACTTATACTGTCGAGAGTAAGTATTTTTATGGTTGCATCTTTATCATATGTTGTATAAAACTCTAAAAAGTCATGTTCAAAAAGTTCTTCTTTTTCAGAATTGAAAAGTTTTGCCTGTTTCATCTTACCGGAAGCATCGTATACTGTTACGGCATAAATAACATCCGGCTTTGTAACGAGTGTTGCCATAATGGTGAGTTTCACCCGGCGTGACTGTTCAACATTTTCATTAATTTCGCTTCCGTCCGGATTGTGAATAAATATTTCAAATCCGCCATGTCCGTTACCACCGCCAATGGGAATTTCTTCGTCTGCTTCAATTTGTTCTTTTGAAACTATTTCAATATCATCATACAGAGAATCAAAGGTTTTGTAGAGGCCTTTTTGGCCAATTTTTTCACAAACTGCTTCCCTTTGATTTGCGTCAAGCAAAAAGAAGGTGGAAATCTTTCCCGGTTCCAGAATATCAGAGTCTGAAATAATCTTTTCTATATCTTCTGCAGGACTGCCTTTGATTGCATAAAATATCACAAACTTTTCAAAATCGTCGGAGAAATCTTTTGCTATACTATACCTTTCAATGTTGTTGAATATGTATGATAAAAAATTATGATTTTGAGTATATGACAACTGATGGTAGATATCCATATGTTTTTGTCTGATTATATCCTCTTTAGAAAATTCTTGCAAAGTATTATATAAATTCCAGAGTTCATCTGAACATTTTAATCTTGCGACAACTGATGCACCGTATGCCTCAACTGTCACATCTGAGTAAGTATTCCATGGTTCAGAGCAGTTTATGGAATTGTTTTTTGCATCAAAAAGTGCTTTCCAGAATTCTGTCTTTTCGTCAGGTGTAAGAATTTCAAGTGTTGAGGATAACTCTTTCTGCAAAATATCATTTTCATAAATTAATTCCTCAAGTTCTTCAGGAGTTTGGGAATTGTTGATATTTTCCATAAAATCATGATTATAATATGCAAAATCTCCGCTCCCGAAACGAATTCTGAAAGATGGAATTTTTCCGTTAACAAGTTTTGATGTAAAACAAAACTTTTCTCCGTATTCAATATCTGCAACAGCATCAAATCCTGACAGAATTTCGCAGATATCACCGTTTTCCATGTCAAAAGTGTCAAGATTTTTCCATGTTTTTCCATCTTTTAACACTTGGATTGTTATTATTGAATCATCAACGGAAATATTATGCCCCTTTGCTGTGAAACTGTCTCCGTCTGACTCTATTTTTTCTAATGCAACCGGATTTTCACACAGATCTGAAGATTCTTTGGTTGTGTCCGACTCAGATACATTGGCTGAAAAACTTATTCCGGATGCAAAATCCTTGACTATCATTGCTTTTACGTAACTGTAATCACTTTCAAATTCAGGTGTGACAGTTACTGTGTTTGCCTCTTTATAGGCTACATTGATGGGAATAAGTTTTACTTCAAGGAGATTGTCATCATTGTCATAGGCAGATGCTGCAACATAGGCTCTAACACCGCCTGAATATGCAGATTTGCAAGATGCCGTAACCTGAGAATCCGAAACAAAAATGTCTTCTGTTTCGATTTCATATTCTGATGTGGTAAATTCCACACTTCCGTCCACGCCTGAACTTCCGAAAACACCGGTAACGTCAGGGATTGTGACACGGTAATCAGAGTTTTTTTCAAGATTTTCAAATGAAACTTCAATAATATTATCTCTGATTTCATATTTGAAGAGCGGATTATCAGTTTCTCCGTCTTTTTTAACCATAATTTTCGGTTCAAAGTTTGGAGCAACTGTATAATTATATTCAAACAACAGGGTTTCATTGAGGTCGGCGTTTTGAGTCAATCCGCTTTTTATATATGCTCTTTCCAATCTGAATTCCGGATAATATATTTTGAGATTGTCAAAATACCTTATTCCGCCGTCGTTTTGAGTTCCGCCAAACATCTCAAAGAAAACGTATGTTGTTCCATTTGCATATGTTCCATCATATAAAGCGTTAAACTCCTGCCAGTTCTCTGAAGAACTTTTCTTGAATTTAAGAGTGGCATATTTGGTACTTGCACAAAAAACTATGCTTACGTCATACCATACACCTGTTTCGTAAGTGGCAACACTTTTTCCGAAAAAATTAACATTTTTGTCTTTATCCAGAACCATAACATAAAGGTCGGTATAGTCCTGACGGAAATCTACATAGACATTATTGGACACAGATTCAAACCGAAATGAAAAATCCACTCCCACACTATCATGAGTATCATTAAGATATATTCCTGCTCTTTCATTGTCCGGACCGTTTGTATACATGAGGCTCTTGTCCCAGATTTCTGCATCTTCACCGTCCCAGGAATGAATTGTAAATTGCTGGCTTGTTGAAATGTTATTCCATTGGGGAATATCTTCAAAATAGTCCTCGGGAAAGTATGTGTTAAAATCAAAAAACATATCATCAGACTCTGAGGCAAATGTCATGGGAGTGAAAGAAACACATAAGGACATCATAACAATAAGTGCAACGAGTTTATGGATTAGTTTTTTCATGAATAACATTCCTTTCATTATAGTATTTCAGAATATTAACTCCAAATATGCACATGGCTTAAGAAAAGCGATAATGCTCCGCACTCCCTCCGCAGGCGGTGCGGCGAATCTGATTTTCTTATATGTTCAAATTTGTTGGGGATTTTCTACTGACAAAACAGCAAAGCAATAATCATCTCTCCAATTTCCCTTATCGGGTTTCCACACACATTTTTCCTTAAAGAAACTTGCCGGTACAACCGTATAACTTTCGCCCTCTTCAAGATGGAAAGGACCCTGCATGTTTCTGAGATTGCCTACAAGTGTGAGTTCAATTTCGTTCTTGCCGATATTTACATATTCCGACAAATCTGCCTCAAAAGGTTCCCACATAAGACTTTTTACATGTTTTCCGTTAACCTTTAATTTAACGACGTTTATACCGCATTTTTTAAATTTCAGCATAACATCGGGAGATAATACCTCAAATTCCTTTGCCAAAGTTAAGGAGCCTGCAAAGAACGGGAAGCCCTGCTTCTGAATATCTTTCAGGGAGATTTTTTTGGTTGGTTCTGTGATAATAAAATTACCATTGTATCTGCAGGCATTTCTCGGAAGATTTTCAAATTCTCCGTCTGTTTTAAGGCTGAAATTTCCGATAATATAAATCTGTTCTATTTCCATGTCGAATGTAAGTTTATTCTTTTCAGATTCAAATATTTTTGATTTGCGGATATTTTCATAAACAGTTTTGTTTTGATTAAAGTCAACATATAAAGAAACTGTGTTTTTTCCCTGTTTTGCATATTCTGATATGACAATTCTCCTGAACGACTTATCTCTGAAATACCCTGCATCTTTTTTGCTGATTGCATTTCCATTAACTTTTATGTCAAAAATTTCAGGGGTTTCTATAACAAGAGTTAAATCATCCGGTATAAAATCTGCATCAAAAGCAAATTCACACCTTATATTAACAGGTCTTTCAAGATCCAGCGCCCGATACATTGCATTTAAAATATAGCCGTTTTCTTCTTGCAGGATACCGTCAAAATAATATGTACAGTAGTCAAGAGTGAGAATATTCGATGTGAAACTTTTGACCTCCCAATCACCGTCAAGGTCAAGAGAAATGAGGTGTTTTTCCTCTTTTTTCTCCTCTTTTCTTTCAGTACCATCGTCAATTACAAGGACGGATGAGTATTTTTTGAACTTAAAATGTCCGTCAAATTCTTTGACTTCTCCTGTGGATGCATCAACAAAGAAAGCCCCTTTTTCGATATATGCATCATATTCATTTTCGGTGCTGTTAACAAAATAGTACACCGTGTGGTCCTCTTTTTTTCGCATGCAATATGTGATTTCGGGAATGTTGATTATGTTATTTTCCGTAATCTTTTGTACATTAGTGATTTCTCCGCCGCATTTTTTAAATTCATCAAGAAGCTTTTTGGTGTTTTCAAAAAGCACGTCATGGGGAGGAAGGATAACTTTTGAATATTTCTTTTTTCCGATTACGAGTTTGCCACCGTCAACACTTGCATATCTTTCCATAAGGGTTTCATCACCGAGATGAAAGTTTATGTGTTTTTTCTCCAAAGTGGTCAGAACTTTCATAAATTCTGAATGAAGTTGTAAAATTTTGTCTTTTGCCCCGGTGTTTTTGCTGTCATAAAACTCACTGTCATTATACAGTGTCCAGGCGGTTGTCTGGGGATGAATCACTAAAACATCAACACAGTCATCTCCGCCGGTCAGCATCATCCCTGTACGTGCCATTGTGTCGTTAAATTTTTTATATTCATCCCACCAGGGTTGCTGTACGTACATTGCAGGGGGATAGTCTCTTTTTCTTATTCCTCTGTTGGAATACCCCTCAAGATGCTGACACAAGAGTGTGATACCTCTCACCATCTGAAATTCAAACATCATTTTAAGTTCGTCATGACCGATGTTGTGACCGCATAGAGCAAATGTTTCCGAAAGCACCTGATCTTTTCCCGTCTGAGCGGCAACCGACGAAACCTGATAGGGTGTGAGAGAGTCAAAAACATCTCTTCCGAGCCAGTCCATTCCGGGAATTGAAAAATATTCGTAATGGGGCATACATGCACCGTTTGCTGTGAGTTGTACATATAAATCTTCTTCCAGAACAAGATGGCCCGTGAGTTTAAAATCGTGAGAATGGCACCAGTCATAAATCTTTTTCATAAAGTTTTTTGAAAAAAGATTGGTTATAAGTTTCCAGAATTTCACTCTTGTATCTTTGTAATTCCCAGATTCCATAAAAAGGTGAGGAAGAACCCCTAAGAGGTCTTCTCCGTATGCTTTTTCATATTCTTCGGGAAGAATCAGACTCCATGGGATTCCGTTTCTTGAAATCTGAGGCTCATCAGTGAAAAAACCTTCCAGTTCACCTTTGAATCTCTCATAATAGGGAGTGTATATTTCACTCAGAAAAACATCCGTAACTTTAGCATCGAGTGTGTCAACATAAAAAGGATTTACGTCATAGTAAAAATGATAACCGTCAACATTTGCAACAGTTCGCTCAGATGTTTTTTTGCCTTTTTCAAAACGAAGATATTTCTGACAGTATTCTTCACCTTTTCCATTTACGATTCCGTTGCCAAATCCGCTGGGCCATCCGTTTTCATCATATGCCCAGGGAAGCATTTTGTTTTCTTTACATTTATCTGCACAAGTACGAATGTTTTCGAACCATTCATTCTCCATATATCTTGTTTCAAGTCCGCCCCGGGCATGCATAAAGAATCCGCCCATGCCCTGCGATTGCATTTTATCAATCTGTTCCGAGGTTTCGTCTGTGTTTAATTTTTCGTTCCATGACCAGAAGGGAACAGGTCTGTACTTATTGGGAACATTTTTAAAGTCAAATTGTCTATTCATAATAAACCTCCGCAAAAAGTAAATTTTTCATAAACGCTTTTACAATTAAATGATATCACACAAAATTGCTTTTATCAAGGTAATATTATTATATATCTGACTTTTCGGACATCATAATATTTAAAATAGATGATTTTGTTTTATACAAGTGAAATCCCGAAGATAATACTGACGCAACTGCTTAAGCACGCGGGAGTTGAACCCCGTATGCCTTAAACTTGATAAATTTGCACACTTTCAACTTGTCGCTCTCGCAAGGCGCCAGCCTTGCTTCGACCTCCGCATTGAAATTTTACTAAATTTCTCTGCGTTTAAGGTC
>JAZQJX010000077.1:0-39549 GCA_045541875.1 Clostridia bacterium | reverse complement strand
ACGATATTTTTTGTAAATCTCCACCAGAGGACCAACTTTATCCCAAACAGGATTACCTTCCGGAACAAGCTGCATGGAAAAAAGCGGACATGTGCTTATTCCGCGTTTATATTGATCAATAATATCCTCACATCTTTCCTCGAAGTGATCTTTTTTTAGTTGAACGATTGAATATGTATACATTTTAAACCTCCCTAATGTAGAATAAATGTTTTGTTTTCATATAATTGCTATTTATATTGTATATCAAATTATGTGTTTTGTAAAGAAAATACAACTTTAAAATAAGGACATTAATTGTGGAATAAGTCTTTATTTTAAAGTGATAAACTCCTGTGTTTCAAAGTGTTAGTAATCGGGGAAAAGTGCGTTTTTTGTATTTTAAAACATAATTATTCTAACAGGTGTAAAAAATGGGGTTTTAAATCATGCTAAACTCCAAATTGTGAACATCAATGTGAGTCGGGTTTACGAATTTTTCTAAAAATTATAACCATAAGAATATATGGAAAATAATGATTTTCCCTGAAACAAAACAAAGACCTCAGCAAGAGAGATCTTTGTCTGTTTCAGAAATTGTTTTTACAATCTCATTTTAATTGGGAATTATTTTTTCATTCCCATATAGTATTTATTTTTGTCGGTAAGTTTTTCTTCAACTCGTCTGAGTGCTTCACCGAAACGCTGATAATGAACGATTTCTCTTTCTCTTAGGAATTTTATAACATCGTTAACATCCGGATCATCACTCAGACGAAGAATGTTATCATAAGTTGCTCTTGCTTTCTGTTCTGCTGCTAAATCTTCATTAAGATCAGTAATAGGGTCACCACTTACTGCAATAGCCATAGCATTAAAAGGAGAACCGTTTGTGTTGGCAGGATAAACACCTGTTGAATGATTAATAAAATAGTCTTCAAATCCGCTTTCTTTTACACACTTTGCATTTGTTCCTCTTGTAAGCTGATTAACAAGCGAACCAACCATTTCAAGGTGTGCAAGTTCTTCGGTTCCTATATCATTCAATAAACCCTTGGATGCAGAATCAGGCATTGTGAATCTCTGACTGAGATATCTGAGAGATGCGCCTAACTCACCATCCGGACCACCATACTGTGCAATAATTATTTTTGCAAGAGCAGGATTTGGATTTTTAATTTTTACCGGGTACATAAGTTTTCTTTCATAATCCCACATATACTACACCTCCCTCATAATTCCCATGGCCATTTATTTTCGTCTCTGACCCAGGAGAAAGGAGTGTCGTTACTGCTTTCGGTTGCATACAGCGGGCCATATTTGCTTTGATAATCACTTTTAAGACTTTTGAGCGATGCCGAAAGTTTCTTGAAAAGTTCAAGGGCTTGCTCGCAGTCGGGATGTGTGTCCAAGAAAAGATTGAGGTCAACAACAGCAAAACTCATTTCCTGAATCTTTTTCATCATTTCACACTTGCCGTCATATTCCGGCATATTTTCCATATTTGACTTGGAAAGTTCATTGTCCAAAGCGGGTGACTGGGCCAAATTGTCACAATAACAATCCGGCATATCATCACTGTTGAAGGGACAGAACTCTGTTTTTGGGAAAAACATAAGCATACCTCCGTTTTATTTAATAAATGGGTTCATAATCGGATTGTCCTTGTAGGTTTCAAATGGTATATTCAGGTCCTTGAAAATAGTACCGTTCCACAAGGCTTTGTCTGAAGAATACAGGTTCTTAAACTCCTGAAAAGGAACATATGCAAAGGCAAGATGCGGATTTTCAGGCATAAATGGCAGGTTCATAAATTCACCTCCAATCGGGGGAACACCCTTGGTATAATATTCGACAAAGCAAAAAATTGTTACGGCAAAACAAAAAGCAACCAAAGACTAAATCTTTGATTGCTTTTTGCAAAAGTTGGTAATACCTTTTTCATAACGTAGGTTTTAAGAATATAATCAACTTAAATCTTTCGGAGAATGCCCTGTGATTTTCACATATGATCTGTAAAAATTAGAATAATTATTGAAACCGGAGTTCAATACTGCATTTGTAAGATTCATACCGCTTAATCTGAGTTCTCTTATATGCTGAATTCTTTTTCTTGTAATAAATTCGTGAATTGTAAGACCTGTTGATTCTTTGAATATGCGGCAAAGATGATATTTTGAAACATAGCAGTAATCGGCTATATCTTCTATGCTTACATCGTTGGTAAAATTAGAATTAATATATTTTATAGCCTTTCTGATTTGCTCATTGGGAATATCATCCGGGGAAAAGTCCGATATATTATTAATAATATAAAGAATTTCGGTAACCAATGCCCGACATACCGGCGTTTCATAGTTTTCAAATTGGTTTGAATATTTTCGTAATCTTTCAAATGCGTCAAAAAGACCGCTTGATTTAACTGTAGCAGCATTAATTTTATTTCCGATGGAACCCGATGTATTGAGGAATTGTTTCTCATAGTTCTGACATTTGTTTTCGACAAAAAAATCCGGGTTAACCATAAGCACTATTCGTGAATACGGGGCGTTACTTTTGTGATATGGGCGGTGCATTTCACCGCGTCTTATGATAATTATATCGTTTGGCTCAAGAGAATAGTTTTTACCTTCAACAACATAATGTGTATCACCATCAAGATACATGTATATTTCATATTCATCGTGGCTATGAAGGCTGAAATCATATTTTGT
The DNA here is from genome assembly GCA_045541875.1 of Clostridia bacterium. Taxonomy (GTDB): domain Bacteria; phylum Bacillota; class Clostridia; order UMGS1810; family UMGS1810; genus RGIG1828. The sequence goes on along the minus strand of JAZQJX010000077.1, from coordinate 36,856 downwards.
TACATCTGCATTTTCCATATATGTGAATGAATAATTTTTCATTATACCATCTCCTCACGAATTGTATTATACAATAATCAAGCAATAATTGCAATGATTTTGGCAATATATTTAAAGATAATTGTGAAATATTGTGATAACATATTATTAAACAACTAAAAACAAATCTGTTTGGAGGTTTATAATATGTCATATGAAAAAATAAGCGGATTTTCAGATGAAATATCTTCTGATACCACATTGCAGTTTGAAACTCTTACCAGGCTTGGAATTAAATATTTTGAACCCAGGGGAATAGATGGAAAAAACGTTTCTGAATTAACAGAAGATGAAGCAAAAGAATTAAAAAATAAAATGGATACATATGGAATAAAAGTATCTTCAATCGGATCACCAATAGGGAAGATAAAACTTACAGATGATTTTGAGAAACACTTTGAAGTGTTTAAAAATGTTTGTTCCATTGCAAAAATTCTTGGTACATCATATGTGAGAGTATTCAGTTTCTATCACGACGGAGAGATATGGACGGATGATGAAAAAAGTATCGTTATCGAAAGACTTTCAAAGTTCATCTCGTATGCAAAGGAAAAAGGAATTATTCTTCTTCATGAAAATGAAAAGGATATATACGGAGATAACATAGATCGCTGTAAAGATCTTTTTGAAAATCTCTATTGTGATAATTTTAAGGGTGTTTTTGATCCTGCTAATTTTGTTCAGACAGGTGTAGACACAGTGGAAGCATTTGATACTTTACGTGACTATATTGAATATGTTCATATAAAAGATGCGCTTTCAGACGGAAGAGTTGTTCCTTCGGGACATGGAATGGGAAATGTTGAATATATCCTCAAAAATCTTTTTGAAAACGGTTATGAAGGTTTCCTGAGTTTAGAGCCTCATCTCGGTTCTTTTGAGGGACTTTCCGATCTTGAATTAACAGACAATATGACCAACCTTCCAAAAAGCGGAGAGGGGACATTTGCCCTTGCTTATAATTCTTTGTGTAAGATTCTTGAAAATATTGCAGTTAAATAAGGAGGATGAAGGATATGGAAAAAATCAGGCTTGGAATCATAGGATTTGGAAATATGGGAACAACCCATGCTAAAAATGTGTGGTCGGGGAATGTTCCCGAAATGGAACTTTCTGCCATATGTGACATATTGCCTCAAAGGCTTGATGTTGCAAAGAAACTTTATCCCGAAGTGCCTTTATATGACAATGCAACAGACCTTTATAAATCGGGCAAATGTGACCTTGTGCTTATAGCCGTTCCTCACTATGACCATTCATCTCTTGCGATTGAGGCATTTGAAAACGGACTTAATGTAATAACCGAAAAGCCTGCAGGTGTATACACAAAACAGGTTATTGAAATGAATGAGGCGGCAAAATGTTCAAATAAACTTTTTGGAATTATGTATAATCAGAGAACCAACCCTATGTATCAGAAAATCCGCCAAATGGTGCAAAGCGGAGAACTTGGACATATAAAAAGAATCTCTTGGATAATCACAGACTGGTACAGACCTCAGAGTTATCACGACAGTTGCGCCTGGCGTTCAACGTGGAAAACCGAAGGAGGCGGTGCACTTATAAATCAGAATCCCCATCAACTTGACCTTTGGCAATGGATGTTTGGAATGCCTGACAGAATAACTTCTCATGTTTCATTTGGTAAATACTATGACATCGAAGTGGAAGATGATGTAACCGCATATTTTGAATATGATAATGGTACAACAGGAACATATATCACATCAACAGGTGAAGCACCGGGAACAAACAGACTTGAAATTGCCTGCGATATGGGGAAAATTGTTGTTGAAGACGGAAAAATGATTTTTTATCGCAATGTAATTTCTGAAAGAGAGTTCAATAAAACTTTCACAGGGGTTTTCGGATCGCCTGAATGTTGGAAGTGCGAACTTCCTGTATCGGGAAATGGAGAGCAACACGTTGGAATTTTAAAAGATGTTGCAAAGTCTCTCCTGAAAGGAACTCCTCTTCTTGCACCGGGAATTGAAGGGATAAACGGACTTACAATTTCTAATGCTATTCATCTGTCTGCATGGGCAGATAAAACTGTAGACGTAAAAAACTTTCCGCACGATGAGTTTTACAGTATTCTTTGTGATAAAATCAAAGAATCAAAGGTTGATAAAAGCGGAATAGTACAGAGAAATTCAGACACTGAAAACACATATTAATTTCGAGGTGAAAATGATGGATAAAAGAATTGGTGCACAGTATTTTACAATAAGAGATTTTTGTAAAACCTTGGAAGATTTTGAAAAATCATGCGAAAAAGTGAGCCGGATAGGGTATAAGACGGTTCAACTCTCAGGCATTGGTAACTTTTGCGCTGAAGATGTAAAAAGAATACTTGATAAGTATGATCTTTTTCCGGTATGTACCCATAGACCGTGGGAGAATTATGTCAATGATATTGATTCTGAAATAAGATTTCATAAAACTATCGGATGTCCCATTGCAGGAATTGGTTCAATGCCCGGATTCAACGCTGAAAAAAACACAGTAAAGGATTTTATTGAAAAAGCAAATGTTATAACAGAAAAACTTTCTGAAAACGGACTCATATTTGCATATCACAATCATGCTTTTGAGTTTCAGAAAACTGATGGAAAATATGTTATTGATATATTGACAGATGGCATAAAAAATGATTCTTTCAAATATATAATTGATGCATACTGGGTTTCGTATGCAGGAATAAATGCTGCTGAGTTTATAAGAAAGTATAAAGGAAAAATTGCCTGCGTTCATTTCAAGGATTTGAAGATGAAAGGCAATGATTCTGTTTTTGCACCGGTAGGGGAAGGAAATCTTAACTGGGATGATATAATCAATGCGTGTAATGAATCAGGAGTTCAGTATGCGCTTGTTGAGCAGGATATATGCGAAAAAGATCCTTTTGAATGTCTTGAAGACAGTTATAAATTCCTTTCAGAAAAAGGTTTTGAGTAAAAGCAAAACTTAGATTTAACAAGATTGACGAAAATTTATATACAATATTAAAAGCATCAAATTTGCAGTGACCGCAAATTTGATGCTTTTAATTTACTTGAATTTATGAAAGTGTTATTGTTGAAACCTGAGGCACAATCTGAACATAAGTGTTTCCGGGGTTAAGAAGAATTTCTTCACCATCTGTTGTGGTATATACAGTTCTTCCTTCTCTTGAAGTCTTTTCCCAATTGATTTCAATCACTTTGCCGTTTGTAACATAGTATCCGGTTCCGCTTCCGATGTTTTTAAGATCCTGTCTGCCAACGTTATCATTGTCGGGAAGGTTGAAGTTGTAAATCTGATATATAATGATATTTTTAGCAGTAAGTTGTTCATCTGTCTGTGACATATGTGCTCCGCCGTTTACAAATCTCTTATAAACCTTGTTTTCACTGTCATATTCATAAGAAACCCTGTAATGGTTAGAATAGGGGAGAGAAATGTTGAAAATATCTTCGCCCTCTTCGGGAACTGTATCATTTTTGAGATATTCTGTATGTTTAACATCGGTTGTAGTACGATAATCTTTATCTTTCTTCGCTTTGTCAAAAAGTTTGTCCACACCTGTATAGAGATTATGCCATGTTCTGTCATATGTGTAATCTCTCCAATATACTGTTCCGTCTTCACCCTGGATTCCGTTTATATTGTTAACACCAAGACTGCGTATATCCATTTGTGCTTTCGGACTCCATCCGGCATGACAGTATATTGCATCGTGTTCAAGGGCATAATCAAGGAAATAATGTCTTGATGATCTAACGGGACCAACCTTTTCAACATCATGTTTTTTGAAAAGTGCCATCATTCTTGAACTTCCGCCCTCGACAATGATTTCATATACCATATATGCACTCTCTAACCCAATCTGAGGTCTTGCAGCTGCAGTATCATTGTCAATCATAACCGCAACAGGTCTTTCGTCGCCCTGCATCATAACATAAAAATCGTCAGGAACAATTTCAGGTTCATTAACGGTTGCATCAGATTGAACAGAATTATTGTCAAGATCCTGATTTGCAACTTTTTTTGAACATCCGGAAATGAGAATGAGGCTTAAAACAATGAAATAAATCGCTAATTTTTTCATAAATGTTCTCCTTATGTATTTTTGTTGTTTAATAATTACACATCTGTTCGTACTTCTACAGGTGGTTCATCCAGAAGATAAGGATTTTCTATGTATTTTTTCCACACCTTAAACGCACTTGCATAATAGTGACCGTCGCAAATTCTTTCATCACATACTACCGTCAGATCCATCAGACGCATTTTTGTAACTGTTCCGTCGGGATTGACCTTGTACTCATTTTTCTTTTTTCCCATTGAGCAAAAAAGCGGAAGATTACCAAAATTGTACAGATGATGAAAAATCGGATTGATGCCAAGAGAACCCATGTTTGTGAGAAACATTGATCCGTGGAAAGGACTGACTTTTACAAGTGATTTTGGCAGTAGTCCAAAATAGTCAAGGGTTTTAAGACTCCACACGGCAAACTTCAGAAAAACTCCCGGAACAAAAGAAAGGAATTTTGCGACAGAATCCATACCATTCTCTGTTTCTTCTTTTTTGTTGTCTTCAACAAGTTGAGTTGTGCTTCTGTATATATCGACCAGAGTATCAGTAGGTGATGCGGGAATTTTAATAACAGTTTCCGGTGCATGAAGTTTAAGTTGTTTTTTTATTGTCAGACACATATCAATTGAATTTCTTGCATATATTTTTTGCCCGCGTATGAATCTGTTAATAGATGGATACAGTGCAATTGTTCTCACATATGCGGCAAGAACTATATGCATCATCCCAAGACCTTTGTACCCCTCTTGTCTTTTTTCGTGAATGTACTTTTCTGTTGTTTCAATGTCAATACTTTCTCTGAACTGGTTTGATGCCCCGACACGGTTAGGCATAATGTATACCGAAACCGCGTTCATAGGATCGATTGATTTTAATTTTCTGCCTTCTTTCATAATTTTTTCTCCATAAAATCATATTATTACGTACATTATACCATAAGTAAAAATGCTTGCTTGCAAGGGCATTTTTACGCAGCCGTCAATGTCACAGGTGTGCCAAGGCACACGGCATCGAAGATGCAAAGACATGCGTCAGCATGGATTACTGTGTACATTATACCATAGTTTTTCTGAAAATCCAATAGTAAAAAAGAATTTTGTCGAAAAAATTTGTGGCGAATTTACCGAATTATTAAAGAATAAACCTGTTTTTCTTTACATAACTTGTTTGCGATGGTATAATATATGCTATAAAGGAAATATTTGGTTTGCAGAAGTAAATCATGAAAACTCTTTATAAATGCAATAAATACATAACACGAAAAGGAAACATAAATATGATAAGTATTAAAAAACTGTTTGAACCCACAGATATGACAATTGGGAAACCGTGGAAAAGTATTCTTACATTTTCCATACCAATGATTATAGGCAACATAGCACAACAACTTTACAGTACTGTTGACAGTATTGTTGTCGGACACTATGAGGGAGATGCTACACTTGCAGCAGTTGGAAGTGCCCTCCCGCTTTTTAACCTGTTGCTTGTTCTCTTTGTTGGGATTTCTGCCGGGGTTGGAATTATGGTGGCACAATATTTTGGTGCCAAGGCAAGAGAAGAACTTTCACTGACAATCGGAACTTGTATAACTGTTACTGCAATTGCATCTCTGTTTCTTATGGTGGCAGCCCCACCGATAATCAAACCGGTGCTTTCGCTTTTCAACACTCCAAAAGAAATACTAAATGATTGTACAGACTATCTTGTGATTATGATGTATGGGGCAGCCGGTATGGCATATTATAATATCCTTGGTGGGATACTCAGAGGTCTTGGCGATTCCTTTTCATCTCTTCTGTATCTTCTTGTTGCAACTGTTATTAATATTATTCTCGACTTATATTTTGTTGCAAATCTTGATATGGGTGTTGCGGGGGTTGCATGGGCAACAGTAATTGCACAGTTTATATCTTCTGTTTTGTGTCTTTTAAAACTTGTAAAACTTAAAGAACATTTTACTCTTGGTTTAAAAGAACTCAAAATTTCAGGAAGACATTGCTCTCAACTTATCAGACTTGGAATACCAACAGGTCTCACTCAGGCAATTTTTTCATCTGCAATGCTTGTTGTTCAATCACTTACAAATTGCTTCGGGGTGGCTTTCATAGCAGCAAATAACATTGTAATGCGTGTAGACGGTTTTGCTATGATGCCAAACTTCTCATTTGGTACAGCAATGACAACTTATGCAGGACAAAACGTTGGTGCAAGACGCCTTGACAGAGTGTCTCAGGGTGCTAAAGAGGGCACATTTATGGCGGTGGCGTGTTCAGCCTTTATAACTTTTGTTATTCTTTTGTTTGGTAAACATCTTATGGCAATATTTACAAAGAATCCCGAAACTGTAGAACTCAGTTATTATATAATGAAAATTCTTGCTGTAGGATATATAGCGATGGCAGTAACACAGAGTCTTTCAGGCGTTATGCGTGGTGCCGGAGATACAATGACTCCAATGTGGATATCACTTATTACCACAATAATAATCCGCGTACCTGTTGCATATATAATTTCGTGGGCTACAACAACAGATGCACTTCCCAACGGAAGGTTTGAATGTATACCCGTGTCGTTGCTTTGCTCCTGGGTAATTGGTGCTGCATTGACGGCTTTATTCTACCGTATTGGCAAATGGAAGAGCAAAGCAATCAGAGTATAAGTATAAATAAATGAAAGGATGATAAAAATGCAGGAAAACGTAACAGTAGTATTTGAAATGGAAAACGGAGGAACATTTAAGGTGGAACTTTACCCCGAACATGCTCCCGAGACAGTAGAGAATTTTGTAAATCTTGTTGAAGAAGGATTTTATGACGGATTGACATTCCACCGCATAATTCCCGGTTTTATGACACAGGGCGGTGATCCTGAAGGAACAGGAATGGGCGGAAGTGGAACCAACATAACAGGTGAATTTGCTCAAAACGGAATCACAAATAACTTAAAGCACGAAAGAGGCGTAATTTCAATGGCACGTTCAATGATGCCAAACTCCGCAAGCAGTCAGTTCTTCATCTGTTTTGAAGATGCTCCGCACTTGGACGGTGCATATGCAGCATTCGGTCAGGTAACAGAAGGAATGGAAGTTGTTGACGAAATGGCTCTTGTACCCACAGATTACAGCGATAAACCCCTGACACCTGTTGTGATGAAAAAGGTATATATTGAAGAATAAGGGAAGATATATATGTCAATTAATTCAAGCATAAAAAAACTCATAACATACGGTCTTGAAACAGGACTCATAACAAAGCGTGATTCGGTGTATACCATAAATATGCTGATTTCTTGTCTTGGTTTGGATTCATATACAGATGACGGGCTGAATTATGAAAATGTGTGTCTTGAAAGTGTTCTCGAAGAAATAACAGACTATGCTGTTGATAAAGGAATTTGTGAAGATTCCGGTGCAAGACGAGAACTTTTTGACACAAGAATAATGTCACTTCTGATGCCAAGACCTTCAGAGGTAGCAGACAAATTTTTTAGCATATACAATGAATCTCCCGAAAAAGCAACAGAATACTTTTACAAACTCAGCGGAGACAGTAATTACATCAGACGCTATCGCATTGCAAAAGACAAAAAGTGGAAAACCGAAACACTCTATGGTGATATTGACATTACCATAAACCTCTCAAAACCGGAAAAAGATCCGAGAGATATAGCGGCTGCAAAAAATGCAGTTCAGGCAGGATATCCGAAGTGTCTTCTTTGTCGTGAAAATGAAGGATATGCAGGAAGAATTGATTCCCCTGCAAGGCAAAACCACAGAATCATCCCCCTTACAATTGACGGCGGTGAGTGGTTTATGCAATATTCACCCTATGTATATTATAATGAACATTGCATAGTTTTCAACTCTTGCCATACACCCATGAAAATTGATAAAGGGGCATTCAGGAAACTTCTTGATTTTGTAAAACTTTTTCCTCACTATTTCATTGGCTCAAATGCAGATCTTCCAATAGTTGGCGGTTCAATCTTAAGCCATGAACATTTTCAGGGCGGAAACTATGAATTCCCCATGGCAAAATCACCAATCGAGAAAAGTATTGCTTTTGAATCTTTCCCTGATGTTGAAGCCGGAATTGTAAAGTGGCCCATGTCCACAATAAGACTGCGCAGTGAAAATACAGACAGCATTGTAGAACTTTCCGACAGAATTCTTACATCCTGGAGAAAATATACAGACGAGGATGCATTTATATATGCCGAAACAGATGGTGAACCTCATAACACCATAACTCCCATAGCCCGTTACAGAGATGGGAAGTATGAAATGGATCTTGTTTTGAGAAATAATATAACCACACCTGAACATCCTCTGGGCGTGTATCATCCTCACGCAGAACTCCACAACATAAAGAAAGAAAACATCGGACTTATCGAAGTTATGGGACTTGCGGTTCTTCCGTCAAGACTTGATAAAGAACTTTCCCTTCTTAAACAGGCACTCTTAAAAGGAGAGGACATATCCTCAGATGAAATTCTCTCAAAACATAAGTCCTGGGTTGATACTTTTATTAATTCATACGATTGTATCAAAGAAGATAATGCCGATAAAATATTAGAGGATGAAGTTGGAAAGGTGTTTTCAAAAGTTCTCGAACATGCCGGAGTCTACAAAAGAGATGAAAAGGGACAAAAGGCATTTATGAAATTCATATCGCAAATATAACTGAAAATGACACAAAAACAAGGAATTCATCAATTGTGAATTCCTTGTTTTTTGACACTTTTCAAATCATCCTTGCAATATCTTTTTTCATTCTTTGAATTATCTTTTTCTCAAGACGAGATATGTATGACTGGGATATTCCGAGAAGGTCAGCCACTTCTTTTTGGGTTTTCTGAGTTCCGCTTTTAACACCGAATCTTAATTCCATTATATGTTTTTCTCTGTCCGAAAGATGCTCCAGAGCAATTGAAAGCAGTTCTTTGTCAACCTGATTTTCAATATCATGATATACAACGTCAGAATCAGTACCCAAAATGTCAGAAAGCAAAAGTTCATTCCCGTCCCAGTCAACATTAAGAGGTTCATCAATTGAAATTTCAATTCTTCTGTTACTGTTTTTGCGAAGATGCATTAGAATTTCATTTTCAATACATCTCGAAGCGTATGTTGCAAGTTTGATTTTCTTTTGAGGTTTGAATGTGTTTATCGCTTTTATAAGACCGATAGTCCCGATGGATATAAGGTCTTCAATATTAATTCCCGTGTTTTCAAACTTTTTTGCAATATAAACAACAAGACGCAAATTTCTTTCAATAAGAGTAGATTTGGCACATTTAGGCTCAGTTTCCAAAAGTGCAAGATATTTTTCTTCTTCATCTTTTGAAAGGGGAGCAGGAAGAGATGACGGCCCGCCGATATAATGAATCTCTTTTCCTGAAAGAATAGAATAGATTATTTTTTTGAAACTTTGTGGTAGATTAGTAAATATTTGCATAAATATTACCTCCGGTTATTGTTTTAGTATGACAGGATTAAATAGTGCCTCATATTCTCTTGTGTCAGATAATTTGTCTTCGCTGATTCCTATAATAGCCTTTATTTCTTTTTTGTCATCAAACAGGATCTTATCAGGAACAAATCCGGTCATTATACTTGATCTGCAACCCAAAGACGAATAGGGGATAAGCCTTATTTTTACATTTCCTGAATCAGGATTATCATATTCGGGGATTCCTGATGGAAAAAGCGGTGTTATACATGATTTTTCCACAATTATAACAGGAAGATTACTTATGGGTTCCTTCAAAAGATTACCTGTGTCGGAAAGGGCTTGCATATTGCAAAAACGGTTTCCTAAAAATATTTTCATGTTTTTTATCCCAAGATTTCTATTTCTTGAGAATACGGCAGAAGAAAGCCAGATAAGAAATACAGATAAGACAGAGGTAACAAGAAGAACATAGGGTGAAATATTAAAATAGAGTATTCCGTTTTGTATGACAGGAGATGCAGAGATTCTTTTGATTGAAAGAAAATATGTAGCAATTAAGATTCCTGCAAATGTGAAGGAAACAAGGTAGAACACAGCGCACTTTTTTATCAGGGGGATCAGTTTGATTTTTGTGTCTGTAACATATACAATAAGAATAGATATAATCATCTTAAACGGCAGTATGTACAAAAATGATATATCCGGGAAAAACATACACACTGCGTAGAGTGCGCCGATTGACGAAGCAAGACAAATTTTTGATGTTTTGGTACGGGATGACGAAAACACATCTGTCAACTTCAGAATTATCATATTGATTATGAAATTTAAAAGAAACAACGAATCAACATATACAACTGTTTTCATATGTTCACCTCTGTATATACATTATATGCTATAACCTATGAAAAAAATGTAAATTACAGACGAATAAAAAAATATAAATTTTTACAAAAACCCTTGCCAAATGTAAATTTTTGTGATATAATCATTCAAGCACATTTGTATTTGTTTGGAGGTGTTGATGTGTTAGAATTAATTATTACAATTGTACATGTAATACTCGCTGTTGTTTTGATTGCAATCGTTCTTTTCCAGTCCGGTGCACAGCAGGGACTTTCCGGTTCAATTGCCGGCGGTGCTGAAACATTTTTCGGCAAAAACAAAGCAAGATCATTAGACGGTATTCTTGCGAAATGTACAGCAGGCGTAGCAGTTCTTTTCATTGTTACTTCAATTGTACTATTTATCATAACAAAATAATAAAAGATTTTGCGGACTCGGTATGCAGTCTGCTTTTCTTTTATTTTTGTTAACACAATTCGTAGTATTCTAATATTATATTATTAATAATCTTTGGGGCGGGGTGAGATTCCCCACCGGCGGTAAACAGGATTTCCTGTAAGCCCGCGAGCCTATTGGTTGATCCGGTGTGATTCCGGAGCCGACGGTATAGTCCGGATGAAAAAAGATGAAAATGATGTTTTATTATGCCCCGCGGAATTTGCGGGGTTATTTTTTTACAGTATAGGAAACTACGCAGAATTCAGTTCGCGAGATAAGATGCATATCAAATTACGCTCGCGACTCAGGCTGCAGGCTCATCCTGCTTTTTTAGGAGGTAAAACAATGAACGTGAGATTCAAAAATAACATTTCTGCTGCAATGCTTTGCGCACTTGCATATATACTTATGCTTATCAGCAAAGTGATACCTGCCGTATCGGGATTTTTGCAATATGATCTGAAAGATGTTGCGATAGTTACGGGAGGATTTATTCTCGGACCTTTATATGCACTTGTAATAACTCTTATTGTTACAGTAATTGAACTTGTTACAGTCAGCGACACAGGTCTTATAGGTCTTATAATGAATTTTATTTCAACAGGAGCATTTTGCGTGACTGCATCTATAATATATCAAAAGAAAAAAACAATGAAAGGGGCATTTGTTGGTCTGTTTCTCGGAACAATCATTCTGACAATTATGATGGCTTTGTGGAATTACTACATAACCCCCATATATATGAAAATGCCAAGAGAAGCCATAGGACCAATGATACCAACAGTATTCATTCCATTTAACCTCATTAAAGGTTTTTTGAATTCCGGTGTAACTCTTCTCATATACCGCCCGGTAACTGATGGACTTAAAAGAGCAGGACTTATGGAAAGAAAAGAAAATACACCATCAAAAAAGACATTTTCACCTGCACTTATAGCCGGAATTATTCTTCTTTTGGTCTTCGTTCCCCTTTTGCTTTTAATGATGTAAAAAACAAGGAAGATAGTGCCAATTTTTAGTTATAATTATGTCAAATAGTTATTGACAATAGGGCGTTTGAATGATAAACTATAATTGGAGAGATTTGGAGCATAAATCAGATGTAAGAGACTGAAAAATTCAGTTTGATCTGTATAAAATTGCTTCAAAACACAAAAACTCTATTAAGTTGTTTGTAATTAAAATTAAAATAAAGGAAAGAGGTAACTACGCAATGAAACAGTTGGATTTAACCAAATACGGCATTACTGACGTAAAAGAAATCATTCACAACCCCTCATTTGAAGAGTTGTTTGCTGCTGAAACAGACCCTTCTCTTGAAGGTTATGAAAAAGGACAGGTAACAGAACTTGGTGCTGTTAACGTTATGACAGGTATCTACACAGGACGTTCACCTAAAGATAAGTTCATCGTTATGGATGAAAACTCAAAAGACACAGTGTGGTGGACATCAGATGAATTTAAAAATGATAACCATCCTTTAAGTGAAGAAAGCTGGGCAAAACTCAAAGAAATCGCAGTAAAAGAACTTTCAGGCAAAAAACTTTATGTGCAGGATGTTTTCTGTGGCACAAACGCAGACTCCCGCATGGCAATCCGTTTCATAGTGGAAGTTGCATGGCAGGCACACTTTGTAAAGAATATGTTCATCAACCCCACAGCAGAAGAACTTGAAAACTTTGAGCCTGATTTCGTTTGCTATAACGCATCAAAAGCAAAAGCAGAAAACTATAAAGAACTCGGACTCAACTCCGAAACAGCATCAGTATTCAACATCACATCACGTGAACAGGTAATTCTTAACACCTGGTACGGCGGAGAAATGAAAAAGGGTATGTTCTCAATGATGAACTACTACCTCCCCTTAAACGGAATGGCTTCAATGCACTGCTCTGCAAACACAGATATGAACGGCGAAAATACCGCTCTCTTCTTTGGCCTTTCCGGAACAGGTAAAACCACACTTTCAACAGATCCCAAACGTCTCCTCATTGGTGATGATGAGCACGGTTGGGACGATAACGGCGTGTTCAACTTTGAAGGCGGATGCTATGCAAAAGTTATCAACCTTGACAAAGAGTCAGAACCCGATATCTACAATGCAATCAGACGTAATGCACTTTTGGAAAACGTAATTGTAGATGAAAACGGTGTATGCGATTTTGCAGATGATTCTGCTACAGAAAACACCCGTGTTTCATATCCTATAGATCACATTGAAAAAATTGTACGTCCCGTTTCTGCTGCACCTGATGCTAAAAACGTAATTTTCCTTTCAGCAGACGCATTTGGCGTACTTCCCCCTGTATCTGTTCTCACACCTGAGCAGGCTCAGTATTACTTCCTCTCAGGATTCACCTCAAAACTTGCAGGTACAGAGCGTGGTATCACAGAACCCACACCCACATTCTCTGCATGTTTCGGTCAGGCGTTCCTCGAACTCCACCCCACAAAATATGCTGAAGAACTTGTTAAGAAAATGGAAAAGAGCGGTGCTAAAGCATACCTTGTTAACACAGGTTGGAACGGCACAGGCAAACGTATTTCCATCAAAGATACACGTGGTATCATAGATGCAATTCTTGATGGTTCAATCCTTAAAGCAGAAACAAAAACAATTCCTTACTTTAACCTTTCAGTTCCAACTCAGCTCCCCGGCGTTGACACAGGAATCCTTGATCCCAGAGACACCTACGCTGACAGCAAAGAATGGGAAGAAAAAGCAAAAGACCTTTCTGCAAGATTTATCAAAAACTTTGATAAATATACAGGCAACGATGCAGGAAAAGCACTTGTTGCAGCAGGTCCTCAGTTATAATATATGTATATATAATAACCAAATAGCAAACCTCTCAGAGCAAAAGTGCTTTGAGAGGTTTTGCACGTTATATGCACAATGTTCAGGATAAAAACATTGCCATTTGCTCCTTTCCGTGATATAATAAAACCAGTAAAATTAAGTTTGTTTATTGTGATATGTTTTTGTCCTGACTTGACACGAGTAAGAATTGTGTTGAATATTGTCGATAACATTTGAATAAAATTATCAAAAGGGGGATTTGAAATGTCATCTACTTGGATGGGAGAGCTTACTAAATATGAAGTGGTTGCATTGTTGAAAAATAAAGGTTACAATGTAAATGATGTGAATGAGTTGATTTTGGTTATGGAAAAAATGGGATTGGTAATTCGTTCTAATGGACAATTGTCAATAACTAAAGAAGGCGCAAAATATGCAAATTGCAAAAGTCAAATTTTTGATGAAGCTATGTGGAGTTTATCGGTTTTAGATGCCATATATGAATTTTTGGGGGAACAAACAATTTCTTCAAGAATATAGAAGCTGATATATTATTGCCAGGGGAAATATACAAATCTATTATACCAAATGATTATTGAGTGGTTTGTAAGGGTTTCTTTGTAAACTAATAAAAACATTTCAACTGTTTTGTCGATGATGTTAAAAGGATGGTAATTTATGAAAAAAATTTTTTGTTTATGTATGATTACTTTGTTATGCTTCCTATATACTCAGCCGATTTGCGCTGTGGAAGCGAAATTTACAAGAGGTTCTTTTTGCGAGAAAATAGCGAGCACTTTGCAAAGTAGAAATCCAATAATTGATGCTTCTGCTGTGGATAGTCCTTTTGAGGATTTAAATGCTGATGAAGATTATTATGAAGCTGTTCTATGGATGACATCAATGGGATATATGAAGGGCTACGAGGATGGAACTTTTAAACCGTATAATTCGATAACAAGAGCAGAAGTAGCAAAAATATTAACAACTATGTTATATGGTAAAGATTTTGAGATTCCTGATAATGCAGAGTATGACTTGGATTATAACAGTAACACATGGTATGCTAAATATGCATGGAAAGCAAAAAGTTGCGGGTTAATGAATAGTGAAAACAATTTATTTAAAGGTGATGATGCCGCAAAGGAAAAAGATATAAACTATAATGTGATAAAAGAATATGCAACATTTGATGAAATAACTATTTTGATTGATGGTGAACAACTATCATTGGCAAATTATAATTTACCTATATTAAAAAATGAAACAGTAATGGCTCCACTTCGTCAATTTTGCGAGGCACTTGGAACAACTGTAAGTTGGAATAATAATACGCAAACTGTTATTATAAAGAAAAATAATAAAACTATGACTTTGCAGATTGACAATGAAGTTATGTATATAGACGGGAAGTCTATTAATCTTGATGCTTCACCATGTATAGTACAAGCTAGAACATATGTTCCTGCACGAGCAATAGCCGAAGGCTTCGATGCGCAGGTATATTGGTATTCTGATATAAATACTATGATAATTAAAAATGGGCTTATAAATGATGAAGAGAATACAGAAGAATCTGTAGATTATAAAATTAATTCAGTAACCATTAAAGATATGTCGGGAAATAACTTGCAAGCAATCCCAACAGGAACATTCCTTGCAACAGTATCCTTTACCAATGTAAGTTCAAGTGCAGATACTGTAATTATACTTGCACAATATGCAGATGCTGGTGCATTCAAAGGCTTAATGTATATACAAACAGAGGATGTGCCGATAGGCTCAACAATAAAACTCTCTATCCCTGTTGATAATTCAAAGGGTGATATTGCAAAATTAAAAGCATTTTGCTGGGAATCTTCTAGCTCTTTAACTCCGATGGGTAATTCGGCATCATTTCCGACTGAATAAGAACACAGAACAGTAATTCATTTGAATTTACTCGTGTCAAGTCCATACAATTTAAAAGATTAGTTTGCCGATAATAAATATTTACATATCGGGCAGGAAAATCTATTATTCCTGCGGGTTCTAATGGAAAATATTCAAGAGAAAACAAGTGAAAATATAGGGCGAAAATAGTAGGTCCTATTATTCACTGTTCGGCTGACTTGACACGAGTAATGTCGAATATTGTTGTACTGGTTTAAAAATTTGATGATCCTTTGAAAGGAGACACTCGAAATAGAAACAAATAATATAATTTCAGAATTTATACCGTATGTACCATACTTTATTAAAGGAATGGTGGGACTGCTACTCGTAATTGGGTTAATTGTTTTTGGAATAGTGAAAACAATTAAGGTTTTGAAACAAAATAATTTTTATGTCAAGAAGAGAACAATATTGATGTCGATATTTTATATTCTGCTTGTAATAGCATCTTGGTTCTTAAATATGGGATGGATAAGATTTTTTATGACATTTTTGTTGATTCCATTTATGCATGCAGTAGTATTTTTCTTAACTAATTTTTTTGCTGACAAATACTTTGATAAATCCACAAAAATAAAAAAATTAAATATATGGTTTATTATCTCATATCTTATCGCATATTTGTTAATGCCAGATGGTGGAGATTACGGCAGTATGTATTTTTTCTTTGGTTTAATACATAATGATACACTTTCAAGTGTTGCAAACTTTATTTCAAGTATAGCAGTTTTAGGACATATTGTTATGTTTATTATGCAAATTGTTGAGATAAAGAAAATCAAGAAAAATATCTCAATAAATCAATGACATAGGAATGGTTATGTTATACTCGTTTTAAGTCCATACAATTTAAAAGATTAATTCCTTGATTATGATATTTGCACATATCATAAATAAAAATATTATATAAAAGTTGTTTGTAATAGGAGAAAAATATGAAATTTTCCTTTTTGGGTTTGTCAAAGCCTGCATCCAAGGTGTGTGATGCATTGCTTGAGACTATAAAAGATTATAGGATAAAGATGTCTGGCGCCTCATCACCTCTTAGCCCGGGAGGGGTATATGTACCAAATCTTGAAATATGCACATCCTTTGCTTCTTCCAAAGATTTGGCGGTGTATATAAGCATAGGTGATCTTGTGGAGAAATCTGATGTGATTTTTACATTTTTGCCCGATTCGACATTTAAGAATCTTCATAAATCTTTCAGACGGTATGACATAAAAGGCAAAATATTTTGTCATTTCAATCCTGAATATGATGCTGAAAATCTTGATTTCGGACCTGATAATACATATGTTTCAATTCTCTTGCCTGCAATAAAGAAAAACGGTGCTATAGATCTTTCTTATGGAATCATTATGCAGGGATACGGCGAAAGATTTGACGAATTTCTTGGTGTAATAGAGACTCTTGGAATAAAAGTAAAATGTCTGAATTCAGATGAAAAGTGTTTGTATCAGGGCGCAGTTAATATTATGAAAAATGTTCCCAAACTCGCTGTTGAGAGTTCAAAGAAACTTGTCAGATCTGTTCTCGGATCAGATTGTGACATTGTGAAACTCTTTGATGATGTTAAAATTTCCGATGAATATATTATGCCTTCAAATTCCCCTTGTGAAAAGGGTGACACAGAATACATAGACATGCAAAAGAAACTCATGAAAAGTATGGGACTTGAAGATTCGCAGGTTTTCTATGCAACGCTGCTTTTGGCAAAAGTTTTAGACTCTGCCCCTGATTCATCGCAGACCATAAAAGACATGGCAAAATCAATTATCCGAAAGTTGTAGATACGGAGGAAAATATGAAACTGATAATTGCTGAAAAACCAAGCCTTGCCCGAAACATATGTCAGGCCTTGGGTAGTTTTTCTAAAAAGGGAAACTATTATATAAATAGTGAATATATTGTAACCTGGGTGTTTGGTCACCTTTTTTCTCTTGCTGACATTGAGTATTACAATCCTAATCCAGACGGCAGATGGACAATGAAAAACATTCCGTGCTTTCCTGAAAAATTTCACTTTGAACTGAGAAAAGACCGGAATGGCAATGTTGATGCAGGAGTAAAAAATCAGTTTGAACTTATAAAAGAACTTTGCCACAGAGACGATGTTGATACAATAGTAAATGCAGGTGACTCCGACAGAGAAGGGGAGATAATTGTCAGAACCTGTATTGAAAAAACAGGCGTAAGAGGAAAAAGAATCACACGTTTGTGGCTTCCTGATCAAACAGAAGAGACTGTCAAAAATGCCGCTCTTGATATGAAAGAAGATTCAGAGTATGATAATCTTGCCCACGAAGGATATGCAAGAACATATATTGACTGGCTCTTTGGTGTTAATCTCACAAGATATGCAACTTTAAAAACAGGAAATTTCCTGAGAGTCGGCAGAGTAATTGTTCCCATTGTAAAAGCCATATATGACAGGGATATGGCAATTGAAAATTTTGTTCCTGACATATACTACACCCTTTGCAGTAAAACTGAAGTTGATTCGTGTCCGATAGAACTTACATCAAAGCAGAAATTTGACAAAAACGAACTTTCAAAAGCAAAGGAACTTGCGGAAAAATATAATAGTGAAAAAGCAGTTGTTACAGGCAAAAAGAGAAAAAAAGAAACAGTTTCTCCGGGTAAACTCTATTCCCTTTCAAAACTTCAAAATGTTCTTGGGAAAAAATATAAAATGCCAATGGATAAGAGTCTTTCCGTTGTTCAGGAACTTTATGAAAAGGGATATGTCACATATCCGAGAACAAATTCTGAATATCTTGCAACTGCTGAGCAGGACAAGGTAAAAGGTATCTTGTCTGAGGTTTCAAAACTTGGATATAATGTAAAATTCAAAAACAGTAAAACAATCTTTGATGATTCAAAAATAGAATCACATTCTGCACTCATACCAACTCACAAAATTCCGTCAAAAACTGCTCTTTCACAGGATGAGTTTACTGTCTACAGCACCATTATGCGCCGTTTTGCCGCAGTGTTTTGTGCTCAGGATTGCATTGCAGATAAAACAGAAATAACAATAGACGTCGGACAATTTGAGCAGTTTGTTTTAAAAGGCACAGTTATCCTTGAAAAAGGATGGACAAAGTATGATGACTATACAAAAAAAGATAAACTTTTGCCGCCTCTTGAAAAGGGTGATACTTTCAATGTTGAATTTAAACCCGTGGAAAAAGAGACTTCGCCACCGAAACATTACACAATAGAAACTCTTAATAACTACCTTAAAAACCCTTTCAGAGATGAAAAAAAGAATATTGATGATGAAAACGATGAAGAAGAGTATAAGGCGGTTTTTGAAGGTCTTGAACTTGGCACCGAGGCAACACGCACGGGCATAATTGAAAATGCTATAAAGAGCGGATATATTTCTTTGAAAAAAGATGTATACAGCCTGCTTCCTGCAGGTAAGACTATGATAGAATCACTTTCTCTGATGGGCATAAGTATGGACAAATACAGGACATCAGAACTTGGTCGTGCTTTAAAGAAAGTTTTCAGAGGAGAGATTAGTGTTGACGAAAGCGTAAAACTTGCATCAGATGAAATATCAAAAGTTTTCTCAAAAAAATCTCCTGATTCTCCGGAATACAAAAATGATATCGGATTTATGGGAGATGTGGCAGGAAAGTGTCCTGTCTGCTCATCTGATGTTGTCAGAACAAGGTTTGGCTATGGATGCTCATCCTACAGGGAAGGATGTAAATTCTCCTTTGGTTATGAAATCTGCGGAGGTATTGTTTCGTTTGAGCAGGCATCAAAACTTCTTAGGGAAGGCAGAACTGACAAAATAGATGCATTTTATTCCAAACGTACCTCAAAAAACTTTTCTGCTTCCTTAAAACTTGATGGTGAAAAAGTTGTTTTTGACTTTTGACGGATTATGGTGTAAAAAATCAATAGTACTTTTATAAAAAACTTGTGAAAGTTTTTTTAAAATACATCTTGAAAAAAATGTCATATGTATATATAATAAAGATGTGTGTGCCGATATGACGGATTTTCACACAAAACTTACAGAAAATATACAAAAGGAGATAATGAGATGATTGCACACGGCAAAAATATTAAAGTTTTTACTGCAAATTCCAACCCTGCATTTGCTGACAAAATCGTAAAAAAACTCGGCATAGAACTTGGGGATTCTGAGGTTGGAAAATTTTCTGACGGAGAAATTTTTGTTAACATCAACGAAACTGTGAGAGGCAGTGATGTATTTGTTGTACAGTCCACATGTTCCCCTGTAAATGATAATTTTATGGAACTTTTAATCATGATTGATGCTCTCAAACGTGCATCAGCAGGAAGAATCACAGCAGTAGTACCATATTTCGGATATGCAAGACAGGACAGAAAAGCAAAAAGAAGAGATCCTATCTCTGCAAAACTTTGTGCAGACCTCATTACTGCAGCAGGTGCAGACAGAGTTCTCACAATGGATCTTCATGCTCCACAGATTCAGGGATTTTTCAATATTCCCGTTGATCATCTCTTAGGACAACCTATTTTAAGTAATTACTATAAAGAAATGTTTGAAAAGGACAAAGAGAACACAGTTGTTGTTTCTCCTGACCTTGGAAGTGTTACAAGAGCGAGAAAATTTGCTGACAATATCGATGTTCCCATTGCAATTGTTGACAAACGCCGTCCCAAGGCAAATGTTTCAGAAGTTATGAACATTATTGGTGACATAAAAGACAAAAATGTAATTTTGGTTGATGATATGATAGATACTGCGGGAACAATCGTAAACGGTGCAAAAGCACTTGTTGAAAGAGGTGCAAAGAAAGTGTATGCATGTTGTACACACGCTGTTCTTTCCGGCCCTGCAATCGAAAGAATTCAGGATTCACCCATAAGTGAACTTCTTGTACTCGATACTGTTCCTCTCACTCCCGAAAAACAGATTGACAAAATCAAAGTGTTGAGCGCTGCTTCATTCTTTGCTGAAGCAATTGAAAGAATCTATCAGGATATTTCTGTAAGTACATTATTTAACTAATACATAAATTCTCAGCCTTGCCCCTCGGCAAGGCTGAAATTAACTTTAAAGGAGCAACATAGATATGTATATTATTGCAGGTCTTGGAAATCCGGAAAAAAAGTATGAAAACACAAGACATAACATCGGATTTGAGGCGGCTATGCATTTGTGTGACCAATTTGGTATAAAATTAAATAAAAGCAAATTCAAGGCAATATTTGGTGAAGGATATATCGGTGGAGAAAAAGTCATTGTTGCTCTTCCTCAGACATATATGAATCTTAGCGGAGACAGTCTCTATGAACTTTGCACTTTTTATAAAGTGCCGGCAGAAAATGTTATTGTTCTTCACGACGATATAAGCATTGAATGTGGACGGCTTCGCATCCGTTCAAAAGGAAGTGCCGGAGGACACAATGGTCTGAAATCAATTATTTCAAGACTCGGAAGTGATAAATTTATCAGAATAAAAATTGGCGTAGGCGCTCCGACACACGCTGATTACGATCTTGCAGACTATGTTCTCGGAAAGTTTTCACCTGATGAAAAAAAGATTCTGGAATCAGTAACCGATTCTGCAGTCAAAAGCGTCGAGTGTATGATCAGATCAGGCGTTGATAAAGCCATGAATCTTTATAATTCATGATTGATATTGCTTAATAAATATATTGGAGAGTTGTTATGTCGGATCTCTTTGGTTTTTTGGATTCAAGTGCAGAATTTAATGAAATCACGGAAAAGATTAAAGCAGGAAAATGTCCCGTCCATATTACGGGAATGACCGGAAGTCAGAAAAGTCATTTCATATATTCAATTTGCCGTGGACTTGATAAAAACTGCATAGTTATCACATATGATGAACAGGAAGCAGGAAGGATAAGTAAAGACTTGTCGTTCCTTTTTTCCCGTGAAGTTGGTGTTTTTAAAAGCAAAGAGTATGTATACTATAACATTGATGCATCAAATAACTCTTCGGAAGTTTCAAGAATTCGCGCACTGTATAAATATACTCTTTCAAATCCCCTTGTTACAACCATTGATGCATGCCAGAAATTCACAATTCCGCCATCTGTATTTAAAAATAATATTTTTTCATATAAAACAGGTGATACCGTAGATATTTCAAAATTGGCAGAAAAACTTGTTAATATCGGATACAGACGAACCTCTGCAATTGATGGAATCGGGCAATTCAGCATCAGAGGATCAATCGTGGACGTTTTTTCACCATGCCTGGATAATCCTGTGAGAATCGACCTTTTTGATGATGAAATTGACTCAATCAGAGTATTTGATCCATATACCCAGATATCAATAGAAAATATAGAACAGTGTCACATATGTCCTGTAAGAGAAGTTGTATATTCAAAGGAAAAATCTCTTGAAATAGCATCTTCAATACGCAAATTAAAAAACGAGAATCTCTTAAAAGATGCAGAAAAGTTTGAAAATTTTTCCTACTTTGCATCCCTTGATAAATATATGCCATATGCATATGACAATCTATGCACTCTTCTGGACTATGCAGATGATAATACTCTCATATTTGTTGATGAAGCAAAACAGATTTCTGAACGAAGCAAGGTTATATATAAAGAACACGCAGAAACAGTGACATCTCTCCTTGAAAAAGGTCTTTTTCCAAGAACAAAGAGAAGTTATATGCTTGATTATAGTGAACTTATTGAAAAAATAAATCCCCTTAACATGATTTCTGTAAGTTCTCTTTCGCATTCGTGTCCGTCTTTTTCACCGTTGTCTTTGTTTGGAATTACTGCTAAAACCATACATTCCTACACCGGTAAAGCAGAATTTTTGTATGACGACCTGAAATACTATAAAAAAATCGGCTACAGAGTCTTAATGCTTTTCGGAAATGAAACAGCCCTTAAGATTATGCAACGTTCTCTTGCTGATGAGGGAATAGAGGCATCTGTAACAGATAAAAATGGTTCATTTCCCGATTTTGGGCAGATTTATCTTTGTGTGGGAAATCTCTGCAAGGGATTTGAGTATCCCACAATCAAAACTATTGTCATATCCGACGGTGAAGAATCACGTAAACCAAAGAAAATACCAAAGAGAAAAAAAGATTCAAGAGATATTATAAAGAGTTTTGAAGACCTTAATCAGGGAGATTATGTTGTTCACAGAACTCACGGAATCGGCAGATATGTCGGAATAGCACAACTTAATGTTGATAATGTTACAAGGGACTATCTTAAAATTCAGTATAAAGGCAGTGACATACTTTATGTCCCCACAAACCAACTTGATTTTCTTCATAAATACACAGACAGTGAAACCGAAAGAGTCAAAGTCAATAGTCTCGGCGGAGTTCAATGGAACAGAACTGTAGCGAGAGTAAAGGAAAGTGTAACCGAACTTGCCCAGGATCTCATAGAACTTTATGCAAAACGTTCTGAACTTAAAGGTCACGTTTTCCCGCCTGATACTCCGTGGCAAAAAGAGTTTGAAGAAAAGTTCATATATGAAGAGACTCCCGATCAGATTCGCTCCATTCAGGAAGTCAAAAAAGATATGGAAAACGGCAAATGTATGGACAGACTTCTATGCGGCGATGTGGGATATGGAAAAACCGAGGTTGCAATCCGTGCCGCGTTCAAATGTGTTATGGATGGTATGCAGGTTGCATATCTTGTTCCCACAACAATTCTTGCACAGCAGCATTTCAATAACTTTTCTGCACGTCTTGGAGAATATGCCATGAAAGTTGAAATGCTTTCAAGATTCAGAACAAAAAAACAGCAAGAAAAGACTGTTGCAGGGTTAAAGTCCGGAAGTGTTGATGTTGTAATAGGCACTCACAGACTTTTGCAAAAAGATGTTAAATTCAAAAATTTAGGGCTTCTCATCATTGATGAAGAGCAGAGATTCGGAGTTGGGCACAAAGAAAAAATCAAAGAAATCAAATCAGATGTTGATGTTCTTACCCTGAGCGCAACACCTATTCCAAGAACTCTCAATATGGCAATGGTCGGAATCAGAGACCTGAGTGTGCTGTCTCAGCCGCCGGGTGACAGATATCCTGTTCAGACCTTTGTTATGGAATATAACGAAGCAGTAATTGTCAATGCCATAAAACGTGAAATGGAAAGAAAGGGACAGGTGTATTATCTCTATAACAGAATAGACGGAATTGAAAAGGCTGCCGCAAAGATTCAGGATATGATTCCTGATGCGAGAGTTGCAATTGCCCATGGTAAGATGAGCGAATCACAACTTGAAGAAATTATGATGTCGCTTATTGAGGGTGAAATTGATGTTTTAGTATGCACAACAATAATAGAAACCGGTCTTGATGTTTCAAATGTCAATACCATCATAATTGAGAATTCTGACAGACTCGGTCTTTCTCAACTCTATCAACTCAGGGGAAGGGTTGGAAGATCAAACCGTATGGCGTATGCATATCTGACCTATCATCCCGGTAAAATTCTTGATCAGGTTGCGCACAAACGTCTTCAGGCAATAAAGGAGTTTACAGAGTTTGGTTCAGGCTTTAAAATTGCCATGCGTGATCTTGAAATCAGAGGTGCCGGAAATCTCCTTGGCAAGCAGCAACACGGAAATATGAACCTTGTGGGATATGATATGTACTGCATGCTTCTTGAACAGGCTGTCAAAGAGAAAAAAGGCGAGGAATACAGACCTCCTGCGGAAATATCTGTTGACATCAAGGCTGATGCATATATTCCCGATAATTATGTGGAATATGAAATACAGAGAATTGATTTGTACAAAAAAATTGCAGGTATTGAATCAGACGAGGATTACTATGATATGCAGGGAGAATTTATAGACAGATTTGGAGATATTCCTGCACCTGTTTCAAATCTTCTTGACATTTCACTCATAAAATCAATGTGTAAAAAAGCCGAGGTGTCTGAGATTGTTCACACAGATGGGAAAGTCACATTCACATTCACAGATTATGCAAGTCCCGAGGCGGTTGTGGGAGTTGTCAGTGAATACAGCAGAGAAATGAAATTTGTATCAGGTGCTAAATCATCACTCATATATAAATGTCCTAAGGATGCAATAGAAAATATTAAGATTATATTACAAAAACTCATAAAACTAACACAAGGAAGTTGATAGAGGTTATTATATAATTGTTGAAAGATACTTTTATATTGTATAGGTAATTACTTTTGAATTTAGTCCGCGAGATAAGATGCATATCAAATTACGCTCGCGACACGGGTGCAGGCTGAGCCTGCTATTTTATGAAAGGGAGATGAGCCGGAATGAAAGGAATAAGAAAATATGTTTCTATAGTATTAACTGCAATCATTGTTTTTTTCTCATTGTCAGCCTGCGCTCCCTCTGAAACTGTTGATAAACCCGAAAATGAGGGAGTATATATCAAGGTTGATGATGAAATCCTTTCAAAAGAATATATCGGCTATTTTTTCTATCTTGCACAAACCGCAATGCTTGAAGAAGCAGGATATTCAAATTCAACTTCTGAAGAAATCAACACATATTGGGAAACTGCGAAAATCGAGGGAAAAGATGCAGTAGATGTTGCACGTGACATTGCGGCAGATAATGCTGTTTCAACAAAAGTTCAATATCTTAAAGCACTTGAAGAAGGCATCAGTATCACAGATTCAGAAATGGAAAATATCAATTCTGATATAAACACCAGTGCTCAGAATCAGGGCGGAATGAAGGAGTTTGAAAAAACTCTCAAATCAATGGGGACAGATCTGGATGCGTACAGACAGACAAAATTAGAGAATGTCTACATCCGCAAACTGTATGAAAAGTATGATGCAGATGGAACTTTGGATATTTCTGATTCAGAACTCTCAGATTATATGGCAGAACACATGGGAGAAATTGATCCTGAACTTGTTTTGGAATATGCAAAAAGTGATAAGTTCAATTCACTTGTTGATCAATGGAAAAAAGACAGCAAAATCGCAATTGATGATAATATGATGAAGCAGTTTTCGGTTAAAAATGATTAAAAAAGCAGGCGATTGCACTCTTGTTGCAACCGCCTTTTCAATATTTTTGTTTAGTACAGGAAAATATGTTGTAAATACTTTAGAATGTGTAGGTGGATATATATGAGTAGTAAAAAACAAATAGCAGAAAAATGGTATAAAACCCTTGAATTTAACAGGGAATATGACAAGACATTTTATGATGCTCTCGATAAAAAGGAAATATTTTATGATTCAATTTGTGACTATGACATAAATTCGTCCGACGGACTTTCAAATCTCATTCACATTCTGTATTTTTGCGAGTCTTTGAAACTTGAATATGAAAAAAGAGGCATCGGTAACGAAATTCTCATAGACACTTTAAAAGACATACCAAGATGGACAGATACATATACCAATCTTAAAGGCACTCTTTACCTCGGTGAACTTGGCTGGCTCAGAAATCATCTCACACTAAGACTCTTTAAACTCGGAAGACTTCAATTCTGCTTTGAAGATGCACATGAGGACTATCCTGATGTAGATGTGAAAAAAGGTGAAAAAATAGTTGGAATTCACATTCCCTCAACAGGTCCTCTTAATGTGGAAGAATGCAAAGAGTCAATTGAAAATGCAAGAAAGTTTTTTGAAAAGTATTTCCCTGAATATGAATACAAGATTTTTAATTGTCACTCATGGCTTCTTGATGAAACCTTAAAAAAGGTTATGAAAAAAGAGAGTAATATCCTTAAATTTCAAACTCTTTTTGATATTGTTTCCAAAAGTCCGTCAGATGCCATATTAAAATACATATTCACATGGGATACAACAAAAGAAAATCTTGTCCAAAAAGAATGTACATCATCTCTTGCAAAACTTGTGAAAGAAACAGTTTTGTCGGGCGAAACATTCTTTGAATGCACCGGTATAATTAAAAAATGAAATATGTAAAGTTATTATATTAAATTTGACAGACAAACGAAAATGGACGCAGACGAGGAATCACGAAGCAGGCAGTACGATGGTACGACAATGAGTGATGACGAAGTAAGCAAAGTGCCTGAAATGCAGAGTTTTGGCATATTTGCCAAAAGTTACATAAAAGAAAAAATCTACAATCAAAATTTTCATTTTACTCAGATTGTAGATTTTGTTTTTACTGTATAGGAAATTACGCAGAATTTAGTTCGCGAGATAAGATGTATATCAAATTACGCTCGCGACTTGGGTGCAGGCTCAGCCTGCTTTTTTATTGTATAGGAACGAAGTTTCCTATACAATAAAAAAGCACTTTGGGTTGCAGAATGTGATATGCATCATTTGATATTTGCGACTCAAAGTGCAAACTCATTCTGCCTTTGTAAATCTTAGGTTAGTAAGTTTTTCAATTATAAGGCAAATTATGATTGTTATAGGATATACAACAAGTATTCTTAAGGCTGTTGCAGGAAATACATTAATGCTTAATTTCAATATTGCGTAATCGACAGCAAGAAGCACCAAAACATGAGATAAATATATTCTGTAACTTAGTCTGTCAATAACAGAAACAATTCTGAAATTTTCTGTAAACTTTTCGCCCCGCATGATGGAAATCATAAATAAAAACATAAGAGCAGAAAGAACATATGCCATATGAATAAGATTCATGTTTGAAATATATCCCTTTCCCGTATATGCAATGTCAGAGAATATGACATTTATAATCATAGTGAAGATAAAGATAACACAGACCGTTATTTTATTTTTCACAATCATATTTTTGAATGCATCATAATTTGAACCCATATATGCGCCAATCATCCAATATATAAGATATGATGTGAATAATCTGTCATTATATTTGAATGACGTTCCCGGACTGATGAGTCCAACAAGATTTGACATTCCCGATTCACATATGATTGTGAAAATAAGAGCAATCGGAAGAATGATTATTGCAGGGGAGTGCTTCACAATTTTTTTCCACAGTGGAATAAGCACATCAAATTGCACCAGAATAGGAATGAAATATAAATGGTAAACAAGACTCCCAAGGAAGAAATGCTTTGATATAAATGAAATTTCAAGTTCATATTCGTACACATACATAAACAATGCATAATAAATAGCAAACCAGAAAATATATGGGACAATAAGCCTTTTGAGTCTGCCGGCATAGTATTTGCTATATTCAAAATTTTCGCTTTTTGAAATTTTCATAAAAAGTTTGCACGAAGCAAGCATAATAAATCCCGGCACAACAATAACAGATAAACGCCAGATTACCGTTATAATATCATACAAAAAACCGGATTTATCCATTTGAGATACAGGGTATGAAATTATGTGTATGAACACTGTCATTATGCAAAGAATGACATTCATAAATGACAGTTCACCAAGTCTTTTTTTGCCCACAATACCACTCCGTTCGTATAAATGAACATCATAAGAAGAAAAGAAAATGGGGATGTAAAAAAAGACCAGACTGCAAAAAGGTAGTAACAATAAAGAATATAGATTACAAAACAGTCTGTAAATCGCATAATTTTATCACAAACGTAGAAAAACATCTTTTTTTGAGATGTTTTTCTTCTATTATTTGCCTTTTTGCTATTGCCAAATCTCACCACTCGCAGTACCTTTGTACAGCTTCGGGTTACCACTCAAAGCTCGGCTTTGCCTTGCTTTGAGTTCGATTTGACAATTCTGAATCTTTTTTTCTATCCCCAATGGGTGCCTTATAAAGTAAGACACCCATTTTTAAGATACCGCAATCAGTTTTTGTTTCTGTCGTATCCACATTTTGTGCATACGGTATTTGCTGAAAGTTCCGTATAACCGCAATCGGGACAATCCCATGTAAGGTCTTCTTCGCTTGTGATAATCGGTGCAGTTCCGTCTGCATATATGGGGGGAGTTTCTGCCTTTAAGTTTTCGATTGCAACGCTTGTTTTGTCAAGACCGAGCATAATGTTGATTTTTTCGCTGAGTGCATCAATGCTATCATTGATTCTTTTTTGTTCAACCTTTGTTTTTTCAATTCTGTCAATAATAACTGCCAGAGAAAGAAATAAGAGTGCGGTCAAAAGACCTGTAACAACAATTTCAATCTGTTTAAAGAAACCGTCTTTGATAATACAAAGTATTGCCATAACAACAACACTTGCGATAGATACTGCTTTGCAAAGTACAGAAGTTTTACTTTTCATAACTACCTCCAAAAAATTAATCAAGGAATGATGGGAGAGAACCGCGTCTTGGTGTCTGAACGACGGGTTTCTCTTCTTTTTTGATTTCACCGTTCATATCTCTTTGTATAAGATCAACGATGTATGCATTCAGGGATTTGCCTTCTTTTTTTGCATATTCCTGAATCTTTTCTTTTTCCCCTTTGGGAACGCGAAGCACAAAGGTGTCAACTTTTTCTTTGAGATACTTGTCTTTTGCTTTCTGACTTCCGTTATTCATAATAACACATCCTTTTATTTTTAGCAAAGCGAACCGATAAATTCCTCGCCCTTTTCTATTGCTTTTTTGCACGCTTCCTTTGCAGGCCCTCCGACTATGTTTCGTTCATTCACGCAGGTGTAAAGGCTTATTGCATCATAGATATCGTCTTCAATCACATCTGAACAATTTTTGAACTCGTCCATTGTGAAATCGCTGAGGGCTTTTCCTGCATCAAGAGCATATGCAACCATTTTGCCCACAACTTCGTGAGCCTGTCTGAAAGGCATACCTTTTTTCACAAGATAATCTGCCGCATCTGTTGCATTTGTAAATCCACCGCCTGCGCCGTCAAACATTCTTTCTTTGTTGATTTTCATAGTGGTTATCATTTTTTCAAAAACAGGAACGCAAAGTTTTATGGTATCAATAGCATCAAAAATGCATTCTTTGTCTTCCTGCATATCTTTGTTATATGCAAGAGGAATACCTTTCATTGTGGTGAGTATGCTCATTAGATCTCCATACACTCGTCCCGTCTTTCCTCTTATGAGTTCTGCCACATCGGGATTTTTCTTCTGAGGCATAATTGAACTTCCCGTTGAGCATCCGTCGTCCATTTCGATGAACTGAAATTCATTGGTGTTCCATAAAATGAGTTCTTCTGAGTATCTTGAAAGATGCATTATGATAATTGAAAGACATGATGCAAGTTCAATGACAAAATCTCTGTCAGAAACACCGTCAAGAGAGTTTTGTGTGATTTTGGAAAACCCAAGTTCTTCTTTCACAAATTCTCTGTCAAGAGGGTAGGTTGTTCCTGCAAGAGCGCCCGAACCAAGGGGCATAACATCTGTTCTTTTGTATGTATCATCCAGTCTTTCAATGTCTCTTTTAAACATCTCAAAATATGCCATTGTGTGATGAGCCAGGGTTATTGGCTGTGCTTTTTGAAGATGAGTGTAGCCGGGCATTATGGTGTCAAGATTCTCAGATGCAAGTTTCAAAAGAGATTTTTCAAGTGACACAAGCATTTCTTTTATTTCGACAATCTCATCTTTTATATACATTCTCACATCAAGAGCAACCTGATCGTTGCGGCTTCTTCCTGTGTGAAGTCTTTTTCCCGCATCACCAATGCGCTTTGTGAGAATGGTTTCAATATTCATATGAATATCTTCTGCATCAATCATAAACTCAATTTTTCCGCTTTCAATGTCAGAAAGAATCTCCCTGAGAGTCTTAACAATAAGTTCAGAGTCTTCTTTTGGAATAATATTGCATTTTCCAAGCATTTTTGCGTGTGCAATACTTCCGAGAATATCCTGACGGTACATTCTCTGGTCAAATCTTATGGATGAGTTGAAATCATTGACTTCAGAATCGGTGTTTTTAGAAAATCTGCCGCCCCAAAGTTTCATATGTATCTTCCTTTCAATGTTGGTTTTATTTTGCATTTCTATCTATAAAATCTTTGATTTTTTCAAAACTTTCGTCGCTGATATCATGCTCAATTTTGCAACTGTCTTTATATGCAGTTTCTTCAGACACCCCGATAGCCATAAGTGCTTTTGCAATGAGAGTGTGCCTTTCATACATATTAACTGCAATTTCTTCGCCTTTTTTTGTGAGTTTAATCTCACCGCTTTCATCAACGGTAATATATCCCGCTTCTCTGAAATTCTTCATGGCAACAGAAACACTTGGCTTTGAATAGGAAAGTTCGTGAGCAATGTCAATGCTTCTCACACTTCCGTTTTTCTTCTGAAGCATATATATAGTTTCAAGATAGTTTTGGGCTGATTCCATTATTTTCATATCATAACCTCTGTTTTCATATGTACATAAAATATATCACAACTAAAATGTTTTGTCAAACTGATATCAGATTAAAACAATTTTGCAAGATCTGTTTTTCTCTGAATCATTTCGTCTGTCCTTTTGATATATTCAGATACTTCCTTAACATTAAAAACTCTTTCAATCCTGTCATTGTCTGTAAGTTTTGTTGAACCGCCGGCACCAAGTGCAATGATTGACTGCACTTCTTCCATTATGTATATGTTGTAAATACATTCGCACACGTTTTTGCAATATCCGACATTTTCAAGATTTCCAAGCATATTTTTCTGCCTGTACATATAATAGGGATGCATATTGTTTTTTGTCATAACCTCATGAGCCATGTCAAGCATATTGTTAACAGTATTTGATGCAGTCATTGAATACATATCATAGTTCATATCAAGAAATGAACCGTGTTTAATGCTCATTGTGTGAACGGTAATGCTTTCAGGGCTTAGTTTTTCCAAAACAGAAAGTGTGTTTGAAAAATCCTTTTCACTTTCGCCCGGAAGTCCTGCAATTATGTCACAGTTAATGTGAGAAAAACCAAATTCCCTTGCAAGGTGAAAACTTTTTAAAAATTCCTCGCTTGTATGATTTCTTCCGATAATCCTGAGAGTTTCATCATTCATGGTCTGGGGATTGATGCTTATTCTTGACACATTGTGCCTTTTTAAAACGTCGAGTTTTTCTCCTGTCACCGTGTCAGGTCTTCCTGCCTCAAAGGTGATTTCCTTAACGTGGGATAAATCAAAATTACTCTCTGTTGCAACAAAAAGTCTTTCAATATCAGAATGGGAGAGGGCACTTGGCGTACCTCCGCCAAAATATATGGTTTCAATGCGCCTTTTTTTAACATATTCAAGTTTTGCCACTTCTTCAATTTCGTGTATGAGAGAGTCCATATAGGGCTTGATAAGTTTGTTGGAAAAAGCGATAGACTGTGATGTAAATGAACAATACAGGCATCTTGTCGGACAAAATGGTATGCCAATATACAAACTTATGCCGTCATCATACTTTGAATCAATATACTTAGATTCCGTCTTCTCCACACAAGTTGCAAGTTTTGCTTTTGAAATGTCACACCCGAATCTGTCAATAAGATAGTTATCGGGATTCGTTCCGCCGCTTGCCAGAAATTCTCTAACGTTTTTTGAAGGTCTGATTCCGGTCATAAGTCCCCAGGGAAGATGAATCCCCGTAACTTTTTCAAGACAAACGGATACTGATTTTTTTATGAGGTTTTTGTCAAATTCATTTCCGCAAATTGTCTTTTCAAAAATTTTATCACCAATCTTAACCCTGCATAAAAAACTGTGAAAATTATTTTTTGTGGTATACAAAGAATACACATAGTCAGACTTTTCATCTGATGGGAGAGAAGAATGTATAATCTCAAATTTTTGTTTTGGGAAATATGCACTCACCATTTCTCTTACGGCATATTCTTCGCTGTGATTGTCAAGATATATTTTCATCATATCACCATACAAAGGGATTGTTTGTTTTTTCGTGCCCTATGGTAGTGTTGTCACCGTGACCGGGACAAACCACGGTAGAATCCGGAAGAACATATAGTTTTTCCTTGATTGAATTTAAAAGTTCTCTGGTGCTTCCGCCCGGAAAATCTGTTCTTCCAACAGATTCAAAAAAGAGAGTGTCACCTGAAATAAGAGTGTCATCATAGAAAATGGAAATACAACCGGGAGTGTGTCCGGGAGTTTCAATGATTGTCACACAGGAATTTCCATATGACATTTTGTCACCATCTTTTAAAAGCACATCTGCCTCTGAAACAGGTGAGGAACAACCGAAAAGATGACAAAGATTAAGATTTGAATCATTGAGGGCATCCTTTTCATATCTTCCCACACATATCTTTGCACCGGTATAATTTTTAAGTTCGTCAAGGGCACAGATATGGTCGCAATGAGCATGAGTTAAAATGATATATTTAACTTTTAAACTGAGTTCGTCAAGTCTTTTTCTGATTTTAAAGAAACTGTCTGCAGGGTCTACTACAAATGCTTCTTTTGAGTCTTCATCATAAACTATATAGCAGTTTGTTCCAAGACTTCCAAGGGAAAGTTTTTCACTTGTCATAAAAAATTCCTTCCAATCAATGATTTCTTGACACATCTATTATATCTTTAACATTTTTGATTTTGTTAATAAGATGGTCAAGTTGTTCAGTATTTTTGATCTCAACACTTGCCTCTATAATTGCCATCTGATTTTTGGTGGCACGGGCATTAAGAGATTTTAGTGTAACAGTTGAATCGTTTATGGCATTTGCAACATCAATCAAAAGTCCGTTTCTGTCAGAACCGACAATTTTAAGGTGAGCAACATAAAAATCTTCTTTGCTGTCTTCCCAGAAAACGTCAATCATTCTCTTTTTCTCTTCATCATCTGTGTAGAGTGCGGAAATATTTACGCAATCTTGCCTGTGAATGGAAACACCCCTGCCTCTTGTGATGTAACCCACAATTTTGTCGCCGGGAACAGGGTTACAGCATCCTGAATATCTTATGAGACAGTTGTCAACACCTTTTACCATAATTCCGCCTGATGACGAACTCTTTGAGCCTTTTTTCTGAGTGTCGGCTGTAATTTCAAGGAGTTTTTTCTCGGGATCTGTGTTTCTCTTTTTGTATTCATCTTTAAGTTTTGAAATAACGTTGTTAAGTTGTATTCCTCCGTATCCTATGTTTGAATACAGGTCATCGGTGCATGCAAATCCATAGCGTTTAACAAGCATTTCAATATATTCAGGCGAAGTGAGACCAAAATCGCCATATCCCTGACGCTTAATCTCTTTTTCAAGAAGGTCTTTTCCTTTGATGATGTTTTCTTCACGTTTTTCTTTTTTAAACCATTGGTGAATTTTGTTTCTTGCTTGACTTGTTTTAACAATTTTCAGCCAGTCTCTGCTTGGCCCGTGAACGGCAGAAGAAGTGATGATTTCAACAATATCACCGTTTTGGAGTTGATAGTCAAGGTTCACAATTTTTCCGTTAACCTTTGCACCCTGCATTCTGCATCCCACGGCACTATGCACGTTAAACGCAAAATCAATGGGTGTTGCACCTGCAGGGAAACTTGAAACATCTCCCTTTGGTGAAAATACAAACACCTGATCTGTGAACATATCAATTCTGAGAACCTGCAAAAACTCTTCTTCATCTTTTGAGTCGGTCTGGGTTTCAAGAATCTGTTTTATCCATTGGAATTTTTGTTCCAATGCACCGTCTGCAGATTTTTTTCCGCCTTCCTTATACTTCCAGTGAGCGCAAACACCGTTTTCGGCAATTTCGTGCATTTCTTTTGTTCTTATCTGAATCTCAAAAGGAATACCTTCGTGTCCGATAACCGTTGTATGAAGTGACTGATACATATTGGGCTTTGGCATTGCAATATAGTCTTTGAATCTTCCGGGCATCGGCTTGTAGAGTTCGTGTGCTGCCCCTAAAGCCGCATAACAATCGCTGACATTTTCAGTGATGATTCTCACTGCAAAAAGGTCATATATCTGGTCAAGAGTCTTGTTTTGAGTAAACATTTTTCTGTATATACTGTAAAAATGTTTAGGCCTACCATCAATTCTGCAATCAATTCCAAGTTCTGTAAGTTTGTCTTTTATGTCTCTTTTTATGGATGCAATATATTCTTCTCTTTCCTGCCTTTTCTGATTAATTCCCTCAACAATTTCGTGATACGCCACAGGGTCAATATACTTAAGAGACAAGTCCTCAAGTTCCCATTTAATTTTGTACATACCGAGTCTGTGGGCGAGGGGTGCATATACCGAAAGAGTTTCTCTTGCCTTTTCTCTTTGCTTTTCATCGCTCATGCTGATTAGTGTTGTGATATTGTGAACACGGTCAGCAATCTTTATGAGAATAACCCTGATGTCAGATGCCATTGCAAGAAACATCTTTCTTAGGTTTTCCATGTCTCTTTCTTCTTTGGATGAAAACTGGATTTTGTCAAGTTTTGTAACTCCGTCGACCAAAAGGCTGACCTGCTCGCCAAATTCCTGCGCAATATATTCGCTTGTATAATCCGTATCTTCAACAACATCGTGAAGGAGGGCTGCACAAACAGAGTCCACATCAAGTTGCATATCTGCAACATTGTGAGCAACAGCAACGGGATGGGTGATATATGGAGTTCCCGATTTTCTCACTTGTGAACCATGGGCTTTGCTTGCAAGTTCATAAGCCTTTTCAAGTTTTTCTCTGTTAAAATTAGGATTATACCCTTTGATTTTTTCTATTAAGTTTTCAAAAGAAACATCTTTAGCCATTTCTTTTTCCTCGCTTTATTCTATAAAGTTTGTACGTTGATGAAAGTTGGTGAATTTTCAATGTCACACTTACCTGAAAAATTTTCACCCTTTAATATACTTACACTTTCGTTTGAAAATCTTGCTTTAATTAAGTCGGTTTCGTCAAAAATCTTTAAAATATTCTTAAGTCTCACTGAACCGAATGAGCAAATTCCTGCTTTTTTAAGGTCATTTGAAAGTTCTGTCAGACTGAAAGTGTATTTTTCTCTTTCAATATAATTTTTAATACATAAAAAAACCTGCCTCAGATTATCAATTGTATATTCGCTTTTTTCTCCCGGACGAATGTCTTTCACAATAAACTGTGGAGTGTCAATCCCTCTGAAAGAATTAATGTTGAGATTTCCTGCAATGGAGACAACATCACCGGTTGAATATTCTGAGGTTTTCTCCACAAGATTGAAAGCAGGGGAGTCGCCGTGGTTTTTCCCTTTTTCATATCCTACAAAGGCGTGCTTTCCCGATTGACTCACTCTGATGTTTTTAACATTAACATTCTCTATGGAGAATATGGGAGATTTGTTGCCGATTCCGTAGGGTTCCAAAATCTTAAGTTCTTCAATCAGACCGTGATTTATGTCTGATATTAAAATTTCTGAATCAATCGTAAGTTTCGGAGTCAGAATTTCTTCTGTCATTATGCTTTCGGAATATTTGTTGATTTTTTCTCTGAATTTGACAATATCTTCACTTGCCAGACTGAATCCCGCAGCAAGTTCGTGCCCGCCGAATTTCAAAAGACAATCACTGCACTCGGATAATGCATCAAAAATGTTAAATCCCTTAATGCTTCTGCCCGATGCTTTCACACATCCGTCATCACCGATTGATAAAACTGCACTTGGCTTGTAATATTTTTCCGTAATTTTAGAAGAAACTATTCCTATAATTCCATGATGCCAGTCTTTTTGAGCAACTATAATCACATTATCAAGAAAAAGTTTGTCTCTTTCGATTATCTCAATTGCCTCATCAAAAATTTTCTGTTCTTCCGCCTGTCTTGCTTTGTTTCCCTCATCGAGCATCACGGCAATTTCCATAGCCTCAATTTCATCCTTTGCAAGGAGAAGTTCAACAGATGTGGATGCCGATGCAATTCTTCCTGCCGCATTCATTCTCGGTGCAAGACCGTATCCGATGTTTGATGATGTAATCTGCTTTTTGTCAATTCCGCAAACTTCAATCAGGGCATTAAGACCGTAATTGTCAGATTCTGAAAGTTTCTTTAATCCGTAGGATGCAATAAAACGGTTTTCGCCCTTCAAAGGCACCATATCAGCAATTGTGCCAATGCAGGCAATGGCTGAATATTTTTCAATAACTTCGTTGTCGCATCCTGACAGGGCATACACAAGTTTAAACGCAACACCAACCCCTGCAAGTTCAGAGAAAGGATATTCAGGACAGATTTTAGGATTTATGACCGCAGATGCTTCAGGAAGAATATCCATAGGAGTGTGGTGGTCAGTAATTATGATTTCAAGACCTTTGCTTTTTGCATATTCAACTTCTTCAACAGCCGTTATCCCAACGTCAACGGTAATAATCATTTCCGTATTTTCACACTTTAATTTGTCTACTGCCTGATTGTTAAGACCGTAACCTTCGCTTGCTCTGTCGGGAATATAGTATATAACGTTTGCACCAATAGATTTTAAATAGTCATACAAAAT